>NZ_FOYV01000002.1 GCF_900115175.1 Marinobacter gudaonensis
ATAACGCCGGTGGTAATGGGCGGCTACGGAGCGCAGCGTAGTAGGCGTCCCGTTGACCACTTGGTTAAATTCAATCCGAGACTTTCGCTGCCGTCGCTATGTAACAATGGCCCTCGTACTCTCCAAGTGGCAGGCTCATCGAACTCTGATGTATACCACCCTCACCGTCCGTCTCTTCTGCAAAATGAATAATGAGCTCTTTCTCGGGCTTTAGGTTTATTTTGTAGCGTACGCCGTTCATCTCATACTCGGTCAAACCGTCTTCCGGGAAGTCGACAATCTCAGTGCCAACAACGGTTTTTTCGAAGTTCCGCTCAAAGCTTCGTTTAATTGAATCACGGGTGAACTCGTCGACTCCCTCCATGTAATACATGTCGAGCACGCTGGAAATTTCCCCTGATGAAACTGCCTCGCCAACCATTTGGGCAAAGTCACTATCACAGCCTGGTGGTGGCTCAGAGCAAGCAGACAAAACAACTGTAGAAGCCAAAAGAAAATGTTTCATATTCCTCCCTGAATTTAACGCCAATGATAAGCGGCGCCCCGACAGGGGCGTCCGGTGGACGGCCGATAGGCCGGGCACGAACTTAATTGACTGGTTAGTCAGCACGGACCGAGCGCTCCCCTTTAGAGAACCATCCAAGCCATGATCCAGGCTTGATGACTAAATAAAGGCCAATCGCGAACTGAACCAACGAGCCGCCAAAATACATCGAACTTGTCACCGGTTCGGTGTTTCCCTGAAAAGCTTGAAGAGTTGCCATGGGAAATTCGGATAGCGCCGTTACAACGAAGTACAGACCTATGAGCTGGAAAAGGAGTTGTGGAGAAAAACCTTCAGTAGTTTCAATTGGGTCAGTTGGGACTTTTCGAATGATCGAGTTGGCAACCAAGATCATCCCCACCGCAGCGATTAACCCTATGGCGATGAAAATTGCGACCAAATAGATAAGGAAATTTTGAGTCGAGCTGGTTTCCAATAGCTCTGTGTAGGTTGAAACATAGACGCTGATTGTTGGGGCATACCAAAGAATGTTGAACCCCAGATAAAGGGCAAAGAATTTTATCGCCACTACCGTAATCCCTTGAGGTGTCATAGAACTCCCTTCATTCATGTGACTAACGCCTGGGCTCAGCGGCCGGTTTGGAGGCGCACCGCGCCGGAATACCGGTCCGCTGCAGCCCTTGGTTATGTCTAGTTTTGCACCCACTCGATGTCTGTGATGACCATGTAGGTGAATCCATTATCAACACTGGTTCGATAAGCCCCTTTGGCGTTCAAAACAAAAGCCGCTATTGAGGTCATTTCCCAACCATCAACCTCATCACCTTCCCATTTATCAACGGTGAGCGCATCGTAACCGTGCTTTTCGCCAAAGCTTCTCACTCGGTACATTTGATCTTTGGCTTCATCGATGATTGAGGGGTTGGCCCAAGACCACAGCCAAGTGTTGGACCTGGTTGAAATTGACCCTACGAACTGAACTTTGGCCACGACAGCGGGAACGCCATCGTTGGAAAAAACCAGTGAACTCGTATCTTGGTCCCAATCGAAACGCTCATGTTCTCCCAACTTATAATCTTCCATCAAAACGTTTTGACGCTCCGACAGGAAGTTATGAGCCTCTGTGATTTGAGCTATCCATTGCTCATCTGCGGTGGCATTTGACATAAACATACTCAGCAATAAAGCGGTCAATTTCTTCATATAGCTTCTGACATAACAGCTAATTATACGAACGCGTTCGTATATCACCCATTCGTAAAACTCCATCCAACCAATCCCCCAAAAATGGGGATTCCCCAACAAAACTAGCACCTTACCCACTCATTGCCACAACTATCATCGGAGTTATACGCCCGCAGGCACTCCACTCTGGCTGCCCCGATGGGCGTATAACACCAGCCGTCGATTCCTAACATTTCAACCCTATCAGATAGTTACCTCAATTTCTCAGGAAATGCCTCGGACTTTTGCGAACGCGTTCGTATAACTCCGGGCGGGTGACCGTATCATGGGTGCCTGTAATTAATGTCCACTTAACGGCGATGATATGGCCCTGCACCCATTCGCTTGATAACGGACGACTCCGGAGCCGCACCATGCACCTTCCCTTCTGGTTGACCACTGCCCTGCTCTTTCCGGTGCTGCTCTACCAGGGCAAGCGGGTACGGCGCAGCACGCCCAGGCTGCCGGAGGCTGGGGGGCCCAGGGCTGGCCAGTACGGGTTGGGGTTACCGGCGAAGCGTATCCTGGTGATTGGTGAATCCACGGCTGCCGGTGTCGGTGTTGAAACCCACGAGCAGGGGCTGGCCAGCCAGTTGGCGCGGCGGATTCATGAGCGCACGGGCCAGACGGTTGCCTGGCATACGTTTGGTATTAACGGCGTTCGGCTTGGTGATCTGATCGTGGCGTTGAAAAAAGCCGAGCTGCCGGAGGCAGACGTGGTGCTGCTGAGCATGGGGGTGAACGACACCACGGGATTCACGCCCCGCTTTCGTTTCCGCCGGCAGTTGATCGAATTGCGCCAGTGGCTGGCAGTCCGTTATGCCAGTCCCTTGCAGCTTCTGAGCGTACCGCCCATGCACCTGTTTACCGCGCTGCCGGCACCGCTGCGGTACGTGGTGGGCTGGCGGGCACGGCAGCTGGATACAGTCTACGTTCGTCTCGCTCGGCGGTCCCCGGCGGATTTTGGTTACCTGCACTACCCGGTGATTACCGATCCGGGGCTGCTCGCCAGTGACGGTTACCACCCGGGGCAGCGAGGCTACCAATATATTGCCCAGGCACTGGCAGGATCCATAAACGACGATAGTCTGAAAGGAAGGCATGTGACAGGAGGTCACCCCCATGAAACGGATCGCTATCTGCTTTGATGGCACCTGGAACCGCCCGGAGGAGATCCTGGGCGAGGATTTCCCCACCAATGTTCTGCAGTTTGCCCGCGCCATCCGGCCCACCGATGGTCACGGAGTGGAGCAGGTGGTGTTTTATGACTGGGGCATCGGCTCCTATCACGATGAGATTCGCGCCGGCGCCACCGGGTACGGGCTGGAGAAGAACGTGATGGATGGCTACCGGTTTCTGGTGCACAACTACGAGCCCGGTGATGACATCTTCCTGTTCGGCTTCAGTCGGGGCGCCTACACCGCCCGCAGCCTGTGCGGGATGATCAATAACTGCAGTATTCTCCGGAAGGAAAACGCCAGCCTGATCGAGGAGGCGTTCCGGCTCTACAAGACGAAGAAGCACACCGCCAACGGTGATCACTCGATGGAGTGGAAGGCCCGCCATTCGGTGGAGCAGCGCACGCCCATCAAGTTTGTGGGCGTGTGGGATACGGTGGGTGCACTGGGTCTGCCCTTTACCTTTTTTGGGCTGATCAAGGATCGGGATCTGTTCTACGACCGCAAGATCGGCAGCAACATCCACGTGGCCCGCCATGCGCTCTCGCTGGATGAACAGCGGGAGGATTTCGAGCCCACGCTGTGGGACCCGCGCGAGGGTACCGATCTCGAGCAGGTGTGGTTTGCTGGCGTGCATTCCGACGTGGGCGGCGGCTACGGGCCAGACAAACAGGGCCGTACCCTGGCGGATATCCCCCTGCTGTGGATGAAAGAGGAGGCGCAGAAGCAGGCTCTGGTGTTCAACGATCACCTTCCCACGCAGACGCACCCCAGCGCCGAGCAGCATAACGAGTACAAGGGCAAGTACAAGCTGCTGGGCAAGCGCGTGCGTGAGATACCGCCGCCGGAGACCAACCCCACCTGGGTGCACCCCAGCGTTAAAGCCCGGTACGATTCCGGTTACCGGAGCAAGCCCATCGAGCAGTTTATCCAGGCCCACGGCCAGTGGCCCGCCATCTGGCCGGAGTAACGGATACCTGTTTGCACATCCGGTTTTTCACGCACGGCTTGCCGCCTGTGGGGTTTGCTAGACTGGCGGGTTTTCAGATCAGGGCCCGTGAGTGCGGGCGTGAGCAACCCGGTGCAGGAGTTGAGCATGTTGAAGAGCTGGATTTTTCTGGGTGTCGCCATCGTTGCCGAGGTGGTGGCCACCTCCGGCCTCAAAGCCAGCGAGGGCTTCACCCGGCTGTGGCCCAGCCTGCTGGTGATTGCCGGTTACTCGGTGGCGTTCTATTTCCTGTCGATCAGCCTGAAGGACATTCCCGTTGGCCTGGCCTACGCCATCTGGGCCGGGTTGGGCATTGTGCTGGTGGCGCTGATCGGCTGGCTGATCTACGGCCAGACTCTGGATGCCGCCAGCGTGATCGGCATGGCCATGATCATCGGCGGTGTTGCGGTGATCAACGTGTTTTCCAAGACCGCCGTTCACTAACCGGCGGCGATCACCGGAGCCCGTAGCCGGGCTCCTTCTTCCTCACATCAAACCGCGCGCCTGCGGTAACTCCGGTACCGCGGTCGCCAGAAATTGCGCTCGATGGACTGGCGAATGGTGTCGTCATCGGAGCCTAGCGCCACGCCTTCTTCCTGGGCCTGTTTGGCCACGTCGAAGGCGATAGCGCGGCTGATGTCCTGGATGTCGCGCAGCTTCGGCAGCAGCTCGGTGCCGGTGCCCTGCACAATCGGCGCCTGCTTGGCCAGGGCGTTGGAGGCGGCGGTGAGCATGGCATCGGTCACCCGTGAGGCTCCGGCGGCCACCACGCCCAGGCCGATACCCGGGAAGATGTAGGCGTTGTTGCACTGGGCAATGGCGTAGGTTTTGCCGTCCAGTTCCACCGGTTTGAAGGGGCTGCCAGCGGCCACCAGGGCCTTGCCTTTGGTCCACTTCAGGATATCTTCGGGTGTGGCCTCAACCCTGGAGGTCGGGTTCGAGAGGGGCATCACCACCGGTTGGTCACAGTGTCCGTGGAGCGTTTTGATGACCTCTTCGGTGAACAGGCCGGGCTGGCCAGAAACGCCAATCAGCACCGTGGGCTTTGCCTGCTTGACCACGTCGATCAATTCCCGGCCCTGCCAGTCCTTGATGCGTTCCGGGTCTTGCGCCAGCGCTTTCTGGAAATCCTGCAGGCCCTCCTGATCGGTGGTCAATAGGCCGTCCCGATCCACCATGAAGATTCGCTTGCGCGCCTCCTGCTCGGACATCCCGTCGCTGGTCATGGCGACAATCACCTGCTCGGCAATGCCACAGCCGGCAGAACCCGCGCCCACGAAGGCCACGGTCTGCTCGCTGATTTTCTCGTTCTTGGCCTTGCAGGCCGCCAGCAGCGTGGCCAGGCACACCGAGGCGGTACCCTGGATGTCGTCGTTGAAGCAGCAGGCTTCGTCGCGATACTTGTTCAGCAGCCGCATGGCGTTGGTCTGGGCAAAGTCCTCAAACTGCACCAGCACGTCGGGCCAGCGTCGCTTCACCGCCGCCAGGAAGTCGGCCACGAAGGCGTCGTACTCTTTCTGGCCGATGCGTTTGTGCCGCCAGCCCATGTACATGGGGTCGTCCAGCAACTCCTGGTTGTTGGTGCCCACGTCAAGCATGATCGGCAGGGTGTTGGCCGGGCTGATGCCGCCACAGGCGGTATAGAGGGAGAGCTTACCAATGGGGATGCCCATGCCCCCGATGCCCTGGTCGCCCAGGCCGAGGATGCGCTCGCCGTCGGTAACCACGATCACCTTCACCCGCTGCTTGGTGGCGCTGTGCATGATGTAGTCCAGGTGCTCCCGGTCCGGGTAGGAGACGAACAAGCCGCGGTGGTTGCGGTAAATGTTGGAGAACTCCTGGCAGGCGTCCCCCACCGTGGGGGTGTAGATGATCGGGAGCATCTCCTCCAGGTGGTCTTCCAGCAAGCGGAAAAACAGGGTCTCGTTGTCGTCCTGAATCGCCCGCAGGGTGATGTGGCGATCGAGATCGTTCTGGCACAGCTGGTACTGCCTGTAAGCCCGCTCCGCCTGCTCCTCGATGGTTTCCACGTGCTGGGGCAACAGGCCAATCAGGTTGAAGTCCAGGCGCTCCTCGTGGCTGAAGGCACTGCCTTTGTTCAGCAACGGCAGTTCTAGCAACGAAGGGCCGGCGTAGGGTATGTAAAGCGGGCGTTTTTCCGTGTCAGTCATGATCACCTCTCAATGCGGGCGGGCAATGCAGGCGTGCGAGGCTCGAATCACAGTCGCCGATTCGTGTCCCACCGGTCACCGTTTTGTAAAAGCATAGCCGCTGGGCCAAAGGTTCACATCTGAACGCCTGATGGAGGCAAAAAACAATACTGCCAAAGCCTAATGGGTGAATGAGGTGCTTTTCGTTTAGCTTGCTACACTCAAAAAGTTCCCAAAAAAACAAAGAGGTATCGCATGCTAGACAGAGCATCCAAACCCATGGTGAGCCTGGTGGACAAGTACCTGCCAGACCCCTACCTGTTCGTGATCATCCTGACCCTGGTGGCATTCGTGGCTGCCATGGTGTTTGAAGGCCACAGCCCGATGGCGGTGGTGGAGATGTGGGGCAACGGCTTCTGGAACCTGCTTACCTTCTCCATGCAGATGTTGCTGGTGCTGGTCACCGGCTTCATGATGGCCAGCACGCCGCTGGTGCGGGGAATCCTGAACAAAATTGCGGGGCTGGCCAGAACGCCGGGCCAGGCGATTGTTCTGGTGACCTTCATCGCGCTGATTGCCAGCTGGATCAACTGGGGCTTCGGCCTGGTGGTGGGCGCCCTGTTCGCCAAGGCCCTGGCGCGCCAGATCCGCGTTCACTACCCGCTGCTGATCGCCAGCGCCTACTCCGGGTTTATCGTGTGGCACGGCGGCCTGGCGGGCTCCATTCCGCTGACCATTGCCACCGAGGGCCACTTCACCCAGCAAACCATCGGCATCATCGGCACCGGCGAAACCATCTTCGCGTTCTTTAACCTGGCCATCGTGGTGGCCCTGTTCATCATCGTGCCGCTGGTGAACCGCCTGATGCTGCCGGCCGAGCGGGACAGCATCTACGCCGACCCGAAAGTACTGGACGACGAGCCGGACACCTCCGTGGTGATCAACCGCCCGGCCGATTACCTGGAAAACAGCCGCACCCTGGCCTGGCTGATTGGCTTCAGTGGTCTGGCGTTTATCTTCCAGTACTTCATGGACAACGGCGGCCTGAACCTGAACATCGTGAACTTCATGTTCCTGTTCATTGCCATCATCCTGCACCAGACCCCCAAGCGGCTGCTGGACAGCCTGAACGAGGCGGTTAAGGGTGGTTCGGGGATTGTTATCCAGTTTCCGTTCTACGCCGGCATCATGAGCGTGATGACCGCCTCCGGCCTGGCCGCCAGCATCTCCAGCGGGTTTGTGTCGATTGCCAGCGCCGAGAGCCTGCCCTTCTGGAGCTTTATCAGTGCCGGCGTGGTAAATATCTTCGTGCCCTCCGGCGGCGGCCAGTGGGCCGTGCAGGCGCCGGTGATGCTGCCAGCGGCCCTGGAGCTGGGCGCGGATATTCCGCGGGTGGCCATGGCGGTAGCCTGGGGTGATGCCTGGACCAACCTGCTGCAGCCGTTCTGGGCCCTGCCAGTGCTGGCCATTGCCGGGCTGAAGGCCAAGGACATCATGGGCTACTGCCTGATGCTGTTGATCATTACCGGCATTATCATCAGCGCCGGCCTGACCTGGCTATAACACCCTCGGTCCCCGGAGCGCCCCAGGGTGCTCCGGGGAAACCGGCATCACCAAAGCCGTTATTTGCCCTCGGGCAGCCTCACTTGTTACCACCCCGCTTTCCCCTGACAATGGGCCCGTACCAGAACGTCAGGAACTCGCTCCATGCTCGAACAAATCTCTTTGATACCGGAAAATCTGGCCCTGCCGGCTTCCCTGTTGCGGCCCCTCGTCAGTACGGCCCTGCTGATCCTGGCCATTATCATCATGCGGACGCTGACGGCCCGGTTCATTCGCCGGAGCGTGGCTTCCTCAGAGCTGCGCGGTCGCCTGCTGGTGAACTTCCGCAACGGCTTCCTGCTACTCGGCGTTCTGGGTGTGGCGCTGATCTGGGGCGACCAGATTCGTTCCCTGGCGCTGTCGATTGTCGCGATTGCCGTCGCTTTTGTGGTGGCAACCAAGGAGCTGATCCTGTGCATCTCCGGGGCCATCCTGAAAAGCGGCGCTGGCTCGTTCAACCTGGGAGATCGGATACAGATCAAGGATTTCCGGGGCGACGTGATCGACCAGACCCTGCTGGCCACCACCATCCTGGAGGTGGGGCCAGGCAAAACAGGGCATCAACGAACGGGTCGGATGATTGTTCTGCCCAATGCCCTGTTTGTCTCGGAACCGGTGATTAACGAGAGTTTCACTGACCACTGGGATTTCCACGTGTTCACCGTGCCGTTCAAGCGCGAGGACGATTGGCAGGGTGCCCAGAAGGCGCTACTGGAGGCGGCCAATAGGCAGTGTGCGCCCTACCTTGAGGCAGTGCGCAAATACATGAAGAAAGTGGGCGTCTCGCGGGGGCTGGAAGTGCCATCGGTGGACCCGAGGGTGACCATCCAGGCGCCGGTCGCGAGCGAAATCCATCTGGTGGTGCGGCTGCCAGCCAAGTCCGGCCAGCGCAGCTACATCGAGCAGGCCATCCTCTCCGAAGTCTTCTCCAACGCCGACTTCTCAAAAAAGAAAGCCGGAGAGCGCACGGAAGACAACGGCGAGGACGACGCTTAGGCCAGTTTACTCAGGGCGCCAGCTTGCGCTTCAGCGCCCGCGATACCGACACCGGCAGGCTTGGCAACGCCCGCAGCATCCAGGGCAGCACCCGGCGTTTCACGCCGCTGAGAGATTCCGGAATCATCGCCTCAATCAGATGCGGCCCCGGCATGCGCTGGGCGTATTCCAGAGCCTTGGCCATTTCCTCGGCGCTGTGCACGCGCACGCCATGCACACCCATGCCGTTGGCCATTTCCGCAAAGTTGATCACCGGGCCGCGCAGGTCCAGCTGGGATTTGGCCTTGTTACCCACTTCCTCAGCACCCACCCGCTCCAGCTCGATGTTCAGCACCGAGTAGGAGGCGTTGTTGAAGATGATGGAGGTAACGTTCAGTTGTTCCCGCGCCATGGTCCACAGGGCCTGGATGGTGTACATGGCGGTGCCATCACCGATCAGGGCGATTACCGGCCGGTCCGGGCAGGCCACGGCGGCGCCCACGGCGTTGGGCAGGCCCTGGCCGATGGCGCCACCGGTGAGGGTGAGCATGTCGTGGCGGGGGGCGCCTGCGGTCATCACCGAGAGCATGAGGCTGGAGGTGATGCCCTCGTCCACAATGATGGCGTTCTCCGGCATCAGCTCGCCCACGGCCTTGCAGACTTTTTCAGCAGTGAGTTTGCCGCGGGGGCGGCCCGGGCGTTTGGCCGGTTGCAGCACCGGCTGGGCTTGGCTGGCGCCCACGGCCTCGTTCAGTTTGTTGAGGCTGGCCAGGATGTCCTGGTCCGGCGCGGCCAGGGTATGCACCTCGCAGGACTCCGGTACCAGATAGCTCTTCTTGCCGGGGTAGGCAAAGAACGAGACGGGCGCCTTGGCGTCCACCAGGATCAGCTGTTCCACATCGGTGAGCTGTACCGTGGCCAGTTCGGCCAGGTAGGCCAACCTCTCAATGTAGGGTAGCCCCGAACCCCGCTCCATGCGGGTGGGAAAGGTTTCCGCCAGCAACGTTACGCCGCTGTGGGCGGCCAGCTTGGCGGCTGCCAGCATGCTTGGCTCCCGCAGGGAGTGGCCGCCCATCAGCAGCGCGGTCTTCTTGCCGGAGCGAATGGCCTTGGCAATGGCTTCCACGGTGGCATCGTCCGCGGGCTCAGGTGTTGGCGGCGCCACAGGCGCGCTGGGCACACCGCCCTCGCCCCAGGAGACATCGGCCGGGAGGATCAGCGTAGCCACCTGGCCGGGTGCGGTGCGGGCGGCCGCGATGGCCTCGGCGGCGTCCTGGCACAGGGTTTCGGTGCTCTTGGCGGTACGCACAAACCCCGGGGAGACGTTGCGGGCCACGGTCTCAATGTCTGACTGCAGCTGGGCGTCGTACTTCACGTGGTAGGTGGCGTGGTCGCCCACAATGTTCAGCACCGGCACCTTGCCCTTGCGGGCGTTGTGCAGGTTGGCCAGGCCGTTGCCCAGCCCGCAGCCCAGGTGCAGGAGGGTGGCGGCCGGCTTGTCGGCCATGCGGGCGTAGCCGTCGGCAGCACCGGTGGCCACCCCCTCGAACAGGGCCAGCACGGCCCGCATCTTCGGCTCGTCATCCAGGGCCGCCACAAAGTGCATCTCGCTGGTGCCGGGGTTGCTGAAGCACACCTCCACGCCGGCATCCACCAGGGTTTTCATCAGGGCTTGTGCGCCGTTTGTCATTGTTGTTCTCCCGCCTTTGAAAATTCGAGTGTTCGGTTAAGTACGCCGGCCATGGTGTTCAGCCGCCCGCCACAATGGCGCGTACCGCCGCCCGGGCTGTCAGGATGCAGCCGGGCAAAAAGGTGCCTTCCAGGGAGCGCTTGCCGTTGGCGCCACCGCCGCCGAAACCGGCCGCTTCGCCCACGCAGTACAGGCCTGGCACCGGCGAGCCCCCGGCGTTCAGGATGCGGCTCTGCAGATCGGTTTGCAGGCCGCCCAGGCTCTTGCGGGTAATCAGCTGCATGCGGATGGCAATGTAGGGGCCGGCACCGGATTTCTGTAACGGCGCGGGCTTGCAGGTGCGAAGTCGGTCTGGCTTCCATTCCCGGGCGTGCTGGATCATGCGGATCTGGGCGTCGTTGTGCAGGCTGGTGCCGTTGGTGAAGTTGGCATCGAAGGCATCCGCCGTGGCCTGCAGCGTTGCCGGGCTGACATCGTGGGAACAGGTCAGCGCATTCATCTTACCCGCCAGCTCGGCCAGGCTGTCTGCCACCAGGAAATCCCGGCTTTCGTGCTGCATCTGCCGAACCAGGTTGTGGTTGCCCAGCAGCAGCTCTTTCACGAACTGAGGGAACTGCTTGTCGCGAATGCGGGCGTTGTGCTCGGCACCGGAAATGGCAAACTCCTTGGCGGCAATGCGCCAGTTGAGCAGGTGCCATGTCCAGGGTTTTTCCTGTTCGGCCACCCGCTGGCACAGCCAGTGGGTATCAAACCCGGTAACCAGAGGTTCGGGGCCAATGCGCTCGCCCCGGTGGTTCAGCCACAGGGCGGATTTGCAGGGGATGGTGGAAAGCCCATGGCCGGGGAAATGCGGGTACGGGTGCGCGAACCCCGCCGCGTAGTTCCACATTTCGCCGGCGTGGGTAATCTGCCCTTTGAGATGGTCGGCCACCCAGTGATGCATGCGGCCGTCGGCGTAAGGGTGGGCGCCGTTCAGCATCTGCGTGGGCATCGGGCGATCCGCCGGCCAGTTGGCGCGGCATTCCTCGTGGCTGCCGTTGATGCCGCCGGTGGCCATGACGACTGCAGGCGCCGCCAAGGTCACTTCCTCGCCGTCGGCTTCGTTGATCGCCAGGGCCCCGCACACGCGGCCGGCCTGGTGATCCAGCGCGGTGATGCGGTGCCCGTGCAGCAGAGTCAGCCGGCCTGCCGTGTTTTCGCGGTGAAGCGCGGCCATCAGGCAAGACACCAGTTCCCTGGCCGTGCCCCAGACCACATGGTAGCGGGGCAACCGGTTACCGTCGCCAAACCGGCCCCGCTCCACCCAGTTAACCGCCGGCAGGAATTTGATGCCTTCGTTGCGGAGCCAGTCGTAAACCTCGGTACGGGAATGCTCCACGTAATAGCGGGCCCATTGCAGCGGCCATTCGTCGTCTTCAGACAGTTCCGCAAAACTGAGCCAGTCCTGCAGGGCGATCTCGGGGGTGTCGGCGATCTTCATTCGTGCCTGAAGCGGGGTGCCTACCAGGGCCATGCCGCCGAAGGCCCAGCGGGCCAGGCCACCGATTCTCTCGGGGGTATCCCGGTCGGCCAGGGTGACGGATTTGCCCGCCCTCAGCGCCTCGAGCGCCGTTACAATGCCCGCGAGGCCACCTCCGATCACCACAATGTCCGAAGAGAGTGTCTTGGCCATAATCTGAATCCGCTCGCCACGTTGTTGTTGTCAGCGTCAAAGATATACCGCTACCATGGCTTTAAAATTGACCTCATAGGCCAGAAAAATTGACATTAGAGGCCACGGTTTCCATTGGCTGGGTGAATACGGTGATCAGCGCGGCGGAGCGACTCTCGGTAACGGCCGATCACCTGCTTGCTGAGGCAGGCATCCCAGCCTCCGCCAATGAGCTGGAACGCTGGCCCATTGATGACATCACCCGGCTCTGGCATGCGGCGGAACGCTGCACCGGAGACCCGGGCTTCGGCCTGAAGGTGGGCGCGGAGTTCTCCCCCATGAGCATCAGCGGCGTGGGGTTCGCGCTCCAGTCCGCGGCCACGCTGCGCGAGGCCATTGTGATGGTGCAGCGCTTCCAGCGGCTGATCTCCGATGGCGGCCGTTTCCAGGTGGTAGCAGGCAATGCCGCCACCTGGCTGGTGTACCATCCTCGCCAGGGCCGGCTGGCGTTCAGCCCCCATCAGATTGAGGCGGTGCTGGCGTCGGTGGTGGGTTTTGGCAGCTGGGTGACCGGCACCCGCATGCAGCCAGCGCGGGTGCAATTCAGCCAGCCACGGCTTGGGCCTCTGGCGGGTTATCAAACGGTGTTTCACTGCCCGGTGGAATTCGAGCAGGCCTTCAGTGGCATCCTGGTAGACAACGCCGTTCTGGATCAGCCCCTGCCCCAGGCCGACCCGCAACTGGCCCAGCTGCATGAGCGCTATACCACCGCGCGCCTGGCAGCGCTGTCCATGAACAGCGCCTCGGCGCCCGAACTCAGGCGCTGGCTGGCTGCCCGAATCGGGCCGGTGCTACCCCGCAGGGCAGACGCTGCGGCGGCTCTGGGCATCAGCGAACGCACCCTGGCCCGACGCCTGAAAGATCAGGGCCACACGTTCGACCAACTGCTGGACGACGTTCGGCGCGAGCGGGCACTGCATGCGGTGGCCAGCACCGATACACCCCTGCCTGAGATCGCCGAAGCCCTGGGCTTTGCCGAAGTCAGCACCTTTTACCGCGCTTTCCAGCGCTGGACCGGCCTGCCGCCGGTGCGCTGGCGCAAGCAGCGGACACATAACTAGAGCAATCGAACTGCAACAGAAAGATCACTGACCTGTCACCTCGGTGACACGGCACTGTCACCTGCCGGGCATACCTTTGCATTGTAAGTCGCAATCAAGCGCGCTTATTCATTGCAAAAGGTGATCTTATGACACCCGCTTCTCCCCAACACACCATGCTGCGCATCAAGGATATGGGGGTCACCTACCCTGGCAATGTCCTGGCTCTGCAGCCCACCACCATCGAGTTCCACAAGGGCGAATTTACCGTGCTGCTGGGCCTGTCCGGCGCTGGCAAGTCCACGCTGCTGAGGTCCCTCAATCACCTCGTACAACCAACGTCGGGGCAGGTAGTTTCGACCGAGTTCGGCGTACTGGATAACCGCCGCACAGTACGACAGCACCGCAGCCGTACCGCCATGGTGTTCCAGCATCATCAACTTATTGAACGCCACACCGCCCTGCAGAACGTTCTTACCGGCCGACTGGCCTATCACGGTACCTGGCGAAGCCTGCTGCCCCTGCCAAGAGCCGATCTGGAACTTGCCTATCACTGCCTGCAGCGGGTGGGGCTGGCAGACAAGGCCCTGGCCCGGGTAGACCAGCTCTCCGGAGGGCAGCAACAGCGGGTGGGCATTGCCCGCGCCCTGGCCCAGCAGCCGTCGATGATCCTGGCCGATGAGCCAGTAGCCAGCCTGGACCCGGCAACGTCGGAAAGGGTCCTGGGCCTGCTACGGGATATCTGCCGCGAAGACGGCATTACCGCGGTGATCTCCCTGCACCAGCTGGAATACGCCCGCCGATTTGCCGATCGCATTGTCGGGCTGGCCAACGCCCAGATTGTGTTTGACGCCGCACCTGCCCTGCTGCGGCAGGAGCACCTGAACCAGATTTACCACCAGCAGGAAAACCCCGCGGCCGGCCATGGCCAGTCGCCGGCGTCACCGGCTGCGTTCATCCACCCGACCACCCAGAAAACCGCCACATCCCAACCCAAGAAACTGGAGATAGCCCGATGAAACCAATACTCAACCTCTTGATGGCCCTGTGTCTGATCGCAGGCTTCAATACGCAGGCCATGGCTGCGGACCCTGACCCGGATGTCCTGAAAGTCGCCCTGCTCCCGGATGAAAACGCCTCCGCGCTGATCAAGCGTAACCAGCCCCTGAAAGACTACCTGGAAAGCACACTCGGTAAGGAAATCGAGCTGATTGTGACCACCGATTACTCCTCAATGATTGAGGCCATGCGCTTTGGGCGAATTGATCTGGGCTACTTTGGCCCGCTCTCCTACGTTATGGCCAAGAGCAAGAGCGACATTGAGCCCTTTGCCGCCATGGTGGTGGACGGCAAGCCCACCTACCGCTCCATCATCATTGCCAACGCCGATTCGGGAGTAGAGTCCTACGCCGACATCAAGGGCAAGAAGATGGCCTATGGCGACCGCGCATCAACGTCCAGCCATCTGATTCCCAAGACCGTGCTTCTGGAGAATGCAGGTCTTAAAGCCGGTGACGACTACGAGGCCCACTTTGTTGGCTCCCACGATTCGGTTGCGGTGAACGTAGCCAACGGCAATGCCGAAGCCGGCGGGCTGTCGGAAGTTATCTTCGAGCACGTGATGGACCGCGGCCTGATCGACCGTAACAAGGTGCGGGTTCTGGGATACAGCGGTGAGTTCCCGCAATACCCCTGGGCCATGCGCTCGAATCTGGATCCGGAGCTGAAGGAAAAGGTGCGGAACGCCTTCCTGAGCATTGACGATGAGGAAATCCTCAACAACCTCAAGGCCGAAAGTTTTGCCGCCATCAGCGATTCCGACTACGACGTCATCCGCCGCATGGGTGGCCTTCTGAACCTCGACTTCGCGAAGATGTGAGCAGTCTGATGACACAGACCACGACGGACCCGGCGACCCTGTCGCCGGCGCCGTCAGCCTCCGTTCTGGATGATCATGCCCGGGGCTGGCGGAAGAAACTCATGCGGGCAAGCCTTGTTCTGGCGGTGATTGTTGTTGCCAGTTGGTACGTGGGGCTGCTCGATTTCACCACACTTGCTAACGGTGTACCGGCCATTGGCACTCTGCTCGGCGAGTCCCTGCCGCCGGATTTCACCAACATCATGAACTGGGTGGCGCCACTGATCGACACTCTGGCCATGAGCATTGCCGGCACCGCCATTGCGGTGGCCGCGTCGGTTCCACTGGCTTTCCTGGCGGCGCGCAACACTTCCCCTCACCCGGCCGTCTTCCACGTTACCCGCACCCTGCTCAACGGCCTGCGCTCGGTGCCCGAGCTGATTATGGGCATCATTTTTGTTGCCGCCGTTGGCTTTGGTGCCCTGCCAGGTGTACTCGCCCTGGGCCTGCATTCCATTGGCATGGTCGGCAAATTCTTTGCCGAGGCCATCGAACATGTGGATGAAGCTCCGGTTGAAGCCGCCGATGCCGCCGGCGCAACCAGGCTTCAGGTGCTCTGGCATGCGGTGCTGCCCCAGGTATTGCCTCAGTTTGCCGATGTTTCGATCTATCGCTGGGAATACAACTTCCGGGCTTCCACCGTGATGGGCATGGTGGGCGCCGGCGGTATTGGCTTTGAGCTGATGGGTTCCCTGCGCATCATGCAGTACCAGGAAGTCAGTGCCATTCTGATTGTTATCCTGCTGATGGTCACCCTGGTGGACAGCCTCAGCGGTCATCTGCGAAAACGCTTCAAGTAAGGACAATGGATGAAACCCAGAGTTGTAATAACCCACCGGGTGCACGAGGACGTTCTTTCTAAACTGGCACACCACTGTGAACTGGTCACTAATCAGTCCAACGCCACCCTGCCGGCAGATTCGGTGCGCGCCCGCGTGGCCACCGCCGACGCCATGATGGCCTTCATGCCGGACACCGTCGGGGAGGAATTCCTGCGGGCCTGCCCGAACCTGAAAGTCATCGGCGCAGCCCTAAAGGGCTTTGACAATTTCAACGTGGAAGCCTGTACCCGCCACGGCGTGTGGCTCACTTTTGTGCCCGACCTGCTGACGGTGCCCACGGCGGAGTTGACCATTGGCCTGACGGTTGGTTTGACCCGCCAGGTGCGTGGGGCCGACGAATTTGTCCGCTCCGGCGAATTTCGGGGCTGGCAACCGAGGTTCTATGGCCTTGGAGTAGAAGGCAGCACTATCGGCATTGTCGGCATGGGCGCCATCGGCCAGGCCGTGGCCAGTCGGTTCCGAGGCTGGGGCGCAGAGCTGCTCTACGCGCAACCCGAAGCGCTGAATGCGGCGAAGGAATCTCAGCTGGGCGTCAGCCGGGTCAGCCTGGAGGCTCTGCTGGCTCGTGCAGACATTGTTATCCTGGCATTGGCCCTGAACGAGCACACGCTCCACACCATCAACGCCGACCGCCTGGCACAGCTGAAACCTGGCGCCTTCCTGGTCAACCCCTGTCGCGGCTCGGTGGTGGACGAACAGGCCGTGTCGGTGGCACTGGAATCCGGGCAGCTTGGAGGCTATGCCGCAGATGTCTTCGAGATGGAGGACTGGGCCCGGGCCGACCGGCCACGGCAGATTAACACTGCCCTTCTGTCCCATCCCAACACGCTGTTCACCGCGCACATTGGCTCGGCCGTTCGGGAAGTGCGCCGGGCCATTGAACACCGCGCCGCCGATAACATCCTGCAGGCCCTTGCCGGCGAGCGACCAATGGATGCCATCAACACGCCTGCCGGCGGCGAGGGCACCGCATGCTGAACCTGGTCTGGCTCAGGAGCTTTCTGTCACTGGTCCGCCACCGGAGTTTTCAGGCCGCAGCAGACAGCCTCGGGATTGCCCAGCCCACGCTGTCCCAACACATCCAGAAGCTGGAGCAGCAGCTCGACGTAATGCTCGTTCTTCGTGGCAAAGCCCGCTGCGAGCCCACTCGCGCTGCGCTGGCACTGGTTCCATTCGCCGACAGCATGCTCCGGCTGGACCGGCAGGCCCGGGAGGCGGTTCACGGCTCCGGCATTCGGGTAGGCGCCAGTTCCAACATCGGCATTTACATGTTGCAGCCGAGCATTCGAGCGTTCCGGGATTCGCCCTCAGCGCCGGCGGTGGATCTGGTGATCGACACCAACCCGGCGATTGCCCGCCAGCTCTCCAATGGGGAGCTGGATGTAGCCGTCGTGGAGTGGTGGCAGCCAACACCTGGTTTCCGGACAATGAACTGGCGCCAGGAAGAATTGGTACTGATCGTGCCACCGGATCATCCGGCCGAAAACCTGACCGAAATTGACCGGGAAACGCTGGCGGGCATGACGCTACTGGGCGGCGAACCCGGCACAGGCACCGGCCGGGTGCTTGCGGAATTCTTTGGGCCGAACGGACCCTTCCCGAGCGTTTCCATGCAACTGGGTAGCACGGAAGCCGTAAAACAGGCCGTCAAGGCTGGTCTGGGCATCTCACTGGTTTTGGCAGCCTGCGTGCGGGAAGAAGTCCGCAATGGCAGCCTCAGGGCGATACCGGTCAGCGCTCCGGGCTTGGCCAAGCACCTGATGGTGGTGTGTCCGGAGGCCTTCGCCAACCACCCGCCGGTCACAAGCTTTGTCAGCCAGCTCTGCCACTGATTCTCTGCCCTGGGGCAGGTTACCAGGGCAGTTCTTCACCATTGCTGTGCCAGAACGACCCGGTGTTCTCCAGGGTAAGTCCTTCTATGCGTGCCGCCAGGCCCTTGGCAGACTCCTCCGGGGTAATCAGGCCGCCGAAGTTCACCATTCGGGTTTTAACGTAGCCCGGGTGCAATTGGGCCACGGCAATACCACGGGGCTTCAGGTCCATGGCCAGGGATTTGCCAAAGGCATTGAGGGCCGCCTTGGAGGCGCGGTAGCCGTAGCGGCCGCCCGAATCGTTATCGGCAATGGAGCCCATGCGGCTGGTGATGTTGGCAATCTTGCCTCCTGAGGGAATCAGGGAGACCAGCGCCTCGGCCACCCGCAAGGGAGCGTAGGCGTTGATTTCCATCTGGGTACGAATGGAGTCGAAATCGATGCTGCCGAGCTTTTCGTCCTGGAGCAGGCCGGCGTTGTTGATCAGCAGGTCGATGCTCTGGCCATCAAGTTCGCTGGTGAGCTTGCGAATGCCCGCGTCGGTGGTTACGTCCACGCCATCAATTACCCGGGCTGCTACCTCAGTGAGCTCGCCGGAGGACTGGCGGCACACGCCGATTACCTGCCAGCCTTCGCCCGCGTAATGGCGGGCAAGCTCCAGACCGATGCCCCGGTTGGCGCCAGTGATGATTACGGTTCTCTTGTCTGTCATGGAAACCTCCTGCGTTTTGGTAAAGACTGTCGAGTACGAGAAACGCCGGGCGGCCGTTCACCTTTCGGGCCGCGAAAACGGGATACCACGATGATTACCGATGACCAATGGATTGGGCAAATCTACCAGCAACAGTCACGCCGGGTGCTCTCCACCCTGATCCGCCTGCTTGGGGATTTCTCATTGGCGGAAGAGTGCATGCAGGAGGCCTTTGCCGCCGCCGTTCGACAATGGCCAGTTGACGGCATTCCTGATAATCCTGCCGCCTGGCTCATACGCACCGGCCAACGCCGGGGAATCGACCAGATTCGCAAAGCGCAGACCGCGCGCAGCTATTCCCACCTCGTAGCCGAACCCGAGACCGACGATCCCGAGACCGATGAAGAAACCATCAATGATGATCAACTCCGGTTGCTGTTCACCTGCTGCCACCCGGCCCTCTCACTGGACGCCAGAATTGCCCTTACCCTGCGCGAAATGTGCGGGCTGACCACCGAGCAGGTGGCCAGCGGCCTGCTGCAGAAACCCGCCACCCTGGCCCAACGGATTGTCCGGGCCAAGCGCAAGATCCGGGACGCAGGCATTCCCTATGAGGTGCCTGAGGCGAAGGAACTGCCCGAACGCCTGCCCGGCGTTCTACGGGTAATCTACCTGGTATTCAACGAGGGTTATTCCCGCAGCGACGGCGATCAGGTTGTTGATGTTCAGCTTTCCTCCGAGGCCATTCGCCTGGCCGAAGTACTGGCCCGACTCCTGCCGGATGGGGAAGTGTTTGGCCTGCTCGCCCTGATGCTGCTGCAGAGGTCCCGGGATAAGGCCCGCCAGGATGCCGGGGGCAACCTGATTACCCTGGAAAATCAGGACCGCTCCCTGTGGGATCGTGCCAGCATCGATTCCGGGTTTCGTTGGCTCGAAGCCGCTCTGGACCGCACACCGACCGGACCGTACACCCTGCAGGCGTCGATTGCCGCTGTCCACGCAGACGCCGATACTCCCGGAGAAACCGATTGGGCCCGCATTGTCCGCCTGTACAACGCGCTCTACCAGCAGCAACCATCACCGGTGATTGCGCTGAACCGGGCCGTGGCTGTTGCCATGCGGGACTCACCCGCTGTCGGCCTGGAAATGCTGGAGACGTTGATGGGCCAGCGGGCGATGGCCGGCTATCACCTGTTTCACGCGGCTCGCGCCGACCTGCAACGCCGTAGCGGCCATACCGAAGACGCCCGGCAATCGTACCAGCGGGCTCTTGCGCTCGTGTCCCAGGGGCCCGAGCGTCGGTTTCTTGAGCGCAGACTGGCAGAGCTCGAAAAATCACCCTGATTTCTTACCCCCTGTCGATTTCCGCGCCAGCCATACGACTACCTCTCAGAACACCACCAAGAAACGGAGGATCACCCATGAAATACGTTGCCCTGGTGTATTACCAGGAGAGCATTATCAACGCCATGACCGAGCAGGAATGGCACGACCTCAATCAGGAATGCGTGGCCGGCGTGGAGCGCCTGATCGATCAGGGCAAGTTCATTACCGGCCAGCCCCTGCAACCGGTGGAGACAGCAACGACAGTGAGGGTCCGCGAAGATGACGTATTAGTGTCTGATGGCCCGTTTGCTGAAACCAAGGAACAACTGGCCGGCTTCTACCTGCTGGACGCCCATGACCTGAACGAAGCGGTGCAACTGGCCAGCCGTATCCCGCCGGCCCGCTTCGGGAGTATTGAAGTGCGGCCAGCGCGGGAGCTGCCGCCGAAAGACTGAAACGGAGAATAACCATGAGCTATGTCGACGGATTTGTTGCCGCTGTGCCAACCGCAAACAAGGAGAAATACATCAAGCACGCCAGCGATGCTGCTGTCGTTTTCAAGGAACACGGCGTCCTGCAGATGGTGGAGTGCTGGGGCGATGATGTTCCTGAGGGGGAGGTAACTTCGTTCCCCATGGCGGTAAAGTGCAAACCCGATGAAACCGTGGTGTTTGCATGGCTGTTCTGGCCGTCAAAGGAGGTGCGAGACCAGGCTATGCCACGGATCATGGAGGACCCCCGCCTGCACCCGGACGTTAACCCCATGCCGTTTGACGGCAAGCGACTCATCTACGGCGGCTTCTCCGTGGTTGTTGACGCGTAACCCGGTCACGGCATCGAGCGATCTGTGCTACCTTGACTGACAGGGCGGGCCCGACGTAAGCATGCAGTGGGTTCTGCCCTGCCATCAATCGACACGGAGGTATTCTTTATGCACATTGCAAAAGAAGATATACCTGTTCGGATCGACTCACCCGGTGCCATAGCCCGCCAGAAAACCGACTTTGGCGATGTTACGGGCTACGGCAAGATTGGCGCTGAGTATTTCTCCTTTGGCGCCGGCACCGATATCACCGAGCTGTTGCACGGCCTTGAGCACGACAATTGCCAGAGCCCACACTGGGGCTATGTGATCAACGGTGCGATTACCGCCATCTTCTCCGATGGCACGGAAGAAACCTCCCGTCGTGGTGATCTGTTCTACTGGCCGCCCGGTCACAGTGTGAGGGCGGAAGAAGACACCGACATCGTGATGTTCAGTCCCCAGCACGAGCACGGCGAAGTAATCGACCATATCGGGAGGCAAGTCACTGGCTGACGCGCCGGCAGCATAAGGGCTGCGGGACTGCGTGCTTTCGCCCCGCGGCCCTCTTCGGCTCGCTCCCCAATCTATGCAACCTGCCGAACCGGCCAGATTTCGGGTGACTGGAATTTGGTGTTGAGCAGAAGACAGCCAACCAGTACTCTTCTGATCAGACACCAACGCCCGGGGCCCCATGAAGTCTGACCCTAATCCGCCTTTCAACACCCCATCTGAGGGCCAGCAGCCGGCAGCAGCTCTGGCGACGCCCGAACAGGTGGCCTCACTGATTGCCCGGGTCGCCCGCCAGGACCGTCAGGCCTTCGAACAGCTATACCGGCAGACCGCACCGAAACTTCTGGGTACCGTGTTGCGTATCCTCAGAGACCGGGGTTGGGCGGACGATGTTGTGCAGGAAAGTTATCTGAATATCTGGCAGAAAGCCGAGCAGTTCGATGCCGGCCGTTCCTCACCCATTACCTGGTTGGTGTCGGTGGCTCGTAACAAGGCCATTGATGAACTGCGCAAACACCCAACCGGGCGCACCACCACCAGCGATGAGCTGGACGACCTGGCGGGAAAACAGGCCACTGCCCAGGAGCACCTGGAGGGCCGGCAGGCGGTGAATCACCTGAACCGGTGCATCGACGAGCTGGAAAAAGACCGCCAGGATATGGTGCGCCTGGCCTACCTGAACGGCTGGTCCCGCGAGGAATTGGCAAGCCACTTTGACCAGCCGGTGAATACGGTGAAAACCTGGCTGCACCGTGCCCTGAAACAGATCAAAAGGTGCCTGGAACCATGACTGAACGAGACGACCTGGACATGCTGGTTGCCGAGTTCGTTCTGGGCACGCTGCCAGCGAACGAGCGGGACGACCTTGAGAAGCGTCGTCAAACCGACACCGAGCTCGACAACCTGATCCTGCAGTGGCAGGAACGCCTGGGTAGCCTGGCCGAGGAAACGCCGGAGGTGCAGCCATCGCCCGAGCTGTTCCCCAGGATCGAGAAAGCGCTGGATCAGCTTGGGGCGGATCAGCCCGCGGCCGCGAACTCCGCCAAGACCACTGTCCAAAGCCCTGGCGAGAGCAATGTGGTCACCCTGCGCAGGCAGCTTCGCAACTGGCGCCTGAGTACCGCCCTTGCCTCGGCGGCGGCGCTGGTCCTGGTGGCCGTGCTGGTGTTCCAGCCAGCCCCGACGCCCTCCCCGCAGTCGTTTGTCGCGGTGTTCCAGCACAACGATGAGCAACCGGCTTTCCTGCTGTCGGTGGATCTTCAGAACCGTCGGCTGGATATCCGGCCAATCACTGCCGAGCCCCGGCAGGACAAGTCCTATCAGCTCTGGATCAAAGACGACGAACTGGGCCCCAACCCCCGCTCTGTGGGCGTTCTCGGGGATGGCTTCACACTGAGCGACGACGCCCTGAAGGAATACGACCCGGCGCTGCTCAAGCGCGCTACTTTCGGCATCAGCCTGGAGCCGCCCGGAGGCTCTCCCACCGGCCAGCCCACGGGCCCGGCCATTCATGGTTACCTGTACCCGGCCGGCACGGGGGCGGGTAACGCCACACCCTGAAAATTTTTATCAGGTGGCTGAAACCCTGCGCCTCCTGCTCCGTAGCTGCCAGTATCCTGCTTCCGAAAACGGGAATGGGAAACACTGACAGATAAGGAGAATTCCATGAACAAGCACGTGAAACTGTCTACCCTTCTGGCTGCCCTGGTCGCTGGTAGTCTGACCGCCGGCGCAGCCGTTGCTGGTGAGCACAAGGCCGGCGTATGGAGTAACGATCAGTCGGTCGCCAATGGCGTGGTCTCGGCCCGCAAAGTGGTGGCCGAAGATAATGGCTGGCTGGTTGTTCACAGAACCGATGAAGCCATGAAGCCCGGTCCCGTGGTTGCCCATGCGCCGCTTCGCGCAGGCCAGAACATGGACGTGGCAGCCATCCTTACCGAGGACGTTATGCCCGGCGATATGCTGATGCTGATGGTGCACAGTGAGGCCGGCGGCATGAAAACAGGGATTTTCGAGTACACCCTGGGTGCCAAGGAAGACGGCCCGATCCGCAAGGATGGCAATCTGGTGATGACGACCATCACAGCAAAGTGAGCCAGCCAACGCTGAACGGCTGTTAGCGGCCGTTCGCGTGCGCCGGGGCCTGGCCCTTGCGGTCAGGCCTTTTGCCGGCGTACATGTTGGTGTCGGCGCGACCAAGCAACTCCCCCGCTGTTGTCCCATCCTCCGGATACATCGCCACGCCAATGCTGCAGGCGATGCGAATGGACTCCCCGCCCAGATCCACAGGCAGGGTCAGAAGTTCTCGAAGTTTGCTGACTGCCGTCTCGACGTCGTTTCGGTCACCAATGTTGGTGAGCAGTACAGTAAATTCGTCCCCGCCCATTCGGGCCACCGTGTCCGTATCCCGGGTGCCGTCTTCAAGACGACGGGCCACCTCAACGAGGATGCGATCCCCCGCCTCGTGTCCGCGGGTGTCGTTGATCCCCTTGAAGCCGTCGAGATCCAGAAACAGAAGCGCAATGCGGTTTTCATGGCGATTGGCAGAGCGCAGCGCGGTTTCCAGGCGATCGTAGAACAGTGCCCGGTTGGTCAAACCGGTCAATCCATCGTGGTGGGCCAGGAATCGGAGGCGCTCCTCTGCCCGTTTTCGATCCACCACCGTTGCCACCTGGGTGGCGACGAACTGCAGCAAATCCTGATCGCCCCGGTCGTAACCCGAGCGAGGCTCCCGGGTTTCAATCACCAGGGCTCCCAGCAATCGCTCCCCCACTGTCATGGGCACGCCGAGCCAATTGGCGCCATCCGTGTCGGCAATGCCAACGCCCGGCGTTGCCGGGTCTACAGTTGCCAACAATGAGCGTTTGGCCAGGGTAACGTCGGCCAGGCCGGTGCCCGGTGTCAGCGCCTGATCGGTCCAGTCGGCGGCGGTGTGCCAGTCGGGCGACCTGAGCGCGCCGGTATCCGGGTCCTGGAGAATCAGGAAGAAGGCGGACTCGGGAAACAGCTCGCCAATCAGTCCCCGCACGCCGTCGCACAGGGCGCGGATGGTCGGTGCCTCGTGGGCCGCCTCGGAGATGCGGTACAGCGCATCCCGGGTTTTGTTGGAACGCCTGAGCGCTGTGACATCCCTCGCCACGGCGATCCGCAGGCGGTCTTCCTCGTACCAGCGCGCGGACCACAGAATGTGAACCACGTGCCCGGCCTTGTGCAGGTATCGATTCTCGAAATCAATGTGGGGCTGACCGGACATCACCCGCTCAGCGGCAGCCCGGGTGCGCTCAAAATCATCCGGGTGCAGGTAACTGAGCACCCGGGTGCCGATCATTTCCTCAGGCGTATAGCCCAGCAGTTGTTCGCAGGCTTCACTGACAAACACGATCTCACCGTGCTCATCCACCGCGAAGACGGTGTCTAGCAACAGGTTTACGAGCTTCGGGTAAAACGCGCTTGCATCCACCTTCAACGGCCGTCCCCCTTCACGCCGAGCCGGTCCAGATAGAGATGAAGCTCCCTTTCACTCATATCGGCATATTCCAGCACCCGGCCATAGAGCATCGCCGTGGGCACGTTGCGGCCACCCAGCTCCCGCTGGGTCTCACGCAATACGTAGAGAATCACGCGCTCGGTGCGGGTCAGTCCGTCCCGGACATCGGGAATGGTCTCAAGGAGCGCGGAACGATCATCGGAAGTGGCCACTATGAACTCAATATCAGACAACGGACACTGACATAGTAGCAGGATAGTTGCAGGCCGACAGCCACGCCCGGGGCGGCGTGGCTGCCTTTTTCATAAGGTTCAGATCTGCTTGTAGACAACCTCGGACAGCCGGCTGCGGTTGCCATCGGTGTCGAGGGTGCGGATGGCGAAGTACCAGGTACCCTCAGCCAGTTCATCCACCAGCAGTTCATCAACCGAGGCATCGCCAATGGCCAGGCTCTGGTCCAGGTTCTCGGGGCTGGTGCCGTAGACCACTTCGTAGCCTGCAATCTCACCCATGCTGAGGCTTTCGCCATTTTCCCGGGTCAGGGGCGCTGTCCAGCTCAGGAGCGCAGCATTGGCGGGGATCGTCGGTTCTGTGGTGGCGGTTTCCCCGGTGCCTGATCCTGTGGTGGATCCGGTGCCAGACTCCGTGCCGGTTTCTGTGGTGCTGCCTGTTTCTGTGGTACTGCCTGTTTCGGTGGTGCTACCTGTGTCGGTGCTACTGCCGGAATCGGCAACACTGGTTTCACCGCCATCCACCTCGTCAATGGTTTTGAACCGGGTTACGTTCCGGTATTCAACCACCACCAGCTTCTGGCTGATCACGCTGGAGCTCACCACAGCCTGGAGTTCAGACGACTGCAGGGCGGCAGCGCTGATCAGGTCGGCCAGCGCCACGTTGGTACCGTCGCCCATAATGCTGATCTGACCGGTGGCGCGGATCTGGCTGGTGACATCCGCAAGTACGTCGGAAATGGAATTCCACTGACTGTTGTCGTTGACCAGGGCCAGGAAGGCGGCGTTCGCAATGGCCACCTGGATGGCGTCGGCGGAAACGCTGGTCATCTCGTCAAGACGGGTCAGATCCGGCGGCGTCAGCCGCAGGGCGCCGGCGGGCAGGCCAAACCAGTTCTCTACCGTGGTATAGGCGCCGGAGATAGCTCCCGGAGAAAGACCGTCCGCGCCACGCTCTGCCAGGGTCACTGCCAGGTGGGTCAAGGGGGTGAGGTTAACGGTTTCCAGTTTCAGGTCCCCGGCACCGCGAAGGGCAAAGCTGCTGTCCACCGGCATACCCTGGCCGAAGGCGACCGTCTCGCCGCCGGGCTGATCACAGCCGGGCACGACGTCGCAGATCATCCGCGTGTTATTATCCGCGGTAAGCTCCACCAGCGCCCAGCCGTCGGCCTTGCCACGAAGCTGCCAGGTGTAGCTGCCGTCGTCTGCAGTCAACACAGGCTTGGAGGCCTGGCGCTGAGGGGCATAGTAACCGTCCTTGTCGGCAATCAGACGATTGGCCACCACCAGGCCCCGTTGAATCACACCCTTTACCGCCGAACCTGCGATCTGGACACCGGGATCGGCCGTCGTGCTGTTGGCGCTGGTATCCTTTTCGGATAAGTCAAAGCCGCAGCCTGACAGCAGCAGCGCCATGGACAACATCAGCACTCCCTGCTTAGACATTTTTTTGCCGCGATATGACATCTTTTTGCACCAATTATTTGACTACGATGGGCAAATCTTACAGCGGCGGTTTTTGGTTATATGCGCTCTGGTTCCGGATTTTTCTGCAAAATCCGTCAGGAATTTGTCGTTTACGGAGAGATACACGTTGTGATGGAAGGTAACAGCGTCGCCACCATGAACAGAGGCTTAAGGCGTTGTTTTTTCGGGCTACTGTGAACTAGGCTGGTAATGGATTCGGGCGCAGCGCCCCAATGGCCCGGCCTCTGATTACAAATTAAAACGTTGTTCAAGCGCGAGCCATTTCACAGTTTTTTACGGATAACTCCCCTCCGACGGAGATTCAACACCCGCCATGCTCTGTTTCAGCTACGGATCAAACATGTCAGCCCGCAGAATCCAGGCTCGGGTGCCCTCTGCCCGCTTCGTGGCCGTGGCAGAACTACCCGGGCATCGACTCCGGTTCCATAAAGCGGCGGGCGACGGCTCTGCCAAGTGCGATGCACAGGAAACCGGCAACCCGAGCGATCGGGTGATCGGTGTCGTTTACGAGATAGACGATGCCGAAAAGCCCGAGCTGGATCGGCACGAGGCGCTGGGGTTCGGCTACGATGAGAAACCGGTGGCGCTGAACACGTCAGATGGGATGATCGAGGCCTGGATGTACTACGCCACCCGCATCGACAAGACGCTGAAGCCCTTTCACTGGTACAAGGATCATGTGCTGATCGGTGCAAGAGAGAACGGCTTACCCGCGGACTACATTGCCTGGATTGAGGCAGTGTCATCCATTGATGATCCGAAGCCGGAGCGCCATGCCCGCGAGCTGTCGATATACGGCAGCCCGCACGCACACTGATTTTTTAAACGCCGAGTCGGTCCCGCAATGCGTAGTACCAGGCGCCAAGCGCCGTGAACGGCACCCGGAAGGCCCGGCCACCCGGGAACGGGTAATGGGGCAGGCTGGCGAAGGCATCAAACCGCTCCGCCTGGCCCTGGACCGCCAGCGCCAGCGCTTTGCCGGCCACATGGGTGAAGGTTACACCATGGCCGGAGCAGCCCTGGGAGTAGAACACGTTGTCCTGCAAACGGCCCATCTGCGGCAGGCGCGACAGCGTGAGCAGGAAGTTGCCGGTCCAGGCGTAATCAATGTTTACCCGGGCCAGCTCCGGGAAGGTTTTCAGCATCTTGGGACGAATCAGCCGCGCGATGTTGGCCGGATCCCGGGCGCCGTACACTACGCCGCCGCCATAGATCAGGCGCTTGTCGGCGGACAGCCGGAAGTAATCCAGCAGGTAGTTGCAGTCCTCAACGCAGTTGTCGAACGGCAGAAGCTTTGCAGCCAGCGCTTCGTTCAGTGGCTCGGTGGCGATGATCTGCGAGCCACAGGGCATGGATTTGGCGCCAAGCGCCGGCACCAGGCCGCCCAGGTAGGCGTTGCCCGCGAGCACCACGTACTGGGACTTCACCTCGCCCTGTTCGGTTTGCACCGTGGCGATCTTGCCCGGCACAATTTTTACCACCGGTGAGTGTTCGTGAATCACGCCGCCGCGGGATTCAATGGCCGCGGCCTCGCCCAGCGCCAGGTTGAGCGGGTGGATATGGCCACCGGTGTGGTCAATGGCGCCGCCCACATACCGGTCGGTGCCAACCCTCTCCCGGATGCCATCCCGATCTAGCAACTCGAGCTGCTCGTAGCCGAAGCGTTGCCAGAGCGCCCGCTGACCCTCCAGATGGTCCAGCTGCCGGGCATTGAGGGCAGCAAAGATACCGCCCTCTTTCAGGTCACAGCGGATGTGGTAGTTTTTCACCCGCTGACGGATGATCTGACTGCCCTCGAAGGCCATGCTGGCCAGCAGGTTCAGGTGGTCCGGTGTGGTCTGGCGTTCAATGTGGTCCAGATCGCGGCTGAAGCTGTTGACGATCTGTCCGCCGTTGCGTCCAGAGGCGCCCCAACCCACCGTTGCCGCCTCGAGCACCACCACCCGGAATCCCGCTTCCGCCAGGAACAGGGCCGTGGACAGCCCGGTATAGCCGGCACCGACAACGCAGACATCCGCCTCACAGGTTCCGCGCAACGCGGGGCGTACGGGCGCGGGATTGGCCGAGGCGGCGTAATAGGACGGGACCGGGGGATACTGCATCGTGGGGGCTTCCTCTGGTTTCGCGGGAACGCAGCAAAGGCGCTGCGCGGGCGCTCGCAGAACAGAGTCTATGCCAGGTCTCGCGTTCGGGAAGACACGTTCTTCTACCTATAGCCCATCGCCTGCCGTACGGGCGATTGTGGCTGAAAGTACTGCTATGATGGGGCCATCACCTTGCCTGCGAGACACACATGAACCAACCCCTCAGTTCGTCAACGCCCTCCTCCACTTCCGACTGGCAGGCGTTGGCCGGAAAGCTCACCATCGAAGGCCGGGCCTACATCAACGGTGCCTATCAATGGGCCGCCCGGGGTGAGACTTTTGCCTCGGTGAGCCCGATTGACGGACGGGAGCTTGCCGCCATCGCCAGCTGCGATGACGCCGATGCTGACCTGGCCGTTGAGGCGGCAAAGTCGGCTTTCGAAAGCGGTGTCTGGAGCCAGTTGCCCCCCGGCAAGCGGAAGGCGGTACTGCTGCGGTTTGCTGACCTGATACAGGCCCACGGCGATGAGCTGGCTCTGCTGGAAACCCTGGATATGGGCAAGCCCATCTCTCATGCCCGATCGGTCGATGTGCCGGCCACGGCCCGAGCTATCCGCTGGACCGCCGAGGCCATCGACAAGGTGTACGGCGAGCTGGCACCCACGCCCCACAACCAGATTGGCATGATCTCCCGGGAGCCGGTGGGCGTGGTGGCGGCCATCGTGCCCTGGAACTTCCCGATGATCATGGCGTCCTGGAAGATTGCCCCGGCCCTGGCCACCGGCAACTCGGTGATTCTCAAGCCCTCCGAGAAATCGCCACTTACCGCCATTCGCCTGGCCGCCCTGGCCGAGGAAGCGGGCATTCCCTCCGGGGTGTTCACCGTGCTGCCCGGATACGGCCACACGGTGGGCAAGGCCCTGGCACTGCACATGGACGTGGATTGTCTGGTGTTCACCGGCTCCACCAACGTGGCCAAGCAGCTGATGATCTATGCTGGCCAGTCCAACATGAAACGGGTGTGGCTGGAGGCCGGCGGCAAGAGTCCCAACATCGTCTTTGCCGATGCCCCAGACCTGAAGAAGGCCGCCGCCGAGGCTGCCAGCGCCATTGCTTTCAACCAGGGCGAAGTGTGCACGGCGGGCAGCCGGTTGCTGGTGGAAAACAGCATTCGCGGCGAGTTCGTCGGGCTGATTTGCGAGGCCCTGAAAACCTGGCGCCCTGGCCATCCGCTGGACCCGGCAACCACCTGCGGCGCCATCGTCGACCAGGCCCAGCTTGACCGCATTATCGACTACATCGGCATCGGCCAGTCCGAGGGTGCATCCCTGGTGGAAGGCGGCCAGCGCATCATGGAGGAAACCGGCGGCCTGTTCGTACAGCCCACGGTGTTTGACGGGGTGAACAACCGCATGCGGATTGCCTCTGAGGAAATCTTCGGCCCGGTGCTGTCGGTGATCGGGTTCGACACCATGGATGAGGCCATCGCCATTGCCAACGATTCCATCTATGGCCTGGCAGCGGCGGTGTGGACCGCCAACATCAATACCGCCCACAAGGTGGCCAAAGCCCTGCGCGCCGGCAGCGTGTGGATCAACCACTACGACGGTGGCGACATGACTGCCCCGTTCGGTGGCTTCAAGCAGTCCGGCAACGGCCGGGACAAGTCCGTGCATGCCTTCGACAAGTACACCGAACTGAAGGCCACCTGGCTGGTTCTGGAATAAACGCCAGAACGAAAAACGGCGCCCCACTGGGCGCCGTTTTTGTATCCGGTTAGCGTATAACCGCCGCGCTCACACCGTGTGCAGGTACCACAGATATTCCAGATCCGAGATGGTCATCTCGAATTCCTTCAGCTCGTTCTCCTTGCAGGCGACGAACACATCCAGGAAAGCACTGCCGAAGTAGTCCGCCATCACCGCCGATTGCCCCAGCTCCCGCAACGCATCCCGGAGGTTGTTCACCAGGGTGGCCTCGTGTTGCTCATGGGCATTGCCCACAGTGGCAGGGGGCGGTTCAATCCGGTTGGAAATGCCGTAGTGGATGCCCGCCAGCACCGCCGCCATCAGCAGGTAGGGGTTGGCGTCGGCACCGGCCACCCGGTGCTCGATGCGCAATGCATCGGGATCGCCGCCCGGCAGGCGCAAGGACGCGGTGCGGTTATCCACGCCCCAGGTCGCGGCACTGGGCACGTAATACTCCGGGCTGAAGCGCCGGTAAGAGTTGATGTTCGGGCAGAACAGCGCCATGGCGTCGTTCATGGTGGCCACCAGACCGCCCACGGCCCAGCGCAGCATATCGTTGGGTTGCTCGGCGTCGCCGGCAAACACGTTGCGGCCCTCGCTGTCCACCAGGCTCACGTGCAGATGCATGCCGCTGCCTGCCTGGTTGTGGTAGGGCTTGGCCATGAAGGTGGTGTCCATTTCATGGTCGTAGGCCATGTTCTTGATCAACCGCTTGAGCAGGGTGGCGTGGTCGCAGGCGCGCACCGCGTCGTTCACATAATGCAGGTTAACCTCGAACTGCCCGGGCGCCGATTCGGCCACCAGCGCATCCGCCGGCAGCTCCTGTTCGTGGGCGGCATCCAGAACGTCGGCCAGGAACTCGGCATATTCATCCAGATCGTCGATGGAGTAGGCCTGGGTGCCGGCGGGCCGCTTGCCGGAAATCGGTGACTTGGGCGGCTGCGGGCGACCCGAGAGGTTTTCCTGGTCAATCAGGTAGAACTCCAGCTCGAAAGCCGCCACGGGTGTCAGCCCCAACTCCCTGAAGCGCTCGACGATGTTCTGCAGCACCACCCGGGGATCTGCGAAGAACGGCGTTTCCCTATCCAGCTCATACATGGTGAGCAGCAGTTGGGCGGTCGGCCGCTTCTGCCAGGGTTCCATGGTGAGTGTGCCCTCGATGGGCAGGCAGACCCGGTCAGCCTCGCCAATATCCAGACCCAGGCCAGTCTCCTCAACCGTTGTGCCCTGAATATTCAGGGCAAAGATGGAGGCGGGCATGGCAACGCCCCGTTCGAAGACCTTCGCAAGAGTGGAAGGATCAACCCGCTTGCCGCGGACAATGCCATTGATGTCCGGGATCAGAAGATCAATAAACTGCAGCTCGGGGTGCGCCTGCAGGAATGCCTCAGCGCCAGCAAAACCAGAATCCATAGGGAACGCCTTACAAAAACTCCGTCAGGCCTGTGGCGAAGGGCCGGCACAGGAGGACCGATCGCTCCTTTATCCTGTTTTTCCGGGTGTTTTGCAAGATAGGCATATACCGTATGAGCCCCGGGCAAGCGCCGGAAAGCCATGGAGACGTGCGGCCATAAACGGTATGGTTGAACTTCGGCTCGGAAAACGCAATTCACCGTCGTGCTCGGGAGTCCCCATGAAATTTTCCCTATGCCTGTCGCTTTGCCTGCTTGCATTCAGCCCGGCGGGCCTGGCGCAAACCATCGATTACGACCAGCGCAATCTGCATATTTTCTGCGCCTCGCACCTGGCGGTGGTCAGTGAATCGCTGGACAAGGATGGAGATGAATACCAGGCACTCGAATACCTCTCCGGCATGCACCGCACCGCGGCCCGGCGTTTACAGGCGGAGCCACAGCACTTCGCGGACGTAGTGCAGTATCTGAAGCGGGTGCGCGCCAGCGATCCACAGAAATGGCAGGCGCTCTCCGACCAGAGCAAACGGGTTTGCCTGCCCGATTCCTGAAGGAATGGACAGGCGCCTGTCAGGAGCCTACCTGGAAGCGCTTCACTGCCTTTTGCAGCTCACCCGAGATGTCGGCCACCTCGCCCGCTGCCTCGGAGGTTCGCTCGGTACTTTGCGTGGTGGACCGGGTCCGGTCCTTGATGGCCTCCAGGGATCTACTGATGTCATCCGCTACCGCACTTTGCTGTTCGGCCGCGCTGGCAATCTGGCTGTTCATGCCGTTGATATCATCAACACTGGCCCTAATCGAGGCCAGGGACTCGCCAGCCTGACGGACCTTTTCAACGACCTCTTTTGAGTGACTTTCACTTGCCTGCGTGGAATCGACCGCCGATCCCGAACCGGTCTGAACCTTTTCAATGGTTTGCTTGATCTGGTCCGTAGACTCCTGGGTTCGGGCGGCAAGGTTGCGCACTTCGTCGGCCACTACTGCAAAGCCGCGGCCCTGTTCGCCCGCTCTGGCTGCCTCGATGGCCGCGTTCAATGCGAGCAAGTTCGTCTGCTCGGCAAGACTGTTAATGACATCCAGAATCTGGGAAATTTCGCTGCTGTCGGAGTTCAGCTGGTTGATCACATTTGAGGTCTGCTGAATCTGCACTGCCAGCTTCTTCATCGCCGCAATGGAGGTTTCCACGACGGTATTGGCCTCAGACGCGGAGGTGTGGGCCTGCGAGGCCGCATTCGCCGCCTGTGTTATGTTCCGGCTGACATCCTGCGCGGTGGCCGCCATCTGCTGCATGGCCGTTGCCGCCTGCGCCGTCTCTGATTCCTGCTCTACCATGCCATCGTGAGTCTCCCGAGACACGGCAATCAGGCTGTCCGATGCCTCACCCAAACGGGCAGCCAAAGCGTCCATGGATGCGACCATACTGCTGAGGTTCTTTCGCATGGTCTCCAGGGCATCTGCGGTCTGGGCAATTTCGTCATTGCCCCGGACGGTCATCGCCTGCGTCAGGTCGCCGTCCGCCACTGAACGGGCACCTTCGACCAGTTCTCCGAGCGCCCGGGTGATTCCGGTGCTGATACTCCAGGCGATACCAGCAAGGACCAGCAAACCCACGAGCGTGGCAGTCACGATTACCTGGTTGGCACGTGCGCTCACAGTCTGGGCCGTGGTCGAGACACTGGCGCTGCGGGCCTCGATCAGCTCGGTGAGGCTTTCCATTCTGACCGCCAACTCTTCATAGGCATCGCGAAAGCCTGGCAATGCCCCCAGCGCGGCGGCCCTGTCTTCACCTGCCTGTTCCACAATGTTGGTGGCGGATGCGATATAGCCGTTAAGCGCCGGCAGAACCTGGTTCAACGCAACCTGAATCTCATCCTGCCGAATGAGTTCCCTGTTGGCCTCCAGCATCTCAACGAAGGTCCCGGAGTGCTCCTCCAGCGCTGCCCGTGCTTCGGCAAGCATGTCTGAATCGTTTCTGCCGCCGGCCACAAGCGCTGTCATCACATCGGAACTGAGCGCGTCGTGCATCATATCGGCGGTGAGGTGATTGCGGAGGATGGACGTGTTGCGGCCCATGTCGGCGGTGGCGGAACCCAGATGCTGGTTCCCCCAGTATCCCACACCACCGATGGTGGCCAGGACAAACAAACCGACGGCGGTGATACTGAACAACTTGAGCTTGATACTCATGACGAGGTTTCTGCTCCCGAATGTTCAACGTGAAAAGCTGACACCCCTCACTGTAGTAGATGATTCCTCTAAATGCCCGGGACGGCATAAGCACATCCCCCTAAGCGGCTCTGGAAAATATCTGTAGCGCCGGCCGAAAACTCGTGATAAATATCGCGCGAACACGGTCGGTTCTCCACCACCGTTTCCAGGACAAGCCTTAAAGGAGTCAAAAGGCGGCAGTCCGGTGCCCTGCAAGGCCACCTGCCACCTCCGGCCACCCTCAGCAGACCTGCACAACACCGCGTGCGTCCTGCACGCTTTGTATCCATCCCTTTTAAGTGAGGGACAACACCGATGTTGAAGTTGTGTAAGCCCGCGGCACTGGCTGCCGCTATTGCTGTGTCACTGGGTACGTCTTCTGCCATGGCGGCCGAAGAGGTGCGTGTCTATAACTGGTCCGACTACATCGCCGAGGATACCCTGGCGAAGTTCACCGAGGAGACCGGCATTCAGGTGATCTACGACGTTTACGACAGTAACGAGATCCTGGAAGCCGCCCTGCTCTCTGGTCGCTCCGGCTACGATCTTGTGGTGCCCTCCAACCACTACGTGGCCAAGCAGATTTCTGCCAACGCTTTCGTGGCGCTGGACCACAGCAAACTGCCGAACATGAGCAACCTGAACCCGGACCTGATGGACGACCTGGAAAAGGTGGACCCGGGTAGCAAGTACTCACTGCCCTACCTCTGGGGCACCAACGGCTATGGCTATAACGAAGGCCGCATTCAGGAAATCCTCGGGGACAGCGCCCCCACCAATTCCTGGGCCCTGGTATTTGACCCCGAAGTCACCGGCAAACTGGCTGCTGGCGGTTGTGGCATCGCCATGCTGGATTCCGGCGAGGAGATGGTGCGTGCGGCCATGGCCTACATCGGCCTGGACCCGAACAGCAACAACGCCGACGACATCAAAAAAGGCGGTGAGGTGATCAAGGCCGTGCGCCCGAACATCACCTACTTCCATTCGTCCCGTTACATTGGCGACCTGGCCAACGGTGACCTGTGCGTGGCCGCCGGCTATTCCGGCGACATCCTGCAGGCCGCTGCCCGCGCCGAAGAAGCCGGCAACGGCAACGTCATTCGCTACACCATCCCCAAAGAGGGCGCGGTGCTGTGGTTCGACATGATGACCATCCCGGCCGGTGCCCCGAACGTGGAAAATGCACACAAGCTGATGAACTTCCTGATGCGTCCGGAAATCATCGCGGACATTACCAACTACGTGTGGTACGCCAACCCCAACAAGCCGGCCGATGAGTTTGTAAACCCGGAAATCCTCAGCGACACCAGCATTTATCCCACCGAGGAAGTGCTGAAAAAGCTGTATGTGATGGAAGGTCGGCCTCAGGACGCCCAGCGCCTGATGACCCGCACCTGGACCAGCGTGAAGTCTGGTCGCTGAGCGGTGGAAAACGGCAACAACACCTCCGCGCAAGCGGAGGTGCTTCTCAGCATCCGGGGTCTATCCAAAAGCTTTGACAGCACGCTGGCCGTGGACGATGTCAATCTGGACATTCACAAGGGCGAGATCTTCGCCTTGCTGGGTGGTTCCGGATCAGGCAAGTCGACGCTGCTGAGGATGCTGGCCGGCTTCGAAACACCGAACGCCGGTCGCATCGTACTGGACGGACAGGACATCACAGGCCTGCCTCCGTACCTGCGCCCTACCAATATGATGTTCCAGTCCTATGCCCTGTTCCCGCACATGACGGTTGAGCAGAACATTGCCATGGGCCTGAAGCAGGACAAACTGCCGAGAGACGAAATCCGCGAGCGCGTGGCGGCCATGCTCAAACTCGTTAAGATGGAGCCCTACGCCCGGCGCAAACCCCAGCAACTCTCCGGTGGACAGCAGCAGCGTGTGGCTCTGGCCCGTTCTTTGGCCAAGCGCCCGAAGCTGCTGTTGCTGGACGAGCCCATGGGTGCCCTGGACAAAAAGCTGCGCACCGAGATGCAGCTGGAGCTGGTGGACATCCTCGAGAATGTAGGCGCCACCTGTCTGATGGTCACCCACGACCAGGAAGAGGCCATGACCATGGCCAGCCGGATTGCCATCATGTCCCACGGACGCATTGCCCAGGTGGGGTCACCGGTGGATATCTACGAGAGCCCGAACAGCCGGATGACGGCAGAGTTCATCGGCTCGGTGAACATCTTCGAGGCCAACATCCGCGAGGATGAGGCCGACAGCGTTACCCTGTCCAGCGCCCTTCTGGACGCGCCGGTGTTTATCGACCGGGGTGTTACCACCCCCGCCGAGACCACCGAGACCCTGATTGCCCTGCGCCCGGAAAAGATCTATCTCACGGCGGACAAGCCCGAAAGCGAGCACAACTGGAGCTGCGGCATCGTAGACAACATTGCCTACCTGGGCGACATCACGTCCTATTACGTGAAGCTGGCCAGCGGCAAACGGGTGCAGGCCACCATGGCCAACGTGGAACGCCGGGGCGAGCGGCCCACCTGGGGCGACCGGGTCTACGTTTCCTGGGAAGCCTCAAGCCCGATCCTGTTGTGGAACTGAGCCCATGAAGCGACGCCTGTTGCCCGCGCCGATAACCGAGCGCGTGCGTGCCGTGCTGTTCCATCGCCGGGCCGTGTTCGGCATTCCGTTCCTGTGGCTGCTGCTGTTCTTCCTGCTGCCCTTCGCCCTGGTGCTGAAGATCAGCCTGACGTCAGCCGTGATGGCTATTCCGCCCTATGAGCCGGTGTTCCGGTGGGTGGAGAACTCGCTCACGGTCGTCGTGAACTTTGGCAACTACCTGTTCCTGGCCTCCGACAGCCTGTACATCGCCGCCTACTGGGGCTCGGTGAAAACCGCCTTCCTGGCGACCGTGGTGTGCCTGCTGATTGGCTACCCCATGGCCTATGCCATGGCCCGGGCGCCCAGACACTGGCAACTGGTACTGCTGCTGATGGTAATGCTGCCGTCCTGGACGTCGTTCCTGATTCGCGTGTACGCGTGGATGGGCATCCTCGGCAACCAGGGCCTGCTGAACAGCCTGCTGATGTGGCTGGGCGTGATCAATGAGCCGCTCAAAATGCTGAACACCAATTTCGCGGTGATTCTGGGCATTGTCTATGCCTACCTGCCGTTCATGGTGCTGCCCATCTACACCAACCTGGTGAAGCTCGACGTGCGCCTTCTGGAGGCCGCCTCGGATCTGGGCTGCCGCAGCCTGACCACCTTCTGGGCGATCACCCTGCCGCTGTCCAAAGCAGGCATCCTGGCCGGCTCCATGCTGGTGTTCATTCCGGCGGTGGGCGAATTTGTAATTCCGGAACTTCTGGGTGGGCCGGATACCCTGATGATCGGCAAGGTGTTGTGGGAGGAGTTCTTCAACAACCGCGACTGGCCCGTGGCCTCAGCGCTGGCGATTGTGATGCTGGCGTTGCTGCTGGTTCCGATTGTGCTGTTCCACCGCTTCCAGGCCCGGGAGATGGAAAAGAATGGTTAAGCTCAGGACGCCCGGTTTCTCCAAGACCATGCTGGTACTTGGCCTGCTGTTCCTGTACCTGCCGATGTTCGTGCTGATCGTATACTCGTTCAACGCCTCCCGACTGGTGTCGGTGTGGGCGGGCTTCTCGACCCACTGGTACGGCGAGCTGTTCCGCGACCAGCAAATCCTGTCGGCGGTGTGGATGAGCCTGCGGATTGCCTTCTACGCCGCCAGCATGGCGGTGTGCCTGGGCACCCTGTGCGCGTTCGTGATCACCCGGTTCAAGAAGATGCGTGGCCGTACCCTGCTCTCGAGCATGATTACCGCACCGCTGGTGATGCCCGAGGTGATTACCGGCCTGTCGCTGTTGCTGCTGTTTGTGCAGATGGCGCAAACCATCGGCTGGCCGGCGGACCGGGGCATGGCCACCATCTGGATTGCCCATACCACCTTCTGCAGTGCCTACGTGGCGGTGGTGGTGTCGGCGCGGTTGCAGGAGGTGGACCGCTCCATCGAAGAGGCGGCCATGGACCTGGGCTGCACGCCCCTGAAGACGTTCTTCGTGATCACCTTGCCGGTGATTGCCCCGGCGCTGGTGTCCGGCTGGCTGCTCGCTTTCACCCTCTCCCTGGACGATCTGGTGATTGCCAGCTTCGTGTCCGGCCCCGGCGCCACCACACTGCCGATGGTGGTGTTCTCCTCCGTGCGCATGGGCGTTTCCCCGAAAATCAACGCCCTGGCCACGCTGATTATCCTGGCGGTCTCGCTGATTGCATTCATTGCCTGGTATCTGATGCGTCGGGCCGAACACAAACGGCTGGAGAAGCCAGACGCCTGACCGGTTGTGCCTTTCCGGTGCCGATCACACCGACGCCGGGAAGGCCGCGATCAGGAAATCCACCAAAGCACGCACCTTGGGCGAGACAAACTTGCGGGTGGGGTAAACCGCGTACACCCCAAGCTCGGTGGACCGATACCCCGGCATCAGTTCCACCAGCTCGCCGGCGGCCAGATGCTTGGCTACCAGAAACCCGGGCTGCAACACGATCCCCTGGCCCGCAAGGGCGGCGCCGCAGCAGGTTTCGCCGTTGTTGGCGTACATCCACGGCCGAACCCGCACGCTGGTGGCTCCCTCGGGGCCGTCGAAGGGCCAGTCGTTGCCCGTGGTGAAATTGCTATAGCCAATGATGCGGTGACTGGCCAGATCCGACGGGGCAGTCGGGATACCCCGGGCCGCCAGGTAGGCCGGCGACGCGCAGGCCATCAGCCTTGTGGAGGTAAGCTTGCGGCTGACCAGCGTGGAGCTCTGCAGGGTGGCAATGCGGATGGCCAAGTCAAAACCCTCCTCAACAATATCCACCAGCCGGTCCGACAGGTCCACCGACAACTCCACCTCCGGATAGCGGGCATGGAACTCGCCCCATAGAGGCGCCAGGTGGCTGATTCCAAAGCTCACCGGCACGTTCACGCGAAGCATGCCCTTGGCCACCTCATTGCGGGCGGTGATTTCCGCTTCGGCCTCCTCCACACCCGCCAACAGCTCCCGGCAGCGAACATAGAACACCTCGCCCTCACTCGTCAGCGACAGGCGACGGGTGGTGCGTTGCAACAACCGCACCCCGAGCCGACCCTCCAGTTCGCTGACATACCGCGAAACCGCCGCTTTCGACATGCCCAGGCTCTCGGAGGCCGCCACAAAGCTGCCGGCGTCCACCACCGCGCAGAACGTCTGCATTTCCAGCAATCGATCCATTGTTTCACTATCTGCAACAGTTAATTTATTAAAGACACGTTTATCCCGATTTTTGATATTTGTAAAGTATCTCCATGCTCAAACACACCCAAGGAGATTGACCATGAACAACGCATTCCTGAACAAACTGATCGCCACCGACGCAGGCTGGGGCGCCCTGGCCCTTCGCATTCCCGTTGGCATTATTTTCGCCGCCCACGGCGCCCAGAAACTGTTTGGCTGGTTTGGCGGCTACGGCCTGGAAGGCACCGGCCAGTGGATGGACTCCATCGGCCTGAGCCCGGGCTACCTGATGGCGCTGCTGGCCGGTGGAGCGGAGTTCTTCGGGGGCCTGGCATTGATTGTCGGCCTGCTGGTTCGCCCCGCCAGCGCGGTACTGGCGTTTGCCATGCTCATCGCGATCTTCAGCGTGCATATCGGCAACGGCCTGTTCATGAGTAACAATGGTTACGAGTTTGGCCTGGCCCTGCTGGCGGTATCTGTGTCACTGGTGTTCAGCGGTGCCGGCCGGGCTTCCATCGATCGGGCCCTCGCAGCCCGATAAACACGGCCAACCGGAGGTGTCTGCCATGAGTCTGTTCGTATCCCACGGCGCTCCCACCTTTGCACTGGAGCCGGGCCTCGCTGGCCCGGCTCTGACCAGGCTGGGCAGGCAACTGCCCAGACCCGAGGCGGTACTGGTAGTGTCGCCCCACTGGATGACCGAAGGCATCCGGGTAGGCACCTCGGCGCAGCCTGAAACCCTGCACGACTTTGGGGGCTTTCCTTCCGAGCTTTACGCGTTGAGCTACCCGGCGCCGGGACATCCGGCACTGGCGGCAATGACCCTGGCCCTGCTGGAGGTGGATGGATGGCCGGCCCAGGCAGACGCGAACCGCGGACTGGACCACGGTGCCTGGGTGCCCCTGATGCACCTATTCCCCGATCACTCGGTGCCGGTGTTTCAGGTTTCAATGCCGAGGGATCTTGATGCCGAATCCGCCTGGCAACTGGGTGAATCACTGCGCCCCATTCAACAGGAAGGCGTATTGATTGTTGGATCCGGGAGCCTGACGCACAACCTGTACGAGGTACGTTGGGGTGACAAAAACGCCTCGCGCTATGCTCAGGAGTTTACCGACTGGATTCGCTCACGCGTTCAGGCAGGTGCCCACCAGGAGCTGATAAAAGCCCTGGAAACGGCACCCCATGCCCAACGGTCGCACCCCACCAGCGAGCACTTCCTGCCCCTGCTGGTGGCCGCGGGCGCCGCAGGCGAGCGTTGTTCGGGCTCATTGATTGAGGGCGGCATTGAGCATGGCGTGCTGGCCATGGATGCGTTCGTATTCAGCAAAAAGGCCTCCTGAAAAGGAGGCCTTTTGAGGAACACCCCGGGCCGATGGCTTAGCCCAGGTTCTTCTTCATGAACTTCTGGATTTCGCCCACGATACCGCTGCGGAACGCCAGTACCGTCAGTACGAAGACGCCGCCGAGAATCGGATCTACCCAGTCCCGGAGCGCGCCTTGGGACAGCTGGTACTCGATGTTCACCACGAAGGTGGCGCCAACCACCGGGCCCAGCAATGTGCCCATGCCACCGACGAGGGTCATCAGGATCACTTCGCCCGACATGTGCCAGTGCGCGTCGTTCAGGGAGGCAAGCTGGAACACCACCGACTTCATGGATCCGGCCAGGCCGGCCAGTGCCGCCGAGATAACAAACGCCAGCACCTTATACCGATCCACGTTGTAGCCCAGCGATACCGCACGGGGTTCATTCTGCTTGATGGCCTTGAGCACCTGACCGTAAGGGCTGTTGACGGTGCGCTGCACCAGCAGGTAGCAGGCAATGAAGACCGCGAGTACGAAGTAGTACATGTTCAGGTTGTCTTCGAGATTGATGAAGCCGAGCAGGTGACCCCGTGGGATACCGTGCATGCCGTCCTCTCCGCCGGTGAATTCCGACTGCACAAAGAAAAAGAACACCAGCTGCGCCAGGGCCAGGGTCACCATGGCAAAGTAGATGCCCTGGCGGCGAATGGACAGCAGCGCAAAGCCGAGGCCCAGAACCGTTGCCGCCAGCGTACCGGCGATGATGCCCATCTCCGTGGTCAGTCCCGGGTAGTTACTCAGCAGGTAACCGGTGGTGTAGCCGCCGGTGGCCAGGAACGCTGCGTGACCGAAGGACAGCAGGCCGGTAAAGCCAAACAGCAGGTTGAAGGCCACGGCGAACAGGGCAAAACAGAGGATCTTCATCAGGAAGACGGGATAGATCGCAAACGGCGCGGCCAGCAACAGCAGCAACAGGACGCCGTTGAGCATCATCTTCTTGCGATCCTGGGCCGCCTGCTGTTCCACAATGGCCTTGTGAATGTCGGTAGATTGTGTCGGCTGGTTCATGCTTATGCCTCCTTACCGAACAGGCCACTGGGCCGGAACATCAGCACCAGAACCATGACCAGGAAGATGACCGCCGAGGAAGCCGGCGGGTAGAACGTTTTGGTCAGGCCTTCGATCACCCCCATGAGAATGCCGGTGATGATCGCGCCACCGATGGAGCCCATGCCACCAATCACCACCACCGCGAACACGGTGATCAGGGTGGCCGACCCCATGACCGGCGTCACCGAGTAAATGGGCGCAGCCAGCACGCCTGCGAACGCGGCGAGCGCGACGCCAAAGCCGTAAGTCAGGCTGATCAGCAGGGGCACGTTGATCCCGAAGCCCTGCATCAGTTGTGAATCTTCGGTACCCGCACGCAGGTAGGCACCCAGCTTGGTTTTTTCAATGATGAACCAGGTAGCGAAGCACACCACCAGCGCCGCCACGATAACCCACGCCCGGTAATACGGCAGGAACATGAAGCCGAGGTTGACGCCGCCCTTGAACGTGTCTGGCATGGTGTACCGAAGGCCGGAAACACCGAACCAGTTCACCAGCACGCCGGTGATGATCAGGGCAATACCAAAGGTCAGCAGAAGGCTGTAGATGTGGTCCTGTCCGGCAATGCGACGGAGCAGGAAATATTCGATGACAACGCCGAAAGCGCCGACGAGCAGCGGCGCCAGCAGAAGTGCTGCCCAGTAGTTGACGCCGAGGTAGTCAAACATCAGGACCGTGGTCATGGCGCCCAGCATGTACATGGCACCGTGGGCAAAATTGATGATCTTCAGCAGACCGAAGATGACCGCGAGCCCAAGGCTCAGCAGGGCGTAAAAGGCGCCGTTGATGATTCCGATCAGGAGCTGGCCGGAGAGCACAGCTACAGGGACGCCGAAAATCATGGACATTGGGCTAACTCCAGAAGCAGCACAGGGGTTGTTTGTTGTTCTTTCTCACTTTGCCGATGAACGGGCTCACCCTGCCCTGTTGCCGGGTGAGCCCGAAGGCTGGTCTTAGTTGTTCACCAGCTTGCACTTGCTCTCGGAAAGCGGACGGTAGGCTTCATCGGCCGGGATGGTCCGCAGAATCTTGTAGAGATCCCACTCACCCGAGGATTCCGCCGGTGTCTTCACTTCCGCCAGGTACATGTCGTGCACCATGCGGCCGTCGACACGGATCTTGCCGTTCTTGGCAAACATGTCGTTGATGGGGGTTTCCATCATCTGCTTGCGGACGGTCTGGGCGTCATCGGAGCCGGTGGCCTTGACCGCGTTCAGGTACTGCATGGTGCTGGAGTAGATACCGGCATGAACCATGGTGGGACGAACACCGGTCTCTTCGAGGAAGCGATCGGACCAGGCGCGGGTCTCCTCGTTCATGTCCCAGTACCAGCCAGTGGTGAGCTGAATGCCCTGGGCGGTCTCGACGCCCAACGCGTGCACGTCGGTGAGGAACAGCAGCAGGGCTGCCAGAGTCTGGCCAGACTGTGTGACACCGAACTCACTGGCGGTGGTGATGGCGTTGGTGGTGTCGGCACCGGCGTTCGCCAGACCGATAACGTCAGCTCCGGAAGCCTGGGCCTGGAGGATAAAGGAAGAGAAATCCTGGGTCGGGAACGGATGGCGGACGGCACCAATCACTTCACCACCATTGGCCTCAACCACGCGGCGAACGTCCCCTTCCAGGGCGTGACCAAAGGCGTAATCTGCGGTCAGCATGTACCAGGTCTTGCCCCCTTCCTTGACTACAGCACTGGCGGTACCGTTGGCCAGCGGATAGGTGTCGTACACATAGTGGATGTGGTTCGGGGTGCAGTGCTCGTTGGTGATGCTGGAAGCGGCAGAGCCTGAGATGATACCCAGCTTGTCGTTTTCCTCGAGGATCTTGCTCACTGCGATGGAAACCGAGGAAGCCACCATGCCGGCCACCAGATCGACATTCTCGTTCTCCACCCAGCGGCGAACGGTGCTGGAGGAGGTGTCCGGGCTGTTACGGTCGTCGGCGCTGACCACTTCAATCTTGGCACCGTTAACCGTGCCGCCGAAATCCTTGATGGCCATGTTCAGGGCCGCCAGGCCATTGGGACCGGCCAGATCGCGGTAGGTGCCGGACATGTCTGCCAGGTAACCGATCTTGACCGTGTCATTGGAAACTGCCGCCTGGGCGCCACCCACCATCATGGCTGATGCAACGGCTGATGTCAGAAGCTTTTTCATCATTGTCATTGTTGTATCTCCGCTACTGTCTTGCGTTGGTTCGGGTTATTGTTGCTCTTTCTGCTTTCGTTCTATCCGGGATCAGACCCCCAAATAGCGATCCAGCACCGACTGCTTAGCACTCAGTTCATTGGCGCTGATTTCTTCCACAATCTGACCGTGCTCCACCACATAGTGGCGGTCGGCAAGCGGTGCCGCGAAGTGGAAATTCTGCTCTACCAGGACAATGGTCAGCCCCTTTTTCTTGAGCGCGACCAGGACCTTTCCCAGCTTCTCCACAATCACCGGGGCGAGGCCTTCGGTGATTTCATCCAGCAACAGCATGTTCGCCCCGGTGCGCAGAATTCGTGCCATGGCCAGCATCTGCTGCTCACCGCCGGACAGCTTGGTGCCCTGGCTGAAACGGCGCTCGTACAGGTTGGGGAACATGTTGTAGATTTCTTCCAGGCTCATGCCGCCGCTGCGTACCACCGGCGGCAGGGTGAGGTTTTCCTGCACGCTGAGTGAGGAAAAAATGCCCCGATGTTCGGGGCAATACCCGACACCCAACCTGGCAATATGGTGAGGCGCACACGACATGGTCTCCTCACCGTTGATCATGATGGAGCCGGTGCGCCGGCCCACCATGTTCATGATGGCTTTGAGCGTGGTGCTTCGGCCCGCGCCGTTGCGGCCCAGCAAGGTAACCAGCTCGCCCCGGTTCACGACCATGTTGATGCCGTGCAATATGTGCGATTCGCCATAGAACGCGTGGAGGCCCGACAGGCGCAACTGCTCGTATTCGCGATCCGGATTCGCGCTCATTGTGTGGTCTCCTTCTGCTCACTGTCGGCGGACCCACGCTCACCACTGCCATCGCTTCCCATGTAGACTTCCCGGACTTTCGGGTCGGCAGACACGGCGGCGTAGTCGCCTTCGGTGAGCACAGCACCCTGGGCCAGCACAGTAATGCGATCGCAGAGCTTGCTGACCACGCTCAGGTTATGCTCCACCATCAGGACCGTGCGCCCGTGGGCAGCCTTGCGAACCAGCTCCACCACCCGATCCACGTCCTCCGAGCCCATGCCCTGGGTCGGCTCGTCGAGCAGCAGAATTTCCGGCTCCATGGCCAGCGTGGTCGCCAGTTCCAGTGCCCGCTTACGGCCATAAGCCAGCTCCACGGTGGTGGTGTTGGCAAACTCAGCCAGGCCCACGGCGTCCAGCAACTCCATGCAACGCTGATTGAGCTTGTTCAGGGATTTGCCGGATTTCCAGAAGCTGAAGGAGGAGCCTTCGAAGGTCTGCAGCGCCACCCGGATGTTCTCGAGGGCGGTCATGTGCGGGAATACCGCGGAAATCTGGAACGAACGGACAATACCCTCGCGGGCGATGGCGGCCGATTTCAGAGGCGTGATGTCTTTGCCCTTGAACAGAATCTGACCCCGGGTAGGAATGAGGAACTTGGTGAGCAGATTGAAGACCGTGGTCTTGCCGGCACCGTTCGGGCCAATCAGGGCATGGATATGGCCTTTCTGAACCTGCAGGTTCACGTCGTCGACCGCAACAAAGCCCTTGAACTCTTTGACAAGGTTACGGGTCTCCAGAACGTACTGTTCACTCATGAGCCAATTTACCTTTGTTATTGTTGTGCGTTTTGTCGTCTTCACAGAGTAGATTGACGTATACGTAAACGTCAATATCTAATTTTAATTTATTCCCGGCACTTCCCTGCACAAAAAGTCGTAGAGAATGCCCACCAGCTCGTCCTGCTTTTCCAGGTGCGGCGAGTGGCCGGCCCCCTCGATAAACAGGGCCTCTGCACTGGCTCCGATACCCGCTGCAATGTCTGTGACCTGCTCGGGCACGCCGTATTCGTCGTTCTCCCCCTGGATGATCAGCGCCGGACAGCGAATGTCCGAGAGCCACGGGCCGAAGTCCATGGCCGCCAGAAAACCTTCGTCACGCCAGACCGTCTGCCAGGCGGTAAACAGCTCGTCGGTGCGGTCGCCGTGATAGCGCCGCAGCCGGTCACCGATATCGGTTTCGCGGAACCGCCGGGCCATCTCATCCATTCCGGCCCGGGTCAGAGGGTCGGAATAGATGTGCGCCGCCATGGTGACCAGCGCCCTGGCCCGCTGCCCGAGAGCGGCAGCAGCAATCAGGCCGATGGAGCCGCCGTCACTGTGACCGACCAGAACCACGTTTTCGATATCCAGCGCATCCAGTAGCCGGGGCAGCCAGGTGTGGCCGGCAGTCTCAAGATAGTCATGGGGGCGCGGCAAGCGCTCATTGGACGACTGGCCATAGCCAAGCCGGTTGTAGATCAGCGCATCGCATCCGGTTGCCCGGGCGAGTTTTTCCGGAAAGGCCCGCCACAGATCAATATTGCCCAGGGATTCGTGCAGGAACACGAGTACCGGCCCCCGGGAATCCGTGTGCAGAATCTGCCTTGCCTCCAGTACCACCCCGTCGCCTACCGGCACCAGGGAATCGCGAATGTTCACTTGGGCTACTCTTGCATTATTGTTGTAAAACTCATTTATTCCTGAATCTAGCGGGACTCACCCTAGATGGTCAAGAACTATATATAAAGCTAATACTAATTAATTATAGTATTTTTGCTATATCTCACGACCTTCGATCTGCTGGAGGAATTGAATAGGTCATGGTGGAATGGGCCACAGGCTCGTCGCCACCCTCCGAATAGACAAACACCTCGCCTACCCCCATGGTCCGGCCCACTTTCAGCATCGTGGCCCTCGCCCAGATCGGCTTGTGAGCCGCGGGCTTGCGCAGGAAATTGATGTTGAGATTGGTTGTAACCGCCAGCGGTACCAGCCCGATTTTGCTGAGCAGGGCCGCATAGAGGGTCACATCCGCCAGCCCCATCATGGCCGGCCCGGAGACGGTACCACCGGGCCGCAGGTGCTCTTCATCCACCTCAAGTTTCATTTCCGCCCAGCCGTCCCCGAGCTTCTGCAGGGTGCCGTAGGCGGCCCCCTGCGGAAACTGCTCATCCAGGAAGGCCTGCAGCTCTTCGAACGTGATGATCATGCGCCGACTTCGTCCTTGGCCTGGTTGCGCAGGACAAAGCGCTGGATCTTTCCACTGGGCGTTTTCGGCAGCTCGTCCACGAATTCGATTTCCCGGGGGAAGGCGTGGGTGGAGAGGCGCCGGCGAACCAGTTCCTGAAGCTCATCCTTCAGGGCCTGTTCGTCACCGACCGGGTAGTCGCCCTTGATCACCACGTAGGCCTTGATGATGGAGCCGCGCTTTTCATCGGGTTTGCCCACCACACCGGATTCCGCCACCGCGGCATGCTCGAGCAACGTGCTTTCAACATCCGCAGGACCGACACGGTAACCGGCGGTGGTGATGATGTCGTCGTCCCGGCCGCTGAACGAGAAGCAACCGTCACCATGGCTGATGACCATATCGCCCGTGAGGTAGTAACCGTTCACGAACGGGTCTTTCTCACCCCAGGTGTAGCCGTCGAAATGGAACAGCGGAGAGGCTTTCACGTCCACCGCCAGCTGGCCGACTTCGCCCTCGCCGACTTCCTCGTTCTTCTCGTTCAGGGCAACCACCTTGTGGCCCGGCGAGGCATAACCCATGGAGCCCGGGCGTACCGGATGCTCAAGACCGTGGAAGTTGCAGCAGGTCATACCGGTTTCGGTCTGGCCATAGTGATCCTTCACCGGACAGAAATGGCGATTGCGGATCCAGTTCACCACTTCCGGGTTCAGAGGCTCGCCGGCACTGCTGGCCACACGCAGGCCCAGATTCTCACCCTCCGGCAGCACGTGATCGTTCGCTTTGAGCAGACGATAGGCCGTGGGCGCGGCCGCCAGGTTGGTGATCTTGTACTTGCGGATCATGTCGTAGGTGGTTTCGGGTGTGAAACCGCCCGGGTTGAAGTGAGTGGCATGGCCCATCAGCAGCGGCCCCACCACGGCGTAGTACAGGCCGTAGGCCCAGCCCGGATCCGCCACGTTCCAGAACTTGTCGTCATCGCGCAGGTCGATGGCGTACTTCATGTACACGTAGAACGCCAGCAGCGCTTTTGCCGGCACGGCCACGCCCTTGGACTTGCCCACCGTGCCTGAGGTGAACATCTGCAGGAACGGATCGGCACCGGTAATCATCACCGGCTCAAATTCGCTGGATTGAGCCGCCAGCGTCTCTTCGAAATCGGGAATGTCACCGTTGATCTGGCTGGCGTTTACACCCAACACCGGCGGGCACACCTTCACGTCGTTCAGCTTGGGGTAATTCTCCGGGTTGGTCACCACCAGTTTGGTGCTGGCCCGCTCGAAGCGGTATTCAATGGCACCCGATCCAAAGGCGGTGAACAGCGGCTGATAGACCGCGCCCGCACGCAGGGTACCGGCAATCACAATCAGCAGTTCAGGGGTGCGCGGCAACAGGGCAGCGACCCGATCGCCTTTGCCAATCCCTCTTGATTTCAGGTAGTTGGCGAAGCGGGCCGACGCCTCTTTGAGCTCCGCGAAGGTCAGTACACCATCGCCGCCGCCTTCCTTCTCGTAGTAGAGCGCGACCCGGCTGGGGTCATTCGCCCACTTGTCGCAGATCTCGTGGCATACGTTGAGCCCGCTATCCAGACGTCCATCCAGGATGTCCGCTTCCAGAGCAGCAGGATCGAAGTTGTTATAAACGTCGGTGTATTCCGGAAGACCCATTTTCAACTCCTGTTGTTTTTGTCATTGAAAGCACGGGTCAAGGTTTAGCACAGGCTTCACTTTACGTAAAGGTAAACTTTAGACCAAAACGGAAGTAATCAGCGGCGTTTTATGAGGCAGGGAAACCGGCGCGACCGGTCGGCGGCGCCGGGGAAGATTTCAGGATTTCGGCGTGATTTTGCTGGTGTGCCGGCTCGACAGGATGTGGTGCAGTGAACCGCATTCCACCATGGGATCGTCACAGTTCACCACGATATCGGAGCGGGCGATGACATAGCTCTTACCGGTGATACTGTTCTTGATCACTTCGTACTCGCCTTCCTGCTCCACCGAGGTGAACTCCCCGATAAAACCGGTTTCCCTCAGGGAGATGGTTTCGAGCTTGTCTCCGGGGCGAATACTGCCCTCATAGTTCATCAGCGCCAGGCGGGCAGAGGTGCCGGTGCCGGTGGTGCTGCGGCAAATGACACCAGGGTGGACATAGGTAGCCGACCGGGAACGGTAGTAACCCTCCGCCACATGCTCGACAGGCCCCATGAAGTGCAGGAACGGCAGCGGACCGACATCGCCGAGGGTGTAATGGGAGAAACCGCCTTCCGCCTGGATGGCCTCGACAATGGCGTGGGCCGCCTCCGCCAGCTTGCGCTCCTCGTCCAGGGTAAGATCAAACCCGAGGCTGGCCGCATCTACCAGCGCATAGAAGCCACCGCTGTAGGCAACGCTGTAGGTAATCTCGCCCAGCGAGGGCACGTCGATGGTGGCTTTGTAGGTGTGGATATAGCTCGGCAAGCCCTCGCAGGTAATCGCCTCAACCACGCCGTCGTTTACGGTCGCCTCGATCTGCACCAGGCCAGCGGGAGATTCCAGCAGAAAGTTCTGCTTGCCTTCCTGTTTCTCAACGATACCCAGCTCAAGCACGGCCGTTGCAGTGCAGATGGTATTGGAGCCCGAGTAGATCGGATACCCCATGACTTCCATGATGATGTAGCCGGCGGCCGCACGGGGATCGGTGGGTGGCACCAAGAGATCCACAGACATCTCCGGCACTCCGTAGGGCTCTTCCAGCAGCAGCCGGCGCAGGCCATCGGCATCGTCGCGCAGGTACTCCATCTGCGCGCGCACAGTGTCGCCGGGCAGCAGATCAATGCCGCCGGTGACAATCCGGCTGACGTCACCGCCGGCGTGGGTGTCCATCAGTTGAATGGTCAGTTCCGGTTTCATCGGGCATTCTCCAGAGACCAGGGCTGGCCGTGTTCTTCCCACTGGGCGTCGGGAACAATCACGATCTTGCCGAGATAGTTGCTGCCCCGGTCGACAAAGTACTCTTCCGCCCGGTGCAGGTCGGAGAGCCGGAAGGCCCCGTGCAGAACCGGCTTCAACTGACCGCCACGGATCCAGGCCATCAGTTGTTCGGCCTCCTCCCGGGTGCCATGGGAAACACCGAAGATCTGCACCTGGTAGAGGTAGATCCGGGTCCAGAGGATCTCGCTGATGTTGCCACCACTGGCGCCGGCAATGCTCAGGCGCGGGTAGGTATTGCGGGCGTTCATATCGAAGATCATGGTGTCGATGAAGACGTCGGTCATCTCACCGCCCACCAGATCCATCACCGCGTCGATGGGCTTGCCGCCGGTTTCCGCCTTCACCCGCTCAACGAAACTGCCCATATCGGAACGGTCCAGCACCGCCTCGGCACCCAGCTTCAGCAGTGGCTCGGCTTTATCCTGCTTGCTCAGTGCATAGGGAACGGCGCCCATGATGCGGCAGAGCTGAATGAGGGCGGTGCCCACGCCACCGCTGGCACCGGTGACCAGCACACGCTCTCCTGCCTTGACGCCGGCAGAGGTCAGCATGTGCATGGCGGTCTGGTAGGAACACATACCCATGGCCGCTACCTGGGCATCGGCCAACTCCGGGTTGGGAATGTGGTGAAACTGATCCGAGGGCAACACCACGTATTCCGCGTAGCCACCGTCAGCGCCGTGGCCGTAGTAATCTGGCGTGAGGTTGATGTCGCGACGATCGTTGGCGTATATGTTGAAGTCCAGCAGGCCACGCTCGCCAATACGGGATTCGCTCACACCCTCGCCAACCGCAACAATACGACCGGCGATATCGGCGCCCTGTATGCGCGGGAAAACCAGCGTGGGCTTTCCACCCATCTGGAACGAGGTCATCTCGCCCTTTTTGGTGGGATACAGCCCCTCCCGCGCCTTGCGATCAGTATTGTTCTTCGCCGTCGCGGTTACCTGAACCAGCACCTCACCAGGCCCCGGGCCGGGCACCGGCACGTCCTGGTATTCGAGCTTGTCGATACCACCGTGACCGGTCAGAACCATGGCTTTCATGGTAGTGGGATACATGGGCTGATAGTCCTCCCTGCGTCCTGAAGTGTGGGTATTCAGAGAGGATAGGTGAGTTTCAGGAAGGTGTCAGTGCGTGTTACGGGTATCCATTACCCAACAGGCGAAGCCCTGCAGGTTTTCGCTGCCGCTATCGCGCGATGACCTTGTACACCGGCCGTAGTTTCGGGATCTGTTTAAGCACCACCTGGATCACGGTCATCAGGGGAACGGCCAGAAGCACCCCTACCGGCCCCCACAGCCAACCCCAGAAGAAGATCGACACAAAGATGATCACCGGATTGATGGCCATGCGGAAACCGTGAATCCACGGCTCAATGAAGAACCCCACCAGAGTGGTCAGCCCGAGAAACCCCAGCGGGGCGATGGCCATCATCCAGAGTTCGTCCAGGCTGATGGCCGAAATGGTCGCCAGCATGGAAATGGAAATAATCACCCCGAGGTAGGGAATGAACCGGGCAAGCCCGGCAACCAGCCCCCAGACTGCCGGATCCGGCAGCCCCACCGCCCAGCAGATCAGACCGGTGATGGTCCCAACGGACAGGTTACTCAAACCGAGCACGCCCAGGTACTGGGCAATCTGATGTTGGGAATCGTGCGTGATACGCAGCACCGTCTTGCGCTGGTCGATAGGCAGTTGGCGCACAAAGTTCTTGATCAGCCGATCGCCGCTCACCAGCAGGAAATAGGTCAATGCCAACGCCAATGCCAGCCCCGCAACCCCGTTCTGGACCTTGTTCATCAACTGGCTGCGCCAGGAATCCGTCTTCAGAACCACCGCGGTGGGCTGCGGCCGTTCCGAATCGGACAGTTCCTCAACCGATTTCTCTACCTGCTCGGCAGACTCCGTTACCCGGGCGATCTGGCGGCTGATCTCACTCTCGCCAACCAACAGACGCGAAATACCCTGCGGCACCTCCTCCGCCCACTTGAGCGCCGGCGTCGCGACCGCCACCGTGATACCCACGATACCGGCCAGCACCAGCAACACGAACACCAGCGAACTCACCATCCTGGGCACCCGCCATTTCACGTAGGCCTTTTTGACCAGCGGCGACAGCAACAGGCTGGTCAGAACCGCCAGCAAAATGGGCAGGACAATCTGGTGAGCCACATACAGGGTGTAGAGGATGCCAAGCCCGAACAGGCCGTAGATGGGCGTGGCGAGATCTGAGGAAATCAGTGGGCGTTTGTTTTTATCCGCCGGTTCGTTATCTGTAGCTCGCCCGTCCATGATGAACCCTGAATACCGTGAAAATAAACTGACCCGGAAGAATCCGGGCCAGCATTTTTAGCGATCAGTCTACCCTCACCAATGCACGGGTGCACCCGTGAGAGGGTTACGGGGGGTTCACTAGAAACAAAAGCCACAGTATCGAAAATCAAACGTTTAGCCTGTAAACCAATCCCTTTGCAGACGACCGTCCTTCAATCTGTACATTGAAAGGCCATAACGCAGATCGAGCCCCCGGGCATCCTTCACAAAGCCAGTATCCCTGCCCAGCGAGTGAAGAAACGCGTCGATCAGCATTGCAGCACAGTCAATGAACCACCAGATACCCAGCCCCCCGAATGTTAAAGCTTTTCCAACGCCCGATTTCCACTTACCAAGGTAAAACCGATCCGCGCCGAAAAGCCCAAGGAAACCTGCAAGAAAAAGTGCCAGCAAGCGGTTCTTTTGCGCGGATGCTTTCAACTCCATGTCATTCATAATTTTCCTCCTTGAATCATGATAAAAGGCAGAGACGGTTAGTTGGCTGCCGGTCAATTTGCCCCAACTGGGCTCTTCGATTTTATCGAGGACTATCTGACCTCACTTTAGTTTATCGGCTCAGGATGATTGACGACGCAGCGGAAGCCGTTGCCGCCACTGGAAACAGGCATGCCGGATCGCGCAAATACTGTAGCGTTGCCACCCACGTGGTCTCCATGGCCAGCCCAATCTCTTACAGTTTTCTCCGGACTATCTGGATCCATGGGCTTTTGGGGACCTTTCGGATTGTTGCGTGGCGCATGCTGGTAGTAGTCTTTCTGAAACCAGTCTTGAGTCCATTCCGCAACGTTTCCAGACATGTCATGAAGTCCTATCGGGTTGGAGGGGTAACTACCAACCGGTCTCCGCTCCATGACTAGAGAAGAATGGCTTAGCATGTTGCCGGAAGGAGGGATACTTGGATCGATATACTGCCTGGGCCTCTGCAAATATGTATCGTTATCTTCAGTACCAGTATTTGTGGCGAAGGGAACATTTCTACCCCGGCTTCGAGCAGCGAATTCCCATTGAGCTTCCGTTGGCAACGCAAAGGGTAACCCGGTTTGATCAGCTAACCAGGCACAATAGCCTTCTGCTTCATGGTAGTTTGGCGTTCTGGCAGGTTTCAGATGAAAATACGGAGACAAGGGATCTTCACTTGGTTCAGCAATAAATTTCTCGTCATACACTGAACCCTCATACAGGGAAATGTGTCCAACTTTCTCGTAGTAGGCGTGCATTTCTCCCCAAGTTGTCTCGTATTTGGATATGGAGTAGCTATCGACGCTGACCTCGACTGCCGGTCGAGCGTGCTCAGTTAAAACGACATATGGTGAACCATTCGGGTGTCCCACATCACCCAACTTGAAAGTACCTCCCTCGACAAAGACCAGGTTATCAATCGCTCTCTGCTTGATTCGCGCAACCGGATCGGCCGAGCCATTACCAAATCTCTCACAAGCCGCTAATGAGGTTGCAAGCACCAGCACCAACCCTAGTTGCACACCATTATTCGGAAACATATGTGGTTTTCCCTAGCCAATCCGACAAATACGGCAGACGTCGAAAGGATCCAGTTTCACGGGCCTTCCCGCTATTGCTGTTTGACCTTGAAGCCCGAGCATGAACATGCGCTGATCCGCTTTATTTTTTCCGATAAACTCAAAAAGGCGTTCAACGTTAGAGTCAAACTCCTCTTGCCTCGCAAAACCTTCCGGGTTCATTCGCGTCACGGTTTCCTCAAAATCGCGCCACCCCTGGAAGGTTTCCATTATCTGCTTAACAGCCGTAATTTTGATGTCATCGTCACCAAACAGATCGGGTGTCAGCCACCAGTCATAAAGAATATTGTCCAGAACCGTGCCTTTGACCTCAGGTGGGGAATGCAAAAAAACGGAACTCTCTTTCAATTGCAGATCAGTGAGTACGTTTTGCGCGATCTCAGTGCTTTGCTTTTCTCGGTAACGATTGACAAAAACTTCCTCGACGTATGTAGCCAGCTCCTTTGCGATAGGACCAGCAAACTCGTTAGCAGCTTCAAATGCCGATAAGCCTCTCGCCAAAGCATAAAGCCCCATCCGTTTATACCACTCGAAAGCGTCGGTACGTTGATCGAAGAGATCCAAATATCTGAAATCCACATCCAATAGTGCGTTGTAGACGAAATGGAGCATCCGCATGACTTTCTGAGTTTCGACTTCCAATAGGAAGCTCCCGGATGGTCCCACGCCCAGCACAAGCCCGGCATGTACGTTTAAATAAAATTTGCCAGTCGTCGGGCTGAATAACAGCCTGAGTTCGGCTTCGGCCCCAACCCCCAACGCCGCCTCGACCTTCTTACCTACACGACAGAGCCTTTCCCACTCACGCTTCTCAGTCAGCACGTCTTTCCAGCGCAACTCACCTGCCACCTCACAGCCGCCACGAATGCCTGCAAATACTCCCGCCTCGCCCCCTGCTCTCTGTCCACTCTTACTTTTCCTCGACGCAATTCCCTTGAGAGTGGGGAGGCCATCCTTCGTGGACACGTGAACATTTCCCGCGATAAGAGCAGAAGCACCCGCAAAGCCTGAGAGCACGGCATTAATCGCAGCCTGAAAATGCCCCAGCGATGCAATTTTTCGCTCCCCATTCCATCCTCCAACACGGTATGGAATACGTATTTCCGAACGGTTGTTAACCGGGAACGCCTGTTCGATGCCCACCTTGCCTTGAGCCAGCGCGTATTGGGCCTCAGCTTTTGCCTGGAAATGCACCATCCCCTTTCGTGGATCGAATTCACCAGACGCTGTCGCACCGGCTGCGAAGCGCATTAACTGTGCTTCTGCGGAGGCATCAAAACCGGTCTCATCCACGGCTTTCTGGCGGGCTTCGGCGTCCCCCCAGATGGACCAGGATGCCTCATCGTAGAGTTTGTTCAACGTCGTCATCAGCGCGCCATTCTTATCCGGCTCCCAGAGCGTTGTATTGAACTTGATGTTCAATTCGCTTCGGATAGCGTCTCTCAGCCTCCCCGGATCAACGCCGGTGTCGGTTAACCAACCCTTGCTGCGATCCCTATCTCGCGATGCCATCGAATAACGGCGACGGGAATTCGCGATCTTGTCAGAGCGCACAAAGGTGACGTGTTTGTCGCCAGCCAATCTTTTGATTTCGGTGATGGGCGGCAGGGTCTGCATGTCATTGGTCAACACGGAACGTGCCTCAAGCTCCGTCAGCAGTCGTTCCTTTTCTTGCTGCACCTCAGTCAGCAGCTTCCCTTCACCTTCGGTTGCGGCCAGTTCCGAGTCGGTTTCCCCATCATCAAGGCCTTCCAGCTTTTTGTAGAAGTCGTTGATAGGCCTGCAAACGAATTCTTCTTCCTCCAGCCATTCGGAGAGCTCGTCCTCGGTGAGGAGAATCAGTTCGTCGGAACCGGTTACGTGGACCACCTCCACAATTTCCTCGGCACAGGAGGGTGCCTGCACAACCTCGCCGGCTTCACAGCTGGAGAACCCGGAATCGTTGGCCGCCGGCAGTTTCAGCAACTGTCCCGGGAAGATGCGATCCGGGTTTTCGATGCCGGGATTCAGCCTTAGCAGGCTGGTCAGCGTGGTTTGGTGGCGCTGAGCGATTGCGCTCAAGGTGTCGCCGGAGCGAACCGTGTATTCAGACGTCATCAGGCACCTCCTTGTGCCAACCCGTAGGCCAGATGTTGATCCAGTTCAGCCAGGCGCGCGGCGACCCTTAGATTCGGATTCGAGAGAATTGCCCGGCATTCGGGCAGCCGAATCCTTTCGGCGTGAAACACCGCCAGCTCCGCATACCGGCTGACATCCTTTTCCGAGCGAAAGCCCAGCTCGTTTGCTTCCTGCAACAGTCTGGCCAGCCGAGGTCGATCATTGATAGAGAGGAAGCGCCCAAGTCTACCCAGAAACTCCTCCCGGGCGTCTTCCGCCAACGCTTCCAGGTGCCTGTCAGTGAGCGCAAACCAGCCTTCATCCGAGGCAGTCATTGCCGGCTGCGGAGTCCCCGTCCGGAAAGAATGCCAGTTTCCCTCTGGCTGAAACGCCAACCACTCACGGACCGGCCCACTGAAGCGCTCCCGCTCCTGATCATTGAGCGCTAACATGAGGCGGCGAAGCTGCCTTGGAGAGTAAAAGCGAAGATAGGAGTAGCCTCCGTCTGGCAACGCCACGCTCAGCAGGCTTCGCAGGTGCCCGGCAATAACCGGAAGCTCTTCCTCTGCGAGCACAACGATGGCCTTGTGCTGCCAATCGTCCTGTTTCTGCCAGAGACGACTCGTTGCCGAGGGCTTCACCAGACAGGGACTGACCTTCAACGCCGTCTCATGACAGGTACCCAGAAACAGGTAGTCAATCTCAGGCTGGTCGTCGTTCTCGTAAACAAATCGGGGCGCATCAAATGCCGCACCGTCCAGCAGGAGGAAGGCCCGGGACCGCAGATCAATGCCCAGTTCCGTCATGCGGTCACCCCTTCGTCACAGGCGCAAGCGGCCAGGGCGCAGCGGCCATCGGGTTGCCGACCGCACTGTTTGATCAGGGCGACATCCCTGGAGGCTGCTGTCTTCAATGCCTCGACGGAGCTCGGTGAAGGACCGAAATCTGACCGCGTCTCGGTTTGCGCAAGCGCTGGCGGCGGCGTGCTACCCAAGGCCTCATCTAGACCGTTAGGCTGATCCGGCATCTGAGCCGCCACCCCACTCCCATTGCCCGGCCCACCGCCGGAGTTCATCCTCACCAGCGGCCCGGACACGGTCACGCCACTGGGGTCCACCTTCACAAAGCTGCCACCCGCTTTGAGGGTCACTTCAGCACCGGCTTCGATCACAATTTTCATGCCCGCCTTGTGGTGAATCTCGCTGCCCGCCTCGATGAGCTGGTTCTTGCCCTGTTTGCTGTGGTGGCTGCCGTTTACCGTCAGGCTGTAGTCGCCGCCGATTCGCTCGCGCTGTTCACCGTCCACCGTGCCGTGATCGTTGCCCTTGATGTGGCTGAACCGGTGGTTCTCCACGGTCAGGTGGCTGTCGTTTTTGATCACCTCGGTGCGGTTGTTTTCCGTGAGCAGGTCCAGGTCCTTCTGGGCGTGGATGTAGATCTGTTCCTGGTCTGCTTCGTCCTCGAAGCGCAGCTCGTTGCTGCCCTCACCCTTGTGGGTTTTGGTTTTCAGGGTGGTGCGGGTTTTGTGTTCCGGCAACGCGTAGGGCGGCGTGTTGGTGGCGTGGTGGGTTCTTCCGGTAATGATGGGCTGGTCCGGGTCGCCGTCGAGGAATGAGACAATCACTTCGTGGCCGATGCGCGGCAGGGCCATGAAGCCATACTGGCCACCGGCCCAGCCCTGGCTGACCCGCAGCCAGGCGCTGCTGTGTTCGTCATTTTTCGAGTATCGATCCCACGGGAACCGGACTTTCACTCGCCCGTGCTCATCGCAGTGAATTTCCTCGCCTTCCGGGCCGGTCACGATGGCCATCTGCGGGCCGTCCATCAGCGGGCGATGTGGGCTTTGCGGGCGCCAGGTCCGGTCGGCGGGGATGGCCGTGAACCGGTTGTGGTAGCTCGTGGGTTCGCTGCCGCCCTCTTCTTCCAGGGCCTGGGGCTGGGTGCCGGTGTGGGTCACCGCCGTCAGCAGCCAGTCCCGGTTCAGGGCCTCGCTGTCGTGGTCGGTGAGAGCCACTTTGGCACCGGCGCGGAAGTCCGGTCGGTTGCTGTCACCGGCGGCGGTGCTGGCGTCGTTGCGCAGAGACTGCAGGCGGGCTTCGGTGAAGGGCTGGCCGCTGGCGTCGCCCTTGAAGCGGCCGGGGTAGTCGTAGTGCTGGTAGTCTTCGCGATGGCTCACATCGCCGGCAGCCTGCTCATGCATCAGGGCGTAGGCCGGGTTCTTGAAGGTGTAGTCCTTCATGGCCACAGAGGCCACGCGTACCCGTTCTTCATACCGGAAGCGGAAGACGGCCAACTGCCGGGTGCTGCCACCGGCTTTGGCGTTGTACTGAACCGGCTCCAGCACCGGGGCATCGCCGTGGTGGTCAGCGATGATAAGGGCGGGCTGGGTGTCGCCGTCCACGCTGCCGTGTTCGTAGCGGTAGTGCCAGCCTTCCTCGGCGGCCAGGCGGTCCAGGAAAGCCAGGTCGCTTTCCCGGTGCTGCACGCAGTACTCGCGCTCTTCCGGTGGGCGCTTGAGATCGAACACGGTGTCGATCAGGCCCCGCTCTTCGAGCAGGGTGCGCACGATGGCGTCGGTGCTTCGGGTCTGGAAGATCCGGCTGTTGTGCATCAACCCCAGGCGCCACAGGGGCGGATGGATGACCAGTTCGTAGCGGGTGCGCCGGTGGCCGCTGTCGCCCCGGGCGAATTCGTTGACCACACCGGTGAAGCGCCGCAACGGTTCGCCGTGCTGCCAGACCACCAGATCCACCGGCTGTTCCAGAATCTCGGAGGCCTGGATCGAAGGATCAAAACTTGCCAGCTCCAGCCGACCGGAAAACACCTCGGACAGGCGCTCGGTGAGCGTGAAGCCAACCACTGAGAAAAGATCAGAAGGGAGATCGCCAACGCGGGCGGTAAACTGCAATCCACTTGCCTGGGGCATATCTTCAATCCCTGAAGGTATGGTTATGTCCTGCTCCCGGCATCATCAGAGCAACCAGATCCGTGGTCGCGATACCGGATAACAACTGGCCGGAAAAGTACCAGCACTGGCTGAGAAAATCCAGTGACAGGGCCTCAACCTGAGGCTCAAACGAAAACAGGGGCGGGTGAACGCTTCACCCTGCCCCTGCTTTCTCTGGCGCTGATTTATTCCGGCTTGTAGAGCCGCTGGATGCTGGAGAAGTCCAGGGTGCCATTACCCTGCCCGGCATGAAGCTGGAACAGGTTGCGGGCCAGCGAGCCCATGGGGATGGACGCCTGGTTCTTCACTGCGTTGTCGAAGGCCAGCCCCAGATCCTTGGTCATCAGGTTCACCAGGAAGCCGCCCTCATAGTTGCGTGAGGCGGGCACGCCTTCCATCACTCCCGGCCACGGGTTGTAGACGTTCAGCGCCCAGTTGCCGCCGGAGCTCTGCTTCATGATTTCCGAGAGCACCGCCGGATCCAGGCCGTTCTTCACGCCCAGTGCCAGGGCCTCGCTGGTACCGGCCATCAGGATGGCCAGCAGCATGTTGTTGCAGATCTTGGCTACCTGGCCCGAGCCGTGGTCACCGGCGTGGAAGATGTTCTTGCCCATGGCGTCCAGAATCGGCTTGGCCTGGTTGAACGCCTCTTCGGCACCGCCGCAGATAAACGTCAGAGTACCCGCCTTGGCACCGCCGACGCCGCCGGACACGGGCGCATCAAGGAACGGAATGTCCTTGGCACGGGCCACTTCGGCAACGCCCCGGGCAGTCTCCGGCGCAATGGTGGAGGAATCAATCACCAGGGTACCGGCTGGCAGTTTCGCCAGCAGGCCGTCGTCGCCCAGGTACACCGCTTCCACATGCTGCCCTGCCGGCAGCATGGTGATCACACACTCGGCGCCATCTGCGGCCTGGTGAGCGGTATCCGCGGTTTTCGCGCCTTCGGATACCAGTGCGGCAACCGCGTCCTTGGACAGGTCGAAGACCGTCACTTCGTGGCCGGCTTTCACCAGATTGCTGGCCATGGGGCCGCCCATGTTACCGAGGCCGATGAAGGTAATGTTTGCCATGTTCATTCCCCTTGTTCTTATAGTCTGAATGTTGGTCGGATTACGCTTTGAAAAAGTCTTCGATCCAGGCGCTGTCCATTTCGGCCAGGGACGCGTAGCGCCAGCGGGGCTGCTGGTCCTTGTCGATCAGCAGTGCGCGGATGCCTTCTGCGAACTCGCCTTTGCTCAGGCACTTGGTGGACAGCACCAGCTCCTTGTCGAGCACCTCCTTGAGGCTGTTGTGCTTGCAGCCATGAAGGTGGCGCCACACCAGGGCAAGAGACGTGGGCGAGGCCCCTGCCAGCGAACGGGTGGCCTTGGCGACCCAGCCGTCGCCGCCGGACAGCTCCTTGAGCTGGTCCACGGTGGCTTCCAGGGTGTCGGCATCTGTTACCCGGTTGATCTCATCAAAATGAGTGCGCACCGGCGATTCTGGCATGGCGTCTGCGCTTTCGCCCTCGTACTGGCGCAATACGCTGCCAACCACCGCATGGGCATCTTCACCCTGCCAGTTGCGTTTGCACAGCTCGGCCACCACGTCGGCCTTGAGGTCGTGCCGGATAAAGCGGTCGGCCAGGCCTGTGAAGATGGCATCGGCACCGTTCAGGCGAGCACCGGTCAGTCCCAGGAACAGGCCGGTGCGACCCGGCGTCCGGTTCAGGAACCAGCCGGCACCAACATCCGGGTAAAGACCGATGGTGATTTCGGGCATGGCCAGCTTCGAGCTTTCGGTGACCACCCGATGGGAAGCGCCTTCCATAATGCCCATGCCGCCGCCCATCACAATGCCATGGCCCCAGCACACAATGGGCTTGGCAAAGGTGTGGATCAGATAATCCAGCTCGTATTCCTCGGTGAAGAAGGCCTCACCCTCGCTGGCGCCTTGTGGCTCGGTCATGCTGCGATACAGGGCGACGATGTCACCGCCGGCGCAAAAGGCCTTGTCGCCCTCGGCTTCCAGCCACACGGCCTGGATCGCCGGGTCGTCCGCCCACCGCTTCAGTTGCGGTGTCAGCAGCCGGATCATCTCCAGGGACAGGGAGTTGAGCGCCTTGGGCGTGTTCAGCCGGGCAACGGCAATCAGTGCGCCATCGCCGGTTTTCCACTCTTCAAAGATAATCGGTTGATCACTCATAACAGGTCCTTGGGCCAGCGGGTTCGGGCGCCGGCTTCAGCGGTTTTTCCATTCCGGCTTGCGCTTGTCGAGAAACGCATTCACGCCTTCTTTCTGGTCTTCGGTGGAGAACAGTTCCACGAACAGTTCCCGCTCCATACGCCAGCCGTCATCATGGCTGCGGCCGTCGCGGGCGCTCATCACCAGGGTCTTGCAGCGGGCGGTGGAGGACGGGCTCTGCTTGCAAGCCATTTCCGCCAGTTCCAGGGCTTTCTCCAGGCTCTTGCCGGAGGGGACCACCTCTTCCACGAGACCAATCTGCAGGGCTTTGTCTGCCTTTACACGTTCGCCGCACAGGATCATGCGCTTGGCCCAGCCCTCGCCTACCAGCCAGGGCAGATTCTGGGTGCCGCCCGCGCAGGGCAGCAGGCCCACGCCGGCCTCGGGCAGAGCCATCTGGGCGTGTTCCTCGGCAATGCGGATGTCACAGGCCATGGCGCATTCCAGGCCGCCACCCATGGCATAGCCGTTCACTGCGGCGATGGAAACGCCACGGAAACGTCCCAGAGTGGAGAAGGCCTCGCCGAACAGCTGGGCCATCTCGTTGGCACGGGCCTTGTCGCCGTCGGCGAAGGTTTTCAGGTCGGCGCCGGCGGAGTAAAACTTCTCGCCCTGCCCGGTCATCACCAGGGCAAAGATGTTCCGGTCTTCGTTCAGTTCCCGGACGATGTCGATCAGGGCAATCAGGGAATCCCTGGTCCAGGTGTTGGCCGGAGGATTATTAATGGTGAGGATCGCGATGTGCCCGCGCTTTTCGAGCTGGATAAGATCGCTCATGGGGTTCTCCTTGTTATTGAATCGCTTCCGCCACGCCGTCATCAAGCAGACGACGGGCCACAATCAGGCGCATGATTTCGTTGGTGCCTTCCAGGATCTGGTGCACCCGCAAATCCCGCAGGTAACGCTCCAGCGGATACTCGCGGATGTAACCGTAGCCACCGTGCAGTTGCAGCGCGTCGTTGACCACCTCAAAACAGGCATCAGTGGCAAACCGTTTGGCCATGGCACAGTGCAACGTGGCTTCCGGGTCGGCGTTGTCGAGCTTGAAGGCGCCGAGGCGAACCATCTGCCGCGCCGCCACCAGGTTGGTGGCCATGTCGGCCAGTTTGAACTGCAACGCCTGGAACGCCGCCAGTGGTTTGCCGAACTGTTCACGTTCGTGCATGTAATTGCGGGCACGAACCAGCGCCGCCTGGGCACCACCAAGGGAACAGGTAGCAATATTCAGCCGGCCACCATCGAGGCCCTTCATGGCGATGGCGAAACCGTCGCCCTCCTCGCCCACGCGGTTGCTGGCGGGAATACGCACGTTCTCCAGGCTGATCATCCGGGTCGGCTGGCTGTGCCAGCCCAGCTTTTCCTCGTTCTTGCCATAGGAAATGCCGTCGGCGTCCGCCGGAACCACAAAGGTAGAAATGCCCTTGTAGCCGGAATCCGGCGCCCCGGTACGGGCCATCAGCACCAGTATGTCGGTGGCACCGGCGCCGGAAATGAATACTTTACTGCCATTGATCACGTAGCTGTCGCCATCGCGCACGGCCTTGGTCCGCAGGCTGGCCGCGTCGGAACCGGCGCCGGGCTCGGTCAGGCAGTAGGACGCCAGCCACTCACCGCTGGCCAGCTTGGGCACGATTTCCTGCTTGAGGTCGTCGGAGGCAAAACTGGCGACCATCCAGGTGGCCATGTTGTGAATGGTGATAAAGGCCGCTGTTGAAGGGCAGGCAGCGGCCAGCTCTTCCACAATCACCGAGGTATCAAGCCGGGACAGGCCCATACCACCCAGGGCTTCCGGGGTGTACATGCCCATGAAGCCCATCTCGCCGGCTTCCTTCATCACATCCACCGGGAAAATGTGCTCGTCGTCCCACTTGGCCGCGTGGGGCGCCATGGATTTTTCCGCAAACGCCCGTGCCGCCTCGCGAAACGCCAGTTGGTCTTCGGTCAGGTTAAAGTCCATCGTTACGCTCCAGAATAAAGAGAACCTGGCTCAGAGGGGAAAAGAAGGGGCCGGAAACGAGTTCCGGCCCAAACACCCCACCTTCAACGCAATTAACGCAACTGGATCGAGAAGTTGGCTTCCGAGCTGGTCGCTTCACTGGAGAACCAGCGGGAAGTAACCGTCTTGGTTTCGGTGTAGAAGCGCACCGCCTGCTTGCCGTAAGCGTGCTGGTCACCGTAGAAGGAGCCCTTCCAGCCGGTGAACGAGAAGAACGGCAGGGGCACCGGAATGGGAATGTTCACGCCCACCTGGCCCACATCAATCTCGTGCTGGAAGCGACGGGCCGCACCACCGGAGCTGGTGAAGATAGACACACCATTGCCGTACGGGCTCTTGTTGATCAGCTCGATGGCCTCACCCAGGCTGTCCAGCTCGACACAGGACAGTACCGGGCCGAAGATTTCCTCGTTGTAGATGTCCATCTCGGTGGTCACACCGGAGAACAGGGTCGGGCCCACCCAGTTGCCATCGGGCAGACCGTCTACGGTGCAACCGCGGCCGTCGAGCAGCAGTTTCGCGCCCTGGGCCTCACCGGTGGCGATCAGGGACTCGATACGGTCCTTGGCCTTGGCGGAGATGATCGGGCCGTAGCTGGCACCGGAGTCGTTCCAGGCACCCGGGCGCACTTTCGCCATGGCTTCCTTCAACTCCGGAATCCACTGCTGGGCCTCGCCCACGAATACGGCCACGGAGATCGCCATGCAGCGCTGGCCGGCGGCACCTACGGAGGCGCCTACCAGGGCGTTGAGCACCTGCTGCTTGTCGGCATCCGGCATGATCACCATATGGTTCTTGGCGCCGGCGAAGCTCTGTACACGCTTCATGTGGCGGGTGCCGGTTTCGTAGATATAACGGCCGACAGGCACAGAGCCCACGAATGACACCGCCTTGATGGCAGGATCAGTCAGCAGTACATCCACCTGCTCCTTGCCGCCATGTACCACCTGAAGAACGCCCTTGGGCGCACCGGCCTGTTCGAACAGCTCGGCAAGGCGCATCGGTGTCAGCGGATCCTGCTCGGAAGGCTTGAGGATAAAGGTGTTACCGCAGGCGATGGCCATCGGGAACATCCACAACGGAATCATGGCCGGAAAGTTGAACGGGGTAATACCCGCACACACGCCCAGCGGCTGGATCCAGGAGTGGGTATCCACCTCGCGTGCCACGTTCTCGACGGTCTCGCCCATCATCATGGAAGCCACGTTGGCGGCGTGTTCAACAACCTCGATACCGCGCCATACGTCGCCCTTGGCGTCATCAAACGTCTTGCCGGTTTCCTGGGAGAGGATTTCGGCAATCTCGTCGTGGTGCTCTTTCAACAGAGCCTGGTAGCGCAGCATCACACGGGCGCGCTCGGACACCGGTACTTCTTTCCAGGTTTTGAACACCTCTCCGGCGCTTTCGATGGCGCGGCGCATCTCGGCGTCGGTGGTGCACGGCGCCTTGGCGATCACTTCGTTGGTGGCGGGGTTAGTAACGTCGATCCATTCACTGGTCTGGCTGTCGACGAATTCGCCGGCGAGATACAGCGGAACATTTTTCATGTTGATATCCCTGTTTGTTGTTGTGCGTGGGGCCGGCCGCACCCTTTAACTCTGAGGGAGCAGCCACGATTTCCAAAAGGCTAGCATGGGTTCGCCGGATGGGTGATTGACTAAATTTCGCCCATGATGGACTATTTTTCGATAGCGAGACAACCAACGGGGCAATCCATGACCCAGACCTCCCAGTGGCCAGTGCCGAAGGACAGCATCCGTTACGTGGTTCCGGAGCCAATTATTCGCCTGTTGGCGAGCCACCCGCTGACGCGGGACCTGTACCCGCTGGCCTTTGGCCATTATCGCCGGGCGACGGGACACCATATGCACCGGGAGCATCACCACGACAATCTTTTGATCTACTGCACCGAGGGCAAGGCGTTCCTGAACGTGCTGGGCGAACCCTACACCGTGGAAGCCGGAGACCTGCTCCTGTTGCCGGCCGGTGCCAACCACCGCTACACCGCCGACCCGGACAATCCCTGGACCATCCACTGGGTGCACTACACCGGCCCCCTGGCGGAGGATTTCCGGAACTACATGGGTTTTGACGGCCCCACACGCATACGCCACCTCGGCCGACAGCCACGCCTGCTGGTGGATTTCAACGGGCTGCTGTCGGTACGCCAGACCGGTTTCCGGGCCCGGGGCCTGATCCACGCGGCAAACCGCCTTCGCCAGCTACTGGCGGCGGTGCCGATCAACGCGGACGAAACCGGGCATGAACGCCAGGCAGAGCTGGACACCATTCACAACTACATGCGGGAGCACCTGGACGAACGCATCAGTCTCGAGGAACTGGCGGATCTGGCCGGCTTGTCTCCGGCGCATTTCGCCACCCGCTACCGGGAGCAGACCGGCACCTCCCCCATTCAGCATTTTCTGCACCTGAAGGTGGAGCGCGCCTGCCAGCTGCTCGACACCACCAGCTCGAGTTTCGCCGATATCAGCCGGCGCCTGGGCTACGACGACGCCTATTATTTTTCCCGGCTTTTCAAGAAGGTGATGGGCCAGTCGCCGCGCGACTATCGCCACACTGCAAGACACTGACAGGGCGCAGCGGGCCAGACTGGCATGTGCCGCCTGCTACGACTTTTGTTGTAGGAGCCAAGCGGTTAGGCTTGGATTATCCGCTAACGAAAAGAGTGAGCCCATGGCCATGTACACCATTGAAATTGATGAAACCTTTGATGTGCCGCGACGAAAAGTCTTTGCCCTGTTCGCCGATCACCACCGTTTCGGCAAGCTGCTCGGTGCGCCGGTAAAGCGGATCAAGGACAGCGACCAGGCCGACCCCAACGGCATCGGCTCGGTTCGCAAGATCGGTATCGGTCCGATCGGCCTTGAGGAGACCGTGCTGAATTTCGAACCGGACTCCCTGATCGAATACGCCATTACCAGCCTCAGCCCGATCCGCAATCATCACGGGCGCATCCGGTTCGACGAAACCCCCGATGGCGGCACACGGCTGAAGTACACCATCACCTTCGAGGACATCGTACCGCTCACTGGCAAGGTGGTGAGCACGGCGCTCGAGCAAGGCCTTCGCCGGGGCATAAAACGTGTACCGAAGCTGGCCTGAACGCCGGTATCAACAAAACGTTACTTGAGGAATATCAGGTAATTGACCTGAGGCAATTGTTGGCTTTTGTCAATTCTGTAATCTCCGCGCAGCTTGCACCAACCGGCCCCGTGGCCGGTTTTATCTGATTTCTGCGGGAGACCTGAATGGCCAACGATCCCATCGTTCTGTTCGACAACGGGCACCACAAATGCCTCATGTTCGATTCCCTGGTAACCGGTGAGGGCGTTCAGTCCAACCAGTTCCTGATTGTGGACGGAAAACACGAAGCGCTGATCGACCCGGGCGGCGACCTCACCTACACCCCGCTCTCGGTCGCGGCCTCGCGCTACATGAATCTGCGGGATATGGACTATGTGTTCGCCTCGCACCAGGACCCGGATATCATTGGCGCCATCGACCGCTGGATTGTCCACACCCGGGCCAAAATCGTGACATCCCGGCTCTGGGCACGGTTCCTGCCGCATCTTGTTTCCGGCTACGTGACCAATCAGCTCAGCGGCAGCGTATACGACCGGATTATCGGTGTGCCGGATGCCGGGGCCAACGTGCGGTTTGGCGATAGCTACCTGCAGTGCCTCCCGGCCCATTTCATGCACTCGGTAGGCAACCTGCAGTTCTACGATCCGGTCTCTAAGATTCTGTTCTCCGGAGACCTGGGTGCCTCCATGGGCAGTTCGGATGATCACCTGCCGGTGGCCGACTTCGACCAGCATATCCCGAACATGGTGGGCTTTCACCGGCGCTACATTGGCTCACGGAAAGTCTGCGCCCTCTGGGCGGATATGATTCGGGGGATGGACGTGGCGATGATTGTTCCCCAGCATGGGAAACGGTTTGAAGGGCCCCTGATGGTCGATCGCTTCCTGACCTGGGTCAGCGAGATGGAGTGCGGAATAGACCTGATGACACAGGAGAACTACCGGCGTCCGGTGGACTATGTGTCGTAAGGCCGGGCGCTCGCCAGAAGCGCTGGAACAAGGGGCCAAATAAGCCTGTCCCAAACGGGCAATGTTGAGTAAAATCCGGCCCTTTCCCGAGCATCAAGAGGCAGCGCAAATGGGCAGAGCCTACCAGAACCGCAAAGAATCCATGGCCAAGACGGCCGCGGCGAAAACCAAGGTCTACAGCAAGTACGGCCGCGAGATCTACATGGCCGCCAAGTCCGGCGGCACCGACCCGCAGGCCAACCTGTCCCTGCGTGGTCTGATCGACCGGGCGAAGAAAGACCAGGTGCCTTCCCATGTGATCGAGAAGGCCATCGACAAGGCCAAAGGCGGCGCTGGAGAAGACTACTCTCCGGCCCGTTACGAGGGCTACGGACCGGGCAACTGCATGGTGATCGTGGACTGTCTGACCGATAACCCGAACCGCACCTTTGGCGATGTGCGCCTGGCGTTCACCAAAACCAAGTGCAAGATTGGCACCCCCGGCGCCGTCGCTCATATGTTCGACCACTCGGCTATCTTTGCGTTCAAGGGTGACGATGAAGAGGCCGTGCTGGAAGCGCTGATGGAAGCCGATGTCGATGTTACCGATATCGAGAATGAAGACGGTCTGATCACCGTGTTCACTCCGAACACCGAGTATGCCAAGGCGCGTCAGGCCCTGGTGGATGCCATCGAGGGCATCGATTTCGAGGTGGACGAGATCCAGTTCCTGCCCAAGACCACCACCCCGGTGGAAGGCGACGACATTCCCATGTTCGAGAAATTCCTCGACATGCTGAATGAACTGGACGACGTTCAGAACGTGTTCCACAACGCAGAACTTCCCGACCAGTAAACTTCTAGCCCAGCCACGCAGGACAACAACAGAATGCAAAGCAACGCCTCAGGAATCCGCAAAGCCAGGGTGGTCGTGTTGAAAACCGGCTCCACCTATCCGGACCTCAAGGCGCGGTTTGGCGATTTTGATCAATGGTTCCTGCGGGGGCTGTCTGACGAGCTGGACATTACCGTTGCCAACGCCGAAGCCGGGGAGCTGCCCGGCAACCCTGAAGACTGGGACGGTATTGTTGTTACTGGCTCACCCGCCATGGTGAGCGACCGCGCGGAGTGGAGCGAAAATGCCGGCCGCTGGCTGGTCCGGGCGGTTGAAAGCGAGGTACCGGTATTGGGCGTGTGCTACGGGCATCAGCTGCTGGCCCATGCTCTGGGGGGCGAAGCCGGGTACCACCCGAAAGGTCGAGAGACCGGCACTCACGAGGTGGAGCTGCTGCCAGCAGCTGCCTCGGACGCCCTGTTCCGGGACCTTCCCACACGGTTTCCGGCCCAGTTGACACATCGGCAATCAGTGCTGCGACTGCCCGAAGGCGCGGTGCTGCTGGGCCGCAACCGGTTCGAGCCTCATCAGGCTTTCCGGGTGGGCCCTTGTGCCTGGGGCGTGCAGTTTCACCCCGAGTTCACCGATGCGGTCATGAGCGCTTACCTGAGGGTTCAGGCCCCGGATCTGACCCGTGAAGGGCTGGACGCAGAGGCGCTGATGTCGGGCGTGAAGCCAGCTCCCGATGCGTCCTCCCTGCTGCCCCGATTCAGCCAGTTAGTGAAGGACCGCCTCCGGTAGGGCGATCCCTTTCCTCTGGTCAGTCGAGAATGTAGGCGGTTTTCTCCAGTGCCTGCTCCTCTTCATCAATAAAGCGGAATTCATTCCAGCCAATACGCACCACGTCGTTGCTGTTCAGCCGCTGTCGGCCGCTGATTCTCAGCTCGTTCACGAAGGTGCCGTTGGTGCTGTTGCTGTCGGTAATGTAGTAATCCACGGTACCGTCGAGATAGGCATTGGGGACGGCCTCAATCAACGCGTGCTGGCCACTTACCGAGATTTCATCAATCTGGATGTCGTTGTCCGGGCGCCGCCCGATACGGGTTTCCGGCTGGCTCAGCTCAAAAGTGTTCACCACAACGTTATCGACCAGTTGCGAAAATGAAGCCATGTCAGTTTCCTCGTTACTCCAGAGTCAGTAGTACCACAGACACATTGTCACCGGCGCCGTTGGCAAGACCGGCCTCGATCAGGGCTTGGACGGCGGACGCAGGCCCGTCGTGAGAATGAACAATCCCGGGCCACCGCTCTTCGGATACCGAGTCGGTCAGTCCATCGGAACACAGTAACAGCGCATCGCCTGGCTCCAGGATTTCCGTGCGGTGGCTGGGCGCCGCCTCATCCACAGACCCCACCGCCCGGGTCAGCACGTTCCGGAACGGCACATGGGGCACATCGGCCAGGGTGATGCTGCCGTCCTCAAGCATGTTCTGAACCACGGTGTCGTCCCGGGTCAGGCACACGGCCTGCTGCTTGCGCAGGCGGTAACAACGGGAATCGCCAATGTGGGCAATATGCGCCCGACTGCCACTCACCCAGGCAAGCACCAAGGTCGTGCCCATTTTTTCCAGCCCGGGCTCCTCTGCCCTTCGGGCCTTGATCCGGTCGTTGGCCAGCACGAAGCTGCGATCCAGAATCTTCCTTATCTCATGATCCGGCGCATCCGGGGGCGTGCAGGCGAGCGCCTGGCCAGCGGCGTCCATAACCGCATCGACCGCCAACCGGCTGGCAACCTCGCCGCCCTGATGGCCGCCCATGCCATCAGCCACCACAAGCAAGGCCCGGTCAGCGGCTTCGGAAAGCTGCCACTCCACAACGTCCTGATTCGATTTTCGGATAGCACCCACGTGGCTCTGACCGGCTACCTCAAGTCCCATCAGGACACCTCCTGGCGCGCTTCGCGCACGGCCAGCCGACGAACGGCCTCCGCCATGGTGGCGGCGCTGGCAAAGCGCTTGTCCGGCTCTCGCTGGATGGCCTTGTTGATCAGGCGAACCACTCCGTTGGGCAGCTCCGCGTTAAACTCCCGGACGCTGCGGGGGCGTTTGTTCAGAATCTGGTAGGTCAGATTGGCCAGGGTGTCGCCCTGGTAGGGAGTCTCGCCGCTGACCAGCTTGTAGAGGGTGACGCCCAGGCTGTAGATATCAGAGGCCCCGGTCACTTTCTGGCCTTTCAACTGTTCCGGCGACATATACAGGGGACTGCCCATGACCGCACCGGTGCGGGTACGGGAATCATCGGAAATCTTGGCGATGCCAAAATCGGTGATCTTGATATCGCCGGTGTCCGGATTGAAGATGATGTTGCCGGGCTTGATATCGCGGTGCACGATCTTCTGGCTGTGGGCATAGGCCAGGGCGTCCGCCGTCCGGGCAATAATGTCCAGCACCTGATGCAGAGGCAACAACCGACCGGGCCTTCCAAAGTCACTGAGGGGCCGCCCCTTGGCGTAATCCATGGCAATGTAGGCGAGGTCTGCCTCCTCACCGACATCATAGACGGTCACAATCGCCGGATGATTCAGGCGCCCGGCGGCTTCGGCCTCCCGGAAAAATCGCTCCTTGAGATCCCCAATCTGCCCGTCATCGAAGGCCTGGTAGCTCAGGGTCTTGATGGCAACGGTGCGGGCAATCTTCGGGTCCTTGCCCAGGTAGACCACGCCCATCGCGCCGCGACCTATTTCCCGCTCGATTTCATAACGCCCAAGCGTCGGTCGGCTGACCGAAGGTTCGGGCATCAACAAGGTGCGAGTGCTGTCGAAACTGCCCGGGGACAGAGTTGTGTTCTCCGGTGCCAGTTTCTCGAGCGCGGCCAGGCGTGCAGGCGTGTCGCGAAAGCCCCTCCGGCGTTCCAGGATACTGCGGTAAGTATCCGCTGCCCTGTCGTACTGACGTTTACGTTCCTGCTGGATGGCGATGTCGTAGCGCAGATCCAGTTCGTCCGCACAGGTGGGGCAGCCGTTAAGAGCCTCAAGGGCCTCGTCGATGTGGCCCTGTTTCAGGAACAGCCTCGACAACCGCAACCGCGCCTCACGCACGTTATCTGTGAGCGCACGGATGTGCTTCTGGGGTTGCAGCCAGAACAGCATCATCACAAAGCCCGCTACCAGGAGGGTCAGTACAACGCCAAGGGGAACCCAGGCACTGTGGTAGAACATCAACGCGGCCTGGATAACCACCAGCGAACCGCCAAACAGCAGGGTTACCGGCAGGGAGACAGCGGCACCCATCAGCGGCACTGCCAGCACCAGGTACAGTGCCGTAATAGCCAGCCCTGCCCTGACCGCCATGTCCGACCAGGGCGGCTGAGATAGCCCCCGGTCGGCCATCGCAGGGCCCAAAGCCTCCGGTGCCAGTATCGCTGCCGGTGTGTCACCCTCGGGCACTCCAAGTATGCTGAACAGCGCCCTGTCTGCCCAACCCACAAGGGCAAAATGATCACCGGCCAGGGCGAACACCACAGCCATAACGAGAACAACGACCCGCAGGCTGAACAGGCGAGGAATAAGAGCGGTAATAGCGTTCACAGGCATCTTTGTTATGGCGGTTGAATCCAGCAAGTTTAGAAAGCACAGCGGCAGTTCGATACTGCAAGCAGGGTTTTTTTTGTAAGTGTTTGTTTACGTGGGAGCAGGGTCACGTATCCTATACTTTGGGAACCGAACACGCGGATCTACCGTCCTTTCTGGGCAACCGAAAGGAAATAACCGCTGCGTGTAGCGCAGCCAACAACGAGGAGTGAACCATGTCTGGAATTCGTAAGCACCTGAGGTACGTCTCGTTTTTCATGGCCATGATGATGGCCCTTGGCTCCGTCTGGTCCGCCACCGCGACCGCCGGAATGGTAGGAACCGGCGAGATGATCGGGCAGCAACAGGTTCAGCTGGATCGACAGCAGTTGCTGAGCATGCTCGAAAGACAGGATGTGCAGGACAAGCTGGCAGATCTGGGCGTCAGTCAGGACCAGGTCAAAGAACGCATCCAGAACCTCACCCCCACCGAGCTGGCGGATTTTGAGCAACAATTGGCCGAAGCGCCCGCCGGGCAGGATGTGGTAGGCATAATCGTGCTGTTCCTGCTGGTGTTCATCATTACCGATATGCTCTGCGCCACAAATATCTTCCCCTTCATCAACTGCATCCGATAACGGCAAAAGGTGGCCTTTCCTTCCATCTTCCAAAAGGCCGCCCGCCTCAGGCTGACCATGGTCATCGTGGTCAGCCTGCTGGCTGGATGTGCCAGCGCGCCAAAGTGGCCATCTTCGCAAGCACCGGAGCAGCCCTCGCTGCCGGAACGGGTGATTCTGTCGGACGTGCCCTTCTATCCCCAAGAGCGCTACCAGTGCGGCCCTGCATCCCTGGCCATGATGCTCAACAGTCAGGGACTGGAGACGCAACCGGAGGTACTCAAGGAGCTGGTTTATATTCCCGGCCGTGAGGGTACCCTGCAGGTAGAGATGGTGGCTGGCGCCCGGGCCCATGGGATGCTGGTCTATCCCCTGGACGGAACGCTGGAGAGCCTGCTGACCGAGGTGGCTGCTGGCAACCCGGTGCTGGTTATGCAGAACCTGAGGTTCGATTGGTGGCCGCAATGGCACTTTGCCGTGGTTATCGGCTACGACGCCGGGCAACGCGACCTCATTCTGCACACCGATACCCGCGAGCAGCAACCCGTCGACCTGGAGGTATTCAGCAACACCTGGGGACGGGCCAATCAATGGGCCGTGACCATCCTCCCGCCGGATCAGGTTCCGGCAACGGCCGAACCACTGCGGTTCCTGAAGTCTGCCCACGATCTCGAGACCACCGGGCGGACAACCGCGGCGGGCATTGCCTACAGGACCGCCGAGGCCACCTGGCCGAACCAGCCCGCTGTTCCCATGGCCAGGGGCAATCTGGCCTGGCAACTGGGACAACGTGAGGAGGCCATCGAACATTTCCTGCGCACCACCAGGCAGTTTCCCGAGTTTCCGGAAGGTTGGAACAATCTGGCCTACGCGCTGGAGGCAAGGCAGTGCAAAGCCTCAGCCACCCGGGCCGCTCGCTGCGCCGCAACGCTGGCACCGGAGCGCTTTGGGGATTCGGACCTGCTCCGAGGGTCCGAGAACACCACATCAGGGCAACCGGAGAACTGCCCGGTAGTGCCCGCCTGCGCTCGCTGAGTGTCTAGGACGGTTTCCTGAACAGGGCCACATCCTTTACCGGTATCTCCAGGACCCATTCGTACTTCGCCGCAAGCCACTCGAAAGTGGCAGCCCGGTAGAACACCACGTGCGTGGGGTCGCGGCGATAATGCCAGTTATCAAACCGATCGTCGTCGGTCTGGAAACAGGTCATCACCGCCAACCAGCCGCCGGGCCTGAGCATGCGGTCCAGTTCCCGGAACACCTCGGCGGGTGCGTAGAGATGCTCCACCACCTCGGTGCATGTGATGAAATCATAGGTTTCTGACAACACCTCCGGCGCAGGGTGGAAAAACGGGTCGTACAGGCTCACTGACAGGCCCCGGGACTCAAGCATGGTCGCCAGAGCCGGGCCGGGACCGCAGCCGAAATCCAGGCCGGCAGCCTCAGGCGGAAGCCGCTGGAGCAAGGGTTCGGTCAACTTCGAAAGAAATTTCCGGTAGCCAGGATCGGATGGGTCATTGTCGTGCAGCTCGTAGATCTGCCGCTCCTGCTCGGGTGAGAGCCGGCACTTCTCGTCCATCACCGTGGCCTGGCAGACAGCACAGCGGAGATAACGCTGATCGTTCACCACCCGAAACTCGGCTAATGCCGACGTTTCGCACACTGGACACAGGGTCATGACGTTACCTCGGGGACAGCCCTGCCGCTGCCCTCATGCGAGCATCGAGCTCGAGGGCATCGATCTGATCTGAGGCAATCACCTCGGCCCGGCTGCATTCCTGGGGCTCGGCGCCGATAACCGTGAGCGCACCATCCACCACGTTGATGGCCCGCCAGCCTTCCGCCGTGTGAACAACAGCCTTGAAACGCACAAACGCCGAATCCATCGCCATGACCAGCAGTGCATTCTCATCAAGCACTCGGTCGGGGTGAATACGCCAGCCAACGCTGAAATGCCCCTGCCCCTGGTTGGTAACCTGTTGCCAGGGTCGCTCCTCGATGGAGGGTGCCGGCGACTCGCTTTTGTGGTGGTGGTGATGATGGGCACCCGGATCGCTGACCGGCCGTTCATCGGAATGGCCATTGAGCCAGCCCAGGGCCAGTTGCCCGAACCGGGTGTGATGGATCGTCCGCTTCGCAGGCTCGAGTTCGGCCGCCCATTCATCGAAACGGGCAAGTTGCTCTGAAGTGCACAGATCGGTCTTGTTGGCCACCAGAATATCGGCGGCCGCCACCTGGTCCCGGAACTGGACATTGCCCAGCACCTTCGGCTCCTCAAGCCTGCGCGGGTCCACCAGGCAGATCACCGGGCCCATGGCGAGCACGTCGTGGTAGTGCTCGCTGGTCAGGGTTTCCAGGATCTGTGAGGGATGCCCCAGACCTGTTGGCTCAATCAGCAGCCTGTCCGGCTTCGCCTTGTGTATCAATTGGTTGAGCCCGATCTGCATGGGCAGGCCGGCGACACAACACATACAGCCACCGGGAATTTCCTTGATGAAGGCGCCCTCGGTCTGCAACAGGGCACCATCAATGCCCACCTCGCCGAACTCGTTCACCAGAACCGCCCACACTTCGTTATCCGGTTTGCGCTTCAGGAGGTCGAGGATCGCAGTGGTTTTACCGACGCCCAGGAATCCAAGAATAAGGCTGGTAGGTATGGGCTGTTTCATGGCCCTTCACCTTTGAGGAACTTGCCAACCACCCGGTCTGACATGAGCGCATGGGCCAGAGCCGGGTATGGCAGGTAATGCAGGAACAGGGCGGCCAGGGTGACCGAATCCATGGCGCCATCCAGGAACATCCAGGCGCCGAAGGCCGCAAACAGGGCACCGAGAAAGCCACCGTAGATCCAAAGCGCCCGCGACCTCTCCTCGGGCAAGGGCAGGCGTTGCAGGGCCCGGGCCACCGAGAAACTCATGTAGACGGCGATCAGGGCAGCTATCACCAGCGACGCCAACAATCCGCTGAAGCCGATCAGGTACCGGAACAGGTAGTTGGTCAGGAAGAACAGGGCGATGCAGGTGACAGCAACTATGGTGATGCGGGTCTTTTCCATGATGGTCTGTTTTTGTGAGGTTAGTGGAACGCGCCGCCAAGAATGGCAGAGACGCTCTCAAAGAACCAGCCCTGCTGCGACCCGGGGTCCAGACTGCTATCATGCCCGACATTCTCACTGGCAACCGGACAACCGATGACCACTGGCAACTCCACGCGCCTGAACAAGTACATCAGCGAAAGCGGCCTTTGCTCCCGCCGGGAGGCTGACCGCTACATCGAGCAGGGCAACGTTTTCATCAATGGCAAACGGGCGATTATCGGCGATCAGGTGCTGCCAGGCGACACGGTGAAGGTCAACGGCCAGGTAATCGAACCACGCGCGGAAGAGGATCTGGTGTTCATCGCCCTCAACAAACCTGTGGGCATCGTCAGCACCACGGACAGCGCCGAAAAGGACAACATCCAGCGATTCGTCGGCCACAGTGAACGCATTTTTCCGATCGGCCGCCTGGACAAGGACTCCCAGGGCCTGATTTTCATGACCAGCAACGGCGACCTGGTCAACAAGATCCTGCGAGCCGGCAACAATCACGAGAAAGAATACCTGGTGACGGTGGACAAGCCGGTGACCCGGGAATTCGTCGAGGGCATGGCCGGCGGCGTGCCGATTCTTGGCACGGTCACGAAAAAGTGCAAGGTATCCAGGGAATCACGGTTTGTGTTCCGGATTACCCTGGTGCAGGGCCTGAACCGCCAAATCCGCCGTATGTGCGAGCACTTCGGCTATCAGGTGACCAGGCTCGAGCGAATCCGGATCATGAACGTGAGCCTGAAAGGCCTGGCTCCCGGGCAGTGGCGGGACCTCACGGAACAGGAGCTGGCCGGGCTGTTCGATGCCATCCGGAATTCCTCGTCGGAAGCGCCACCGAATTCGGGCAAGGCGGTGAAAAAGAAGCTGGGCGGCAAGGCCCGCGCCGGCGGCAAGCCAGGCCTTTCAGCGAAGCCCGGCAAACCCGGCAGCCCACGGCGACCGGCCGGCAAAGGCAAACCACCTGCGGGCGGAAAACCTGCCCCAGGCAAGCGACCCAAGGCTGGCAAACCCAGGCAGAAGAGCGTCAAGCGGTAGCCTGTCGCCGGGGCCTATTTTTTCACCCACTCGCCACCGATCTGCACGTACTGGCCGGCAGGCGTTTTCTCGATAGCCTTCTTTCCGGCCACCGTCTCCACCTGGGTTACCGGAATGTTGTGCTTCTCGGCAATGCGCTTGTACTCGTCGCGCCGGGCACTGTTGATGGCCTGCACCACCTCTCTGGCCTGGCCTTCAGGCCGCACCACTTCGAGGTAACCTGTGGGCGTTTCCCCAACCAGACCCTGCTGCTTGACCGAGTCCAGCTTTTGCTTGGCTTCGTCCAGCCCCATGGCCAGCGTGGAAGCCGCCAAACCCAGGGCCAGCACCATCGCGAACATCTGCATCAGTCGTTTCATCGTCAACCCCTCAAACTTTGTGCGTCGGTTCAGAACAGGCCCTGTTCGCTGAACAGTTCATCCACTTCCTTATCCACTTTCACGTAGATTTCGTGCTGGATCTTAACGTTCAGGTTTACCGTAATCGGCTCCTTGGGTGCCGCCATCTGGACCGTTGGCGTACAGGCAACTGTGGCAAGCGGCAGTATCACGCCCATCAACACGGCGTTGATTGATGGCCCGCCGGGCCACCTCGGCTGTTCGGATTTTTTCATGGTGCTGTCTCCTTACCGGATTCCTGCAGCATCTCCCGGACGCGCCGGGTAACGGCTTCGTTCACCCGGCCACTGAGTTGCAAACTGGTGAGCAGTGCCGGAATGTCTTCTTCAAGATTGACGTTGAGCACCACCGGCTGCCCGCCCCTGAGTTCCGGGTTCCGGCCTTCGAGTCGAAGGCCGAGGGTTAACTTACCCTGTTCATCGTAGTCTATCGTGCTGTTAAGCACGGAATAGTGAAAATTTTGCAACGCCTGAACCACGAGGTTCATAGCCTGATTGCCGCCGAGCATGGCCTGGAGCTTGTCGGCGGGCAGTTGCAGGCGCCCACCGGGGTCCACCGCTGACACACGCCCTTCTCTCACCCGCACCTCGCCGCTGCTGGTAATTTCCAGAGGAATCCGTCCCTGGAGCCTGCCGTTGCCAGAGAGACCTTCCGCGGGGTACACCTCCATCAACCGGCCGAGGGAAACCTCCTGCAATTCGACAGGGATCTGCCAAGAGCCATTCGCCAGCGCGTAGGTCCCGGGCGGAATCCGCAACCGGCCATCCAGGAACGCTGCCCTGGCTTGCTGGATATCCAGGGTTCCCTCCAGGGGACTCGACGTCGACGCCGTGTAATCCCCGCTGAAACGAACCTCGCTGATCGGTATGCCCGGGTTGATGCTGGCAATCGTCATGTCCCGTAAACCGGCGGTTAACTGGCCCTGCCTCAGGGCTCCCCTCACCTCGCCACTCAATCCGGACACCGCCGTTCGATTGACGACCCCCGTCACCTTCTCCAGTTCTGCTCGACCGTTGATCTCAAGGCCATCCTGCGGGCTCACCCAGGCATCGACGGACAGGTGGACGGCGCCGGATTCCACGGTGAGCAGAGCCGGCCAATCGGTGAAGGTGGCGGCCAGGGCCCGGATATCTTCCGGCCCGTCAAGAACCGCCTCGGCGGTAACGGTCACAGCTCCATCGGGGTCAAGTTGCACTTCGAGGTCCGCCGCCAGACCGGCCGCCGATGTGAGTGTGCCGTCAATCCGAAGCGCCGCCAGCCGACCGCCGACCGAGCCCTCGAAGTGCCAGGCCTGTGGGACCAGGCGAGGATGGTCTATCCGCTCAGCGTCCATTCGAAGTTCGCCATGGATGGCAATCCGCTCTGACCACGGGCCTGTTGCGCCATAATCGAGCTGGACCTTTGTCTGACTGAGGTCTGTAAGAAGGTTACTGAGCGCCAGGGATTGTCCGCCCTGGGCGAATGCCAGGCGGTCGGTCTGGATCTGCGAGGTGGGCGCAAAATCAAAGGAGGCAGAATCGCCGTCTGCAGTCACGGTCGGCCGGATGTCGGCGCGATTACCGGTGATCTCCCAACCCCCGGACCGGATATCCGGCAAGACCACCCCCACCGAACTTTGCTCAATCGCCAGAGACCAGCCCCGGACCGCCAGGGGCGCGGCCACGGCTGTCAGACCGGCGGCCCAGAGGAGCCCCCGGGCGAAACTTCGCGCTCGTGCACATCCTTTCCGCGGCAAAACGACGCTCCTGTCGGTTCGGTTTCACTCGCCGCGCCAGCTTACGCTGTACAGGTCGTGGCGGCGGTCCTGGAGGTTTTTCACGGTACCACTGTTGCGGGCGGTGATCAGCACTTCCGGCCGCAGATCGGCGAAGGCCACGGTTTCCACGTTGGGTTCGGTATCGGCGGCGATGCCGTCCCGGGCAAAAGGAAAGTCACAGGGGGTCAGGATGCAACTCTGTCCGTACTGGATTTCCATGTTCGGCACGTTGGGCAGGTTACCCACATTCCCCGACATCACCACATAGACCTGGTTCTCCACGGCCCGGGCCTGGCAACAGTAGCGCACCCGCAGATAGCTCTGGCGCTCGTCCGTGCAGAAGGGCACGAAAACGATCTGTACGCCCTGGTCCACCAGGTGTCGCGTCAGTTCCGGGAACTCGGCGTCGTAACACACCAGCACCCCGACGGTTCCGCAATCCGTCTCAATGGCGCTCACCCGGTTGCCGCCCTGCACGTTCCACCAGAAGGCCTCGTTGGGGGTCGGGTGGATCTTGGGCTGGCTGAATACCTGACCGTCGCGCAGGAACACGTACGCCATGTTGCGGATGGCACCGTCCTCCTCCCGTACCGGTGTGGAGCCGCCCACGATGTTGATGTTGTAACGCAACGCCAGGTCCCGCATCAGTTCCCGGTAGCGCTCGGCGTAGAGGGCCACTGCGGCAAAGGTTTCCGCCGGAGTGCCCTTGCGCGCCTCGATGGACAGTAACTGCAGGGTAAACAGCTCCGGAAACACCACGAAGTCGCCCTTGTAGGTGGAGACCACATCCACGAAATAGCGGACGATCTCGCTGAACTCGTCAAACGAAGCCACCGGGCGCTGCTGGTACTGAACGGTGCCAATGCGCACGGTGTCGCGCATGCGGTGGCCATAGCGCTTGCGCGGTTCTGCGTGGCCATTGCGAGGTACCTTGGGATTACGCCAGATCAGGTGAATACCGTACCCCATGGAGTCATGGTCGGCATCCAGGTAGTGAGGAATGATGCCGTGCACCTCGAACCCCTGGTGCAATTGGAACGACAGCACCGGGTCCTTCTGCTCTTTGCCCTTGATTGCGTCCACGTAGGCTTCAACGCTGCCAAACTTTTTCAGGCGCTGTCGCAGGCTCGGCAGGCGGCCGGCGAACACCACGCCCTGCAGGTTCAGGGCCTGGCACAGCTGTTTGCGTTCGTTGTAGAGCCGCTCGCCGATGCGATAGCCGCGGCAGTCCGGGTCTACACACACCTCCATGCCGTACAGCCAGTCACCCTCCGGGTCATGCCGGGAGGCGTAGCCGTTACCGGTTATGGATGTCCAGTCGTGGGCCTGCAGGGCGATGTCGCCGGCAATCCGGAAGGTGGCACAGTAGCCCACCACCGTCTCGCCGAGCATGGCAACAAACTGGCCCTCCGGAAACGTGTTGATCTGACCGGTAAGCGGGCCTCTGGTGTAGCCGTACATGCCGGTGCCTTCGTACACCCGGCGGCTGAGCTGAATAATGCCGGGAATATCCGCAAGGGTGGCGTTACGAACGTAAAGGCGTTGATCAGGATCGGAAAACGGCGGGCACATAGACACCTCGGAAAAGGCGTTGATTTGCCTCCATCTTTGGCGTGCCAGAGGCGTTTCGTCAAGCCGGAGCGGTCAGTCACCAGTTCCCAGCGGAAAGCGTTCGAGCGCGCTGTACACGGAGCCGGATGGCCCCTGGCTGCTCTCGAACAGGCAGAATTCATCCACTGGGAAATGGCCAAAAGCGGCGTTACCGTGCTCGTCCAGCAGCGCTTCCACAGAACCGGCCTGACGCTTGAAGCGGGCCAGAGTGATGTGGGGGCGGAAGGCCCTGCTCTCAGATGGCCGGGCCGGGCCTTGTATCCGACTCATAAGAGCGTCATGAAGCAGGCTCAGAGGCTCCGTGGGTGCCACGGCCGCCCAGAGGTTACGGGGCTTCTGCGGTTGGCCGAAGCACCCCAGCCCGGAAACGGCCAGCCAGAATTGCGCCTGCTGAATGCCCCGGGCCGACGCACACACCGTCGATACCTGGTCATCATCCAAGGTCCCCAGAAAAAGCAAAGTAAGGTGCAGTTGCTCGGCATTCTGCCATTTGGCGCCGTCAACGGGCGCCTGGACGTTCAGCAGGCGCTCTTTGATAGCCGGCGGGATTTCCACTCCGAAGAACAGTCGTGGCACGGAATCATTCCCGGTAAATCATCTTTCGAACCATGCCACCATCAGCGACGAAGTTCTGGCCGGTAATGAACGAAGCAGCCGGCGAGATCAGATACGCTACCAGGCCGGCTATATCCTCAGGCTCCCCCACCCGGCCAGCCGGGTGCTGGCCATGGTCGTCGGCATCGAGCGGAGCCACCGGATCCTTGCCACCCTGCCAGGCCCGGGTGTCGATCCAGCCGGGGCTGATACAATTCACGCGAATGTCCGGGCCCAGACTCATGGCCAGGGCATGGGTCAGGGCAACAATACCACCTTTGGTGGCGGCGTAGGCCTCCGTGTGCGGCTCCGACTGAAGCGCACGGGTGGAGGCCATGTTCACTATGGCACCACGGCTCTCACGAAGCGTCGGAACGGCGTGTTTGGTGACCAGGAAAGGACCTGTAAGGTTCACATCCAGCCGCCGCTGCCATTGCGCAAGGCTGAGCTGTTCGACTGGCCCGGTCTCCGGGTTGGCGATACCGGCGTTATTGACCAGCGCATCCAGGCGGCCTGCCCATTCGATAGTGGCCGCGACCACGCGCTCCACGTCCGTCTCAGAGGCCACATCTCCCTGGAAGAAGCGGATGTGACGCCGGTCGGTGGCCGCCAGCTGCTCACCGGCCTCCCGATCAGTATCACAGAACGCCACCAGCCAGCCGGACTGGGACAGGTCCTGCACAATGGCCCGGCCTATACCTTTGGCGCCGCCGGTAACCAGCGCAACTCGATCCGATGACGTCACATGGGGCTCCATAGTGCAGAAGTTTCTCCCTTACTCAACTTTGGGTGTGGGCCGGACCAGAATTTCGTTCACATCCACATGGGCCGGCTGCGCCACCGCATACATCACGGCGTTGGCAATGTCTTCCGGTTTCAGGGCATGCTCTGGCCGCTCGTCGAAGAACGGTGTATCAACCATGCCCGGTTCAATCAGGGTTACGCGGATGCCGGAGCCACGGAGCTCTTCCCGCACGCCGTAGCCAATGGCCGATACCGCCCATTTAGTGGCACTGTACATGGAACCGGGGATGGTCACACGCCCGGCGGCAGAGCCGGTCAGCAACAGGTGGCCCCTGCTCTCCCGCAGCGCCGGCAGGCAGTGCTGTAACGTAAGCCCAACACCGTAGATATTGGTGAGGATCATGTCCTTCCAGACCTCGGGATCGGCCCCGCTGAATCCGCCCGGTTCGCCGCCCCGGCCGGCGTTGGCGAACACAGCATCAATGCGTCCGAAGGTCTGCAACGCCCGGTCCACCATGTTTTTCTGGTCATCGCTGCTTTGCACATCGCACTGAACGGTTAATACCTTTTCCTCACCGCCCAACGACTGTTGCAGGCCCTTGAGTTTATCTTCGGAGCGTGCCGCCAGCACCAGGCGGTAGCCCTGCTCTGCGGCGGCTTTCGCGGTTTCAGCGCCAATCCCCGAGGAAGCGCCGGTGATCAGCATTACCGGTTGGTCTGCCATACGATTGGTCTCCTGTGGTTTGAGCATGTGTACAGGCCTACGCCGGCCCGCGCCGGATCGATCAGTCAGTACACCTGTAACAGGATCAGCGCAATCAAGGCCAGGGCCAGCAAAAACCAACGCGCGTAGTGATCGGTGCGGTCGTCCTCGCCATTGGCAACGCGGCTGGCACCGTTGCCTGCGCTGGCTTCATACTCCGAGACAAGTTGGCGCGCCTGGTAAAGATCTTCGTCCTCCACATGCACGTTGGTGAAGCCGGAGGCGCCGATTTCACCCATGGCGCCCTGGAGGTAGTGGCCGCCAACATGGGCCTCTATGCCATTGGCTTTCAGCAGGCCCGCGACAATGTGGGCTTCGGTGAGGTCTCTGGCCCGATAGGCAATTTGCAAGGCGCGACTCCTTCTGTAACCGTTCCGGGCAGAACCGGGACAAATCTGCGACTATTACCCAAAGGATAGTTGGCTCCATCCCGGGGAGCCACCAACAAACGGATCGCCCATGCTCTGGATACTGCTTGCCGTCATTGCCCTAGTGGTTGCGGCCACTCTGACCCTGTTTCGTCTTGAGGATCTCTCGCACCTGGACCGACAGCAACACCCAGTGCGGGAGGGCACGCCAAGCCCGGCCAACCGGGAGGTCCTCGGGCGCATACGGGAGATGGGCGAGGCCTCCCGGGGCCTACGTGGCAAAGCGCGACTGATGGCGCTGCGCAAGCATATGGATGGCCTGAGCGAGGGCCTGGAACTGGCCTCGGAGTTCCGGTTTTGCGAGGAACCCCGAGGTGAGTGGGCACTGGCCCCGGGATGCGACACACGGCGGCGCATTCTGTACATCCATGGGGGCGCCTGGGCCGCGGGCAGCCCACGCAGCCATCGGGCCATCACCGACAGGCTGTCCACGATCACCCGGGCGGCAGTGTTTGCCGTGGATTACCGCTTGATGCCTGAGCACCGGTTCATGGACGGTGTGCGAGATTGCCGTGATGCCTACATCTGGCTGGTGAAACACGGCCCCGAGGGCGCCGAGCCAGCCGATTTTCTGGTGGTTGCGGGGGATTCCGCCGGTGGCAGTCACACCCTCGGGCTCATCGCCTGGGCCAGGGACAATGGCCTGCGCCAGGCCGACGCCGCCATTGCCCTGTCACCGTCTACCGACCTGACCCTGACGGCACCCAGCAACCGCGACAACATCGGTACCGATCCGCTGCTCGGGCCGGTATTCGGTGGCCTGTCGAAAATACCATTACCGGTGATCTGGTGGGCGACCCTGGCAGCCTTCCGGGTTTCTCCCACCAGCCCGGTCGCCTCGCCGCTGCGGGGCAACCTGGAAAACCTGCCGCCAACGCTGATTCAGGCGAGCGATACCGAAATGCTGCTCGATAACGCCCGGCGCTATGCGGCACGAGCCACGGCGGCCGGCTCTCCCGTGGCCCTGCACACCTGGCCAGGCATGGTGCATGTGTGGCAGATTTTCGTCCCCCTGTTGCCCGAAGCCGAAGAGGCCTTTGACGACATCCGGGATTTTCTCTCCGATGTCGAGTCCGGGCGTTTTGGGGCAGCCCCCCGGGAATCGTCCACCGGCTAGAGCGACACCTTGCCCCGGAGGGCCTTGGTCTTGCCCCTCTGGGTTTTCTTGTCCACCCGCTTGCGCTGGGAGGACCGGCTTGGTTTGGTGGGGCGACGGGCCTTGCGCGGCTTCACCGCTTCCTGGATCAGCTCCTTCAGCCGCTGCAGGGCGTCCTCCTTGTTAAGTTCCAGGGTGCGGAAGGACTGCGCCTTGATAATCAGCACACCTTCCTTGCTGATGCGGTGATCGTTGAGCGCCATCAACCGTTCCTTGTAGAAGGGCGGGAGAGTGGAATGGAGAATGTCGAAGCGCAGGTGCACGGCGGATGCCACCTTGTTCACGTTCTGGCCACCGGCGCCCTGGGCCCGGATCTGGGTCATGTCGATTTCCCAATCGGCAAGTTCAACAGCGTTGGATAGTTTCAGCATCTGCTAAGGTTAACAAAATACGGGGCAGTCGGCTTATTGCAGACCAGTTGTGCCTTATTCAGAGGCGAGGGAACCCAGACCCACCATGTGCGGACGATTCACCTTCTACACACCGCCGGACACTCTCATCCTGCAATTCTTCCCGGAAGGCATGGAGGTAGACGGGACCTTTGAGCCCAGCTACAACATTCCTCCGGGAACCGGCATCCCGATGATACGAATGGGCATGACCGGAAGCCTGATCATGGCTCATTCCCACTGGGGATTTCGACCTTCCTGGGCCGGCGACAAAGCTCCGGCGCCGATCAATGCCCGGGCAGAAACTGCGGCCACATCGAAATACTTCCGGGACGCCTTCACCCACCACCGCTGCCTGATTCCGGCCAACGGCTGGTACGAATGGCAGCAGAACGAGCAGGGCAAGACCCCTCATTACATTACGCCAGCGAATCCAGAACAGGATCCCGCGATTTTCCTGGCCGGACTCTGGACGCCCCACGAGGGGGACGAAACCACGGCTTGCGCCATCATCACCGAACCCGCCAGTGAACACCTGAAACACATTCACGACCGCCAGCCGGTGGTGCTCGATCCAGAGTGCCTCAGGGACTGGCTGAATCCTGACATTACCGAACGGGGACACGTACGGTCGGTAACCCACCGCCTTGATCCTGCGCGGCTACATGCCATTCCCGTTTCCCCGGAGGTGAACAATCCAAGGCACGATTCGCCAGCGCTGATCAGGGCAGTGTGATTGCAGGCTAGCGACAGTGATGCGACCAGTTCAACAAATCCTCACTATCCGTAACCTGACATTCCGTGGGCCGGGAAGTACATTGGGAGAGAGTGCTCGATTTCGGAAGGAAAAACATGCCCAGGTCCCTGCAGAGCGTGGCGTTACTCGCCGCAATAACCCTTGTCCTTGGCGGATGTGCAAGCACCGGTGGTATGTCGCCGGAGCCGTCGCCTCAGGCGCAGACTATGCCCGCTGAAGCCCAACGTTCCGGCAAGGCGCAGAAGCTCTGGCAAGTGTTCGAACGTTACCGCGGCACGCCCTATGAGTATGGTGGCACATCGGCCCAGGGCTTTGATTGTTCGGGGTTTATTGTTACGGCGTTCCGGGAAGGGCTGGGGCAGCAACTGCCGCGTACCACTTCGCAAATGCTGGCCCTGGGCGATGTCGTCCATCCCGGCCAGATCCAGCCGGGGGATGTGGTGTTCTTCCAGATCGGCGGCAAGGAGCAGCACGCCGGCATCTACATGGGTGGGGATCGGTTTGTCCATGCCTCGACCTCCTCCGGCGTTATCCAATCGTCCATCAGCGGCTATTACTGGCAAGGCCGCCTGACCGAGGCGCGACGGTTCGACTGATACAAAGGCTGGCGCGATATCAGCGCTGTTTGCGGCGTACGTAGAGTACCTTGTGCACCCTGGCCACCGTTTCGCCGGATTCGTCGACAATATCGACATCCCACTCCGGCAGCATTTTTTCACCTCCGACCGTCGCCGTTCGTATTTCCTCCACCCGCTCATCGGTCAGCTCGAACCTCGCTGTCACCTTGCCCTTGCCGGGGCGGATAAACTCGATGCTCGCGGATTTATCCCACACGATGTAGTCGTTGCCCAGTCGCCGCATCAACAGCAGCATGTACATGGGGTCTACCATGCTGTAGAGAGAGCCGCCAAAGTGGGTGCCCACGTAGTTGGTGTTGTACCAGTGCTGCCTCATCTCGACGGTGGCAGAGGCGAAATCATCGGCAATGTGGGTCACCTTGACACCCGCCCCGACGTAGGGGCCAAAGGTGGTCAGGACTCGGCGCATGGCGGCGGCGCTGGCGAACCAGCGACGTATGGTGGCGTTCATTCAACTCCCCGATCGCAATCAGAATTTCAGATTTGGATAGCACCCTATCGTCCGCCTGACGGCGGACCAATGCAAGAAATTCATACGATCGTTTGAATACTAGAGACCACTGACCGTGAGATGCAGAGCAATCGCCGCCATCATCACGCCAATCACGCCATCAATAATTCGCCAGGCCATTGGGCGGGCGAGGATGGGTGCCAGCGCCGAGCCACCCCAGGCCAGCAAGCCAAACCAGAGAATGGAGGCACTGCTGGCACCGGCAACGAAGGTGGTCGCGTCTTCCTGCTGGGCACCAACCGCGGGAATCAGGAGCAGTGTATCCAGGTACACCTGAGGGTTGAGCAGGGTAACCGCCAGCGTGGTAAACACTACCGCCCTGAGGCTCCGTTTGGTCACCTCACCCGCCTCCAGCGCAGCCCGGCCACGACCGGCCCGCACGAACGACTGAATTGCGAGCCAGCCAAGGAACGCCACCCCAAGCCAGCGCAGGATCTCCAGGGCTTCGGGCATTGCCATCAGTGCGGCGCTGATGCCAAACATACCCAGAGTAAACAGTGTGACATCCGCCACCATGCACAACCCGGCTGACCACCAGTGGTGTTCGCGGCGAATGGCCTGGCTCAGCAGATAGGCATTTTGCGCTCCTATAGCCACGATAATGCCGCCGCAAACAATCAGTCCGGTCAGGTAACTCTCAAGCACGTCGGTGTCTCCTTAATCAACGAGGCAAGGTTACCGTTTTCCTTCTATACTTGAAATTCATACTCATAATGCTGCATCAGTTTTACTTATGATTGATTACAAACTGCTGGAAGCGCTTGCAACGGTGGTTGAGACTGGTGGATTCGAGCGCGCTGGCCTGGCGCTGGGGCTGAGCCAGTCGGCGGTGTCCCAGCGCATACGAACCCTGGAAATACGGCTCGGCCAGCCGGTACTGGTGCGCAGCCCCGTGCTCAGGGCCACACCGGCCGGACAACGACTGCTCAACCACGTCCAACAGGTGCAGTTACTGGAGCGGGACCTGGCAAAATCCATCCCCGCCCTTTCCGAGCCAGCCGCGCGCCTGCGCATCGCTCTGAATGCCGATAGTCTGGCAACCTGGTGGGCGGCCGCGGTAGGTGAGGTTTCAACCCGGGAAGGTCTGTTGCTCGACCTGGTGGTGGAAGACCAGGACATCGGACTGCGCCGCATGCGCGAAGGGGACGTAGCCGCTTGCTTATGCAGTAGCCCGCAATCGGTGGCCGGCGCGCGATGCGTGCACATTGGCACCATGACCTACAGCCCCCTGGCCAGGCCGGACTATGTGCGGCGGTATTTCGGCAAGGGCCTGAACGAATTGAGCCTGCAAACGGCACCGGCTATTGTATTTGGACCCAACGATCAGCTGCAGCACCGGTTTCTCGCCCAGTGCGGCTACCATGGCACCTTTCCCCACCACCTTTGCCCTTCCTCGGAAGGTTTTGTAAAACTGGCACTGGCGGGCATGGGCTATGGCATGATCCCGGAACTGCAGGCACACGCGGAAATCCAGGCCGGCCGACTGGTGAGCGTGGCGCCGGAACACACGCTGGAGGTGTCCTTGTACTGGCACTTCTGGCGCCACGGCGGCGGCGTGATGGAGCGATTGACCAATGCCTTGCGCTCCGCCGCTATCCTTCATTCCACAGGCTGAACTGAGGAGAAAGGCAATCAGACGGACACAGCGAGTCGCGGTATACGGCACCCTGAAACGGGGACGCTCCAACAGCCGGGTTCTGCAAGGCAGCCGTTTTATCGGTACGGACACCCTGCCCGGCCTGGCCCTTTACCACCTGGGAGCCTATCCGGGGGTGGTTGAGGAGCCGTCCTTTAACGTGCACGTTGAGGTTTACGCCGTAACCAAACCAACGCTCGAGGCCCTGGACGAACTGGAGGACTTTTTCCCGGAGCGTCCCGGAAGCAGCCTCTACATTCGGCGAACCATGGATACCCGCCACGGGCCGGCCTGGGTGTATATTTACAATCGACCGGTCAAGACCATTCAGCGACTCAACTCCGGGAGCTGGTAAGCCGCCCACACCATTGCAGAAAAAGGACGCCCCTTGGACCTGACAACCCCCGCCCTGCTCTTCCCGGCCATTTCGCTGCTGCTTCTGGCCTACACCAACCGGTTCCTGGTTCTGGCGCAGTTGATCCGCCAGCTCAAGCAGATGGACACCGAAGAGGACCACGCGCTGATTGCCCGGCAAATCGGCATGCTGCGCAAGCGGATCGTACTGACCAAACGCATGCAGGCCTTCGGCGTGCTCAGTTTCTTCCTGTGCACGGTGTCGATGTTTCTGCTGTTTCTGGGTGCAAGCTTGCCAGGGGTGGTCGCCTTCGGCGCCAGCCTGGTGCTGCTGTCTTTCTCGCTGCTCTATTCTCTCTACGAAATACAGATCTCCACCAACGCCATCAATGTGGAGCTTTCCAGTTTCGAGGCCCGCAAGAGTGCGGACAGGGAAGACATGGATTACTCCTGAAGCGGGCTGTTGTCCTGATCAACCGGCCGCACGCCAAACCAGCGGGGAAACCTGAGCAGGCAGAACAGGGCAATCATGTCGTAAATGGCGTGCCAGACCATGACCAGCAGCAGGCTCTCAGAGAGCAGGTAGGCCGCACCCAGTATCAATCCCAGGCCGGTGGCAACCAGGAAATAGGTAAACGACACGTAGTGAACCAGCCCGAACAACACTGACGCTGCCAGCAATGCCGTCAACGGGCCGGTCTGGGTCATCAGCCAGCCCTGCACCGCGCCCCGGAACAGCAGTTCCTCACCCACCCCGGCCAATACCGACAGCAACACCAGCACCGCCGGCGAATAGCTTGATGCGAAGTTGTACAGCCCCTGCATCTGCCGCTCCAGGTTCTCGGGGAACAGCCCGGGCACGCGGGTCAGCAGGAGCAGCAGGCCGTAGGTGGCAGCGGCACCAAAAAGGCCATAGATGAGACTGGACCAGACGCCGACGCTGGCCAGATGCACCGGGATTCCGAACAGCAGAATGGCCAACAGCCCGAGAACGCCAATGCCACCCTGGAACAGGAGGGCGGCAGAAGAGGAAAAGCCGGTTTTACGCCGTGTGCCCGATGCCATCTACTGATCGAACAGCGGCTTTACCGGAAACAGCGCATCGTACTTCGGTGCCTGCTTCTGAGCCTTTGCCTGGAAGGATTTCATCATATCCGTGGGGCGGAACATGCCGGCCTGCCAGGTAGCCATGTACTTCAGGCTATCTTCCACGCTGTGATCGCGACTGTAGTTGAGCATTTCCTTGCAACCGGTCACTGCCAGGGGCGAATTGGCGGCAATCTGGCCAGCAATGTCCAGTACCGCCGCCAACAGGGATTCCTGGTCGGCGTAGACGGCATTCACAAAGCCAAGCCTGTGGGCTTCGGTGGCGGAGAACTTACGCCCGGTGTAGGCCAGTTCGCGAACCACACCTTCAGGCATCAACTTGGGCAGGCGCTGCAAGGTGCCCACATCGGCTGTCATGCCCAACTCGGTTTCCTTGATGGTGAAGTAGGCGTCTTCGGTGCAATAGCGACTATCGGCTGCACACACCAGATCCAGGGCGCCGCCAATACAGCCACCATGGATGGCCGCCAGCACCGGCAGGCGGATCTTTTCCAGCGAGGTCAGGGTGTCTTGCAGTTGCAGCACCACCCGACGCAGGTTCTCGGCCATGCGCCCCGGGTCGCCATTCATCGGCACCGCCTTCGGATCGCTGAACACGCCCAGATCCATGCCGGCGGAAAAGTGCTTGCCGGTGGAGGAGATCACGATCACCCGGGCATCCGTGTTGGCTTCGATGTCCTGCATGCAGCGAGGCAGCTCCAGCCAGAAGGCCTTGTTCATGGTGTTCAGGGCCTCTGGCCGACTGAACCGGACATGGGCGATGTGGTCGTTGACCTCGATCGAAAAGCTTTCGTAGTTGGACAAGTCAGACAAGTGGATGCTCCCGGTAGATGATGATAACGACGCCTCGGCGCTTAACCCGCTTAATGCTACCTTCGTAGAAGGTCATTGCAAACGTCGGGACGACTCCAGAGGGGAGAGAACATCATGTTCAGGTAGGTGGCGGGCAAACTGAGACAGATCTGCCCATCGGATTATCCTTACAAGAAATAGCTTTGTTTTTTCCTGAAACAGGCGTACCGTAGATTTCGTTGGAAAGATAGAGCCAAGCATTTCATCAATAAGACGCCTCTGTGCTGTAGCTAGTCGTACGTCCTGTTTTTGATCACGCCAGTTTTTTTGTTTCCCGCACACCGCTGACCAGCCTTCAAAACGATCGTCTGGCAGCCTCATAAAAGATTGAATTCAGGAATTTTTATTATGTCTACAGTTACCGGCAACGTTAAGTTTTTCAACGAATCGAAAGGTTTTGGTTTTATCACTCGCGAAAGCGGCCCCGACGTCTTTGTTCACTACAGCGCTATTCAAGGCGGTGGATTCAAGACTCTGGCCGAAGGCCAGCAGGTGGAATTCACTGTTACTCAGGGCCAGAAAGGCCCCCAGGCGGAAAACGTTGTCGCTCTCTGATTATTGAAGAGAGGCACTGCGAGTAGCAGAGCAACGTTCAGAAAAGGCAACTTCGGTTGCCTTTTTTTATGCCCGGGACCAAAGCCCCGGCCATGTCAGGGTTTCTTTGACAGATGCAACAAGGTGCTGCCACCCTTTGAGTAAAGGAAGGCGTCAGCTTCCTGCCTCGGAAAAGGAGACCTCTCATGTACAGAAAGATCCTGGTTCCGGTTGACCTCGCCCACACCGACAAACTGGTGAAGGCACTCGACACCTCCATTGATATGGCGAAGCACTACAATGCCACCCTCAGCTACGTAACCGTGACGAACAGCACTCCGGGTGCAGCCGCCCACAACCCAAAAGAGCTGGCAACACGGCTGCGCGAATTCGCGGAAGAGCAGGGAAAATCACACGGTATCAGCACCGACAGCCTGGTCATGGAATCGGCAGACACCGCCGTAGAGCTGGACGACAAGCTGCTGGAGGCCATTAAGGAGACCCATGCAGACCTGGTGGTGATGGCATCGCATCCGCCGGGTATCGGTGACCGGCTCCATATCCTTCATTCCAATGGTGCCAATATCGTCAAACACAGTACGATTTCGGTATTTGTGGTGCGATGAACGCAACCGGGAGCATCAACGGGCGCGGGCAAAAGATTTCCATTTAGGCTATGCTCCGTTGCAGTTGTTTACCCCGCCCTGCCCGACTTCGGCCTCTTTCCAGATAAGCAAACCTGGCTGGCCGGCTCGCTGCCTAGCTGAAAGGTTTTATGAAAGTACCGAAGAGATTACAACCGCTCGTTGATGACGGCATGGTCGACGAAGTGCTCTATCAGTTGATGAGCGGCAAGGAAGCCCAGGTCTATGTGGTTCGCTGCGCCGGCCATACCCGCTGCGCCAAGGTATTCAAGGAGGCCTCGAAACGGAGTTTCAAGCAGGCTGTGGAATACCAGGAAGGCAGAAAGGTCCGCAACAGCCGGCGCGCCAGGGCCATGAGCAAGAAGACCCGATACGGCCAGAAGGAACAGGAAGAGGCCTGGCTCAACGCCGAGGTGGATGCCTTGTATCGGCTTGCGGCTGCCGGTGTCCGGGTACCGGAACCCCTGGGCTTCGTGGACGGCGTTCTACTGATGGAACTGGTGGCGGACGACGAGGGCAAAGCAGCACCGCGTCTGGGCGATGTCACCCTCTCGCCGGAGCAGGCCCGTGACTACCACCACCGTGTGATTCGCGAGGTCGTGCGCATGCTCGCGGCCGGGTTGATCCACGGGGATCTGTCTGAGTTCAATGTGTTGGTCGATGCCGCCGGTCCGGTCATCATTGATCTGCCCCAGGCGGTGAATGCATCCGGCAATAACAACGCACAGCGGATGCTGGAGCGGGATGTCGACAATATGCGGCGGTACTTTGGCCGGTTTGCGCCTGACTTGCTCAATACCGATTACGGCAAGGAAATCTGGGCACTTTACGAATCAGGCAACCTTCATCCGCACAGCAAACTTACCGGGTGCTTCGAGCATGACGACACCCTGGCCAACGTCGGTGAACTGATGGACATTATCGACGCTGCAAAAGCAGAAGAACGGGAGCGCCAGGAACGCATCAGGGATGCGGACGAGGACTAGCCTCCCGGCTGGCTACCTCCCAACCTCCTGCTTGCCTCTGAGGATTTCTCTCTCCTTCGGACCAGGCAGGACGCCCGTTAACCAGGCCTCTATTACCGGCTCGCCATGCTGATTGGAGAGAACCGCTTCGGCGCGCGCGCGGCTGCGTTCATCGATATCGGTAATGGTGAGCACGCAGGTGATGGTATCGCCAAAATACACGGGACGGAGGAAACGGAAATTCATGCCGGATGCCAGCCAGCCGATCTGTCCACCCACTTCGGTTATCATCCCGCCAACCAGAAGCCCGTGGCAGATCTTGCCTGAAAGGTTCTTCGCCCTTGCGAAGTCGTCGCTGAAGTGGACAGGGTTCTGGTCGCGGCTAATCTCGCCAAAGGCAACCGTCTGCTCCTCGGTAAATGTCCGCACAAGGCTGAACGAATCCCCGACGTTCAGACCGGCGACGGTTTTTCTCCGAATTTCAGACATGTGTGGACTACCCTTTTGATGCTCCCGAAACGATCTGCCCCGTGATCAGGCGGTTTCCAACTCCACCCGGTTGCGCCCGCTGGTCTTGCCCCGGTAGAGCGCCTGGTCAGCCCGACTGACCGCAGCACTAAGATCGTCTCCGGCACGAAGTTCACTGACGCCAATGCTGATTGTAACGTCAAGCGCAGCACCAGTGATGGCATGCCAGTTCCTGGCGAGGAAGGCATTGCGGACCCGCTCCGCGCTCGCCTGCGCGTTGGCAGCATCCGTGTCCGGCAGGATAGCGAGGAACTCCTCGCCACCCCAGCGTCCGATCAGATCCTGCGTTCGCAGCTCACGACGAATCAGGTCGGCCACAGAGGCCAGAACCCGATCTCCGACTTCATGCCCGTAACGATCATTGATCGACTTGAAGTGATCAACATCCAGCAGGAGGAAACCTACTTTGTGGCCGCTGCGCTGAAAGCGGGCGAGCTCTTTCTCGGCAAGGTAGGCCATGTGTCGACGGTTGAACAGGCCGGTCAGGGAATCGGTCGTTGCCATTTGCCGCAATTTTCGCTGGGCCAGAACCACCATTCGCAGGTAGTAGGAGGCCAGATAACTGAACATTGCGAACACAACACTCAGATTGAACAGGTGCACAACATACAGGGCGCTCTGGGGAATAGGCTGCAAGGGTTCGATGAACCACATCAGCACATCCAGCGCGACATAGTAGCCCCAGAGTGACAGCAGCGCAACGACGGCCCACCGGCGCGGCGCGGAGACGCAGATGGCCGGGATGAACATCAGCAGGTAATAGTGGAACCCGCTGTCCCAGCCAATCAGCACGATGCCGAGCGCCGCGTGAATCAGCACCTCTGACCAGATAAGAACAACCGCTGTCTTGTTCAATCGATACTTGAGTGCGTAGTAGGCGCCAGCATACATGGCAACGCTGGCCACATTGACCCAGGCAAGTATCGGCGAGCCGAGCAGGTGGAACAGGACGAAAAAGGCAACATCCACCGCTGCCGCGATCTGCGCGCAACGCATGGCCAATCGCCAGAACTGTGGGCGGCGATCCCGGGCTGGCTCGTAAAATGCTCGGTTGTCAGGGCTTTCCATTTGCGACGCAGTTCCTCAATCGTTAACAAAGACTACGCCGAAATTCCGAGACTTGCCTCACTGAATTGCAAACAAGTGAAAATTTTCGTTAACCGAATCTGGCTGACGTTCATTGGCCAAAGCCGCCAGCTTTACCTTTCCTGTGCAGTTTTTCTGTAAGATAGAGATTGATTTGACCAATCCCCGGCGGGAGCAGTATGTCGGCAGCGGTAACCTTCGGACTTTTCTCGGTGTTCCTGATCGCAGGAACCGTGTTCTATCTGTTCTTCTACCGTAGCTGGCGTCGGAACCGTGAGCTGCAGGAGCCGTTTCCAGCGTCGTGGCAAAGAGAACTGGCAGCCCGAGTCCCTCTCTACCGGGCGCTTGACGCCGGTCGCCGGAGGGACCTGGAGCAACGGGTTCAGCTTTTCCTCGCCGAGAAAACTTTCTACGGCTGCGACGGCTTTAAAGTAAACGATGCCGTGAAGATAACCATTGCCGGCCATGCCTGTCTGCTGATACTCGCCCGCGCTTACTCCGATTTCGATGACATACGCAGCATTCTGGTTTATCCCGACGCCTATCACGCCACCGGTACGGAGAGCGATGGTTATGTGGTGAGCGAGACCAGCGAGATACGGGCGGGCGAGGCGTCAACCCACGGACAGGTTGTACTGGCCTGGACGGAATGCGAAGAAGCCGCCAGCAACCCCGACAGCCCCCACAACGTCATCCTCCACGAGTTTGCCCATCAACTGGACTATCTGGATGGCAGCGCCGACGGGGCTCCGCCGCTGAGCGGAGAACAGGCCCGCCGCTGGCAAAACACCATGACCGACGCCTACGAGCACCTGCTAAACACCCTTGAACACCACGACCAGCCATGGCTCGATCCTTACGGCGCTTCCGAGCCTGCGGAATTCTTCGCCGTGCTCACCGAAGCCTTTTTCCAGACACCGGACTCCCTCAAGGCCTCGCAGCCGGCGGTTTTCGGGGCCCTGAAAGATTATTACCGGCTGGACCCGACCTCCTTCGGCCAGCAAACCTGACGGTTGTCGGCGGGCCGTGGCAGGTCCATCATGGGAGGTAAAGACCCGTGTGAGAGGTGAATCATGCCCCTGATTGGATGGATTATCCTGCTGGTAGCGCTTGCCCTGATCGTTGGCAGCCTGATGCTGCTGCGCGACAGTGCCCACAGCATGAAGATCTCGGATGAAAAAATGAAAAAGATCCAGGCACGGAAAGCCGAGATCGAGGCGGAGGAAAGCGCAGAAGACAAGGAATGGTAGCCCGGCAGTAACGCCTGCCATGCCGGGCGAGCCAGCTCAATCGCCGCTGTGGTTCATACCCTGTCCGGAATGGTCCATTTCTTTGCCGCCCTGCATATCGCCATCCTTTGCCGGCATTGCCGGCCCGTCCAGAGACTCCACCTTGAGCTCAACGGCTATGTCGTCGGCACCCTCGAACTCCAGGGTCAATGGAATGCTCTCCCCTTCCTGCAAAGGGCGGGTCAGCTTTTCCAGCATCAGGTGGTAGCCGTGGGGTTTGAGCGTCACGGTTTCTCCAGCGGGGATCTCCAGCCCTGCCGATAACCGCTCCATGCGCATGACACCGTCCTGGGTGCGGGATTCGTGAATCGACACATGTGCCGCCCTGGTTGACCGGGCACCCACCAGCGTAACAGTGGTGTCACCGGTGTTTGAAATGGCCATGTAACCCACACCCATGGAGGTTCCCGGAGGTGTGGGGCGACTCCAGGGGTGATCAATGCTCAGGATACCCTGGCGATAGTCATGGGCGACTGCCGGGAGAGCGAGCAACATCAGCAACATCGGCAGACTCAGGCGAAACTTCATGCAGAGGTGTCCTCATCGGAAGAGAATGTGCGAAAGCATAATGCCCTCGCGCGCTCCTTCCAAGCCCGCCATGTTGTAACACCCGATTTTCGCCCTGAACCACCGCGCTACCGCCCGGGAGAGACCCGGGCCAGTATGGTCGGCTCCTCCGCCAACGGCAGGCTGATGATCACCCCTTCATTAGAGGAGGGAAAAATCCCGGCCAGCGCCGTTATATTCACCTGGTGCGACACCAGGATCACCGGCGCCCCGCTGCCCAGTTGATTCACCAGAGCTATGGTCTGCCGTGTTTGGGCCGGACCATCACCGCGGTTACTGAAAAATGAATTGAGCGATGGCCACTCGGTCACCTCTCCCATGGCCATCTCCCTTGCAGTATCCATACAACGGCACCACTGGCTGCTGAACACCCGGGCTTCGGTAATGCCATGCTCCGCCAGAAACGGCTTCCAGGCCCGAGCCTGTTCGCGCCCGGTATCGTTGAGGTTTCTCTGGGTACTGCAGTCGTCAAGATCAAAATTGGCTGGGTCGCCGGTACCCGGCGCCAGTGCGTGGCGGAGCATTAGCACCGCCCGGCCGTCTTTCAGGGCCTCCCAGGCTTGTTGATGGCTTTCAGAACCTACTGCCGTTGCCGACAGAAAGGTTGCGAAGACAACACCCAGGATCTTCCAGGTTCTCATCATCAGGACCTCATCTATAGTCAGAGCGGATACCCTAAGGGCCGCGGAAACACCACCTGTGTCTGGCGGAGGCATTGTGGGCGTCCTTCCAAAAATGTTGGAGGCCATGGATGGCCGGAAACAAGCCACATGGACGTGCTCGGAGCGGTTTTTGGAAGGACGCCCACAATGTCTCCCCCCGCCAGAGCTGACTTCAACAATGAATACGCGGAACCAAACTACCAGGCTCACCACAACAAACGGTAAACTCCTTCAAAGCAAACCAACTGAAGGGACCATCATGCCAATCTGGGTCGACGCCGACGCCTGCCCCGTTCCCATTCGGGAGATCCTCTGCCGCGCCGCTACCCGCTGGCAAATCACCACCACCTTCATCGCCAACCACGCCATCAGCCTGCCGCCAAGCCCCTACATAAAGCGCCGCCAGGTGCCTCACGGTTTTGATGTTGCCGACAACGAAATCATGGACCAGATGCAACCCGGCGACCTGGTGATCACGCAGGACATACCGCTGGCCGCCGAAGCCATAGAAAAAGGTGCGGACGTCTTCAATCCCCGTGGCCAGGCCTTTACCAAAGAGAACATCCGCCAGCGCCTGGCCATGCGCAACTTCATGGAAGAAATGCGTAACGCCGGCCAGGTTACCGGCGGCCCGGCACCGTTCAGCCAGACCGACCGGAAGGAATTCGCCGACAAGCTCGACCGCTGGTTGCAGCGAAACCACCGGAGCTGAAACCCGCCTCTGGCATTCGCCGCCGCAGTGGTTCAGGGTAGGAACGTCAACCGAAGCCCAAACGGAGGATGACCATGAGCCACTCGCAGGCAGACCTGGCCCGGCTTGAACGGTACGGGCCCGAAACCCGTGAATACACCCTTGCCATCATCACCGACGAAGACCACGCATCCCAGGTTGAGCTGGAGGACGGGCAGATTGCCTGGCAGTCCACCCTGCGCTACGACCGCCTCTATCGGGAGCAGGACTCCACCACCGGCAAGATTCGCTATCGGATGGAGGAAATACCGCCCGAGGAAGGCGGCGAACATCAGCTGATCAGCCTGATTGCAGAGGGAGGCCGGGGCGCCGAGTTCTCGGAGCTTGTGCTCTTCGGGCAACGCCTGATCACCTTCGATGACAGAACCGGACTGGTCTGTGAAATCCGGAACCAGAACCAGTTGGTTCCCAGGCATATCCTGATGACAGGCAGCGGCGATGAAGTCTTCAAGGGCTTCAAGAGTGAATGGGCGACCCTGAAGGGGGACGAAATGGTGGTGGGCAGCCACGGCAAGAATGCCAGGGAAGAGTGGATCAAGATTCTGGATCGCAACTACGGCCTGCGCAGCCGAAACTGGCACCGGAACTACCAGCGCATGCGGGAGGCACTGGGCATAGGGGAGCAAGGGTATGTGACCCACGAGGCCGCCGAATGGCACCCCTACCGCAACTGCTGGCTGTTCTTCCCCCGCAAGATATCCAGGACTCCGTTCGATGAAGCCGTGGACGAGCGCGAGCGAGGCGGCAACACCCTGATCATGGCCAGCGCCGATTTCACCCAAATCAAAACCCTGGAGGTGGGCCCGATAACCCCGGAGCGCGGTGTGTCGTCCTTCAAACTCATCCCCGGACGCCCAGACGAATGCATCGGGCTGAAAAGCGTTGAAATCGGTGACCACACCGAAACCTACCTGTTCTGTTTTGACCTTCAAGGCAATGTTTTGCAGGAGGATACATTAATAGGCCGGTACAAATGCGAAGGTGTGGAAATACTCTGAACATGCCGGCATGGGCGGCCCGCCCACGCATCCTCGCGTCGCCGGCGCCCTTTCCACGCCATTAAGAAACATTCAGAATCCTTTGTTTTCGTGAACCTGACAGCAATTGAAATGACTGAGGCGGTGAATACGGCGCAAAAAGCGATTGGCCGTATTCGGACATTTCGAGATCCAAGTCTAAGAAAAGACACAAAGGAGATCTAAGTATGAAACGTTCACTGCTTTCACTTTCGATTGCCTCAACCCTGATCGCAACTCCGGTGGCTGCCCTGGCGGCCGACAAAGGCGCGGAGAACGAGAGCCCCTACCTTGCGGCGGATGGCTCCTGGATCACATTAAGCGGCAAAGTGACCAGCACCACCGCCGACACCTTCATGCTGGACTATGGCAGAGGCCTGGTTACGGTCGAGATGGACGATTGGGACTGGTTCGAAGAGAACGGCGAAGTCCTTCCAGGCGATAACGTCACTGTCTATGGCGAAGTCGACGACGACACCTTCGAGGGTGCAAAAGTCGAGGCCAGCAGTGTGTACGTGGAGAGCCTGGGAACCTACTTCTACGCCAACGCCGCTGACGAGGAATCGTTCAACGATCTGGACGTGGCACCCACCATCGATATTGGCCAGATGATCGTGACCGGAACGATAACCAGTGTCTCGGGCTCCGAGTTCACCATTGACTCGGGCGTTCAGGAAATGACCGTCGACACCGCTCTGATGCCTTATGATCCCATGGATGATGAGGGCTTCCAGCAGCTCGAAGTCGGCGACCTGGTGTCCGTAACCGGCGATATTGAGGACGACACCTTCGAGGAATCCGAACTCCTCGCAGACACGGTCGTCACTCTGGAAGACGATAGCGTCGATTCCTGATAACCACAGAGGTCGAAGCCCCGCACACCGCGGGGCTTTTTTTTGATAATGATTCTCTTTTAATTGATACCCCAAGCGGGTACGCTTTGCGCTTTTCCAGCCACAATTCCGGAACGAGCGCTCCATGTCCACGTCCCACACCAAAGCAACCAGCAGTTTCGCCGCCCTGGCCCGCCTGCTTCGATATGCCCGGGGCTACCGCCGGCAGATCATTGCGGCCACCACCTGTTCCATCATCAACAAACTGTTTGATATTGCACCGGAAATTCTCATCGGTGTGGCCATTGATGTGGTGGTCAACCAGGAAGAGAGTTTCGTGGCCGGTCTTGGCTTTGAAACCGCCCAGGAACAAATCACCATACTGGCGGTGCTTACCTTCTTTATCTGGGCTGGCGAATCGCTGTTCGAGTACCTGTTTCAGATCCTGTGGCGCAACCTGGCCCAGCGCCTGCAATCCGATCTGCGCCAGGACGCCTACGAGCATGCCCAACGACTGGATATGAGCTTCTTCGAGGCGCGCAGCTCCGGCCAGCTGGTGGCGACCATGAACGACGACGTTAACCAGCTGGAGCGCTTCCTGGATGGCGGTGCCAACGCCATGATCCAGGTGCTGGTTACCGTGATTGCCGTGGGTGCGGTGTTCTTCGTACTGTCGCCCCTGATTGCCCTGCTGGCATTCACCCCCATTCCGCTCATCATCTGGGGCGCGTTCTACTTCCAGCGCAAGGCCGGGCCGCTGTACGCCGATGTACGGGAGAAGGTCGGCGACCTGTCCAGCCGGCTGGCCAACAACCTGGGCGGCATTGCCACCATCAAGAGTTTTACCGCCGAGCAGAGAGAAGCCGCGCGACTCAAGCAAAGCAGCGAAGCGTACGTAGAGGCTAACCGCAAGGCCATCCGCATCAGCTCCGCGTTCATTCCGGTGATCCGGATGGCCATCCTGGCCGGCTTTCTGGCCACCTTTACCGTGGGCGGCATGATGGCCCTGGAGGGTAGCCTGAATGTGGGCGCCTACGGGGTTCTGGTGTTCCTCACCCAGCGCTTGTTGTGGCCCCTGACCGGCCTTGCTGAGGTGATCGACCTGTTCGAACGCGCCATGGCCAGCACCCGCCGGATTCTGGACCTGCTGGCCGAGCCGGTGCATGTGCGGGATGAGGGTGGCAAGCCGCTGCAAACGCCGGTGAAAGGCGACGTGACCTTCGACAACGTGAGCTTTCACTATCCCGCCAGCGGCGCTGGCATCCGGGACATCAGCCTCAAGGTACCGGCGGGCAACACCCTCGCTCTGGTGGGCGCCACGGGTTCCGGCAAATCCACGCTGGTCAAGCTGCTTCTGCGATTCTACGACCCCAGCAACGGCGAGATACGCATCGACGGCCAGCCCGTGCGCGAGCTCAGCCTGAACTCGCTGCGCGGGGCCATAGGGCTGGTCAGCCAGGACGTGTACCTGTTTGAAGGCAGCATTCGCGAGAACCTGGCCTACGGCAACCACCAGGCTACCGAGGCCGAGATCATCGAAGCAGCGCGAACCGCCGAGGCCTGGTCGTTCATCGAGTCCCTGCCCGAGGGGCTCGACACTCCGGTCGGGGAACGGGGTGTGCGCCTCTCCGGCGGCCAGCGCCAGCGGCTTTCCCTGGCCCGTGCGCTTCTGAAAGATCCACCCATTCTGGTGCTTGACGAGGCCACCAGCGCAGTCGATAACGAAACCGAGGCGGCCATCCAGCGCTCACTCAAGCGCATCGGCCACAACCGTACGGTGATCATGATTGCCCATCGCCTGTCCACAATTGTGGAGGCCGACGCCATCGCTGTCATTGAAGGCGGTAAGGTCCTGGAATTGGGTACTCATAGAGAGTTGCTGGAGAAAGACGGCGCCTACGCCAGACAGTGGCAGGTACAGACCGGGCAGCTTCAGGCACTGGCCTAAACACTATAAATATTGATAGTGATTCGCATTTAAACTATCCTGCAGGCCCTCTGTCGTACTTTCGGGAGCCTGCATGTCTGTCTTTCTCGACGTTTCCAACCTTGATGTCCACATTGGCGGCACGGCCATTCTGCGCCAACTCAGCCTGGGCTTTCTGGAGGGCGAGGTAACGGCGCTGCTGGGCCACAACGGTTCGGGCAAATCCACGTTGCTGAAAGTGCTGGCGCGCCAGCTCTCACCCAGTGCCGGCACCGTACAGTTGCTGGGCCGCCCCTATACCGACACCGGTGCCCGGGAGTTCGCCCGCCATATGGGTTACCTGCCCCAGCATCCGCCCGCCACCGATGGACTGACGGTTCGCGAACTGGTGGCCCTTGGGCGCTACCCCTGGCGCGGCCCCCTTGGGCGCTACACCGATGAAGATCATGGGCTGATTGATCAGGCCATCGACGACACCGGCCTGCGAGCATTCCGGCATCGTTCCGTGGATACCCTTTCCGGCGGCGAACGCCAGCGCGCGTGGATTGCCATGCTGCTGGCGCAGCAAACCAGATGCCTGCTGCTGGACGAACCCATCTCCGCGCTGGATGTAAAACATCAGGTGGAAACCCTCCGCCTGGTGCATCGGCTTGCCGAAGACCGGGAGTTGACGGTGATTGTGGTACTCCACGACGTGGACCTGGCAGCACGGTTCTGCGACCGCCTGGTGGCCCTGAGATCCGGCCAGCTGGTGGCCGACGGCACCCCAAGTGAGATCATGGATTCGGGCGTGCTCGAATCCATCTACGGCGTGCCCATGGGGGTCATGGAGCGTGCTCCCGGGCAGTGGGTATCCTATGTGCACTAGGCATGAACGGCTTCTACAGCTCTGGATCGCTCTGCTGCTCAGCGCTTTACCCTTGGCGGCAGGTGCGGCCACCTGGCAACACGAACAGGGCAGCCTCACCCTGGAGGAGCCCCCCAAGCGGATTGTTGCCCTCAACTGGGCTGCCACCGAGGCCCTGTTACTGCTTGGCGTAACGCCGGTAGGGGTCGCCGACCGAGATGGCTACAAGGTATGGGTGGGCAAACCGGAACTGCCGGACGGGGTGGCCAACGTGGGTACCCGTGTGGCACCAAGCCTGGAGGCCATTGCCCAACTTGAACCGGACCTGATCGTGACCAGCTCGGAAATGGCGCCGGCCGCCAACCTGCTGGAGCGGATTGCCCCGACCTACGTGGTGAGCGTTTACAAACCCGGCTCCCGCCCGTTCGCCAAGGCCCGGGACATGCTGACAACGCTCGCCGACATGCTGGACCGGGAAGACCGGGCCCGGGCGGTACTGGCAGATATCGAACAGACCCTGGCTACCCAGCGCGCCCGGCTGGAACAAGCCGGCCTGACCGAGCGGCCCGTGGCACTGGTGAATTTCCTGGATGCCCGGCACGTTCGGATCTACACGTCCAACGGACTGTACCAGAGCACGCTGAACGCCCTGGGCCTGGAAAATGCCTGGCCGAACGAAGGCAACTACTGGGGCTTTTCAGTGATTGGTCTGGAGGCACTCGCGCCCTATGAGCAAAGCCGAATCGTCGCCATTTCCCCCACCCCGCCAGGCCTGTCGGCTACGTTGGCCGGAAGCCCGTTCTGGACTTACCTGCCGGCGGTGGAGCGCGAACAGGTCTATCAGCTTGATGCAGTGTGGCCCTTTGGTGGCGTGTATCCGGTAAAACGACTGGCAGTCATGCTCGCCGACAGCCTGCTGAAGGGAGGTTCTGGCAATGTACGCTGACTGCACGGCAACCCCGGCCCACGCTCCGGCACTGCCTGCGAGATTGCCGGTCGCCGCCGCCCTGATCTGGCTCTGCGCCCTCCTGGCGAGCGCTGCCCCCTGGTTCGGGGATCTGGACCCGGCCGCCCTTGTGGCTGCTTTCTGGACCTTCGACGTTGATTACTACCCCTCGGTACTGGCTCATTACAGCTGGGCCCCGCGAGTGGCTATTTCCATTCTGATCGGCTTGGGCCTGGGGCTGGCCGGCGCAGTAACGCAGCAGATTCTTGGCAATCCCCTGGCCTCGCCCACAACACTGGGGGTAGAAGCGGGCGGCCAGTTCGGGGTTACGGTGGCCACCCTGTTCTTTCCCGGGCTGCTTGCCTTCAGTCCAGACCTTGTAGCGGTGGCTGGCGGACTCCTGGCCATCGGTCTGGTGATCGCCCTCACCTGGCGGCTTGGATTCTCGCCGGTGTCAGTGATTCTCGCGGGGCTGGTCATCACGTTTTTCCTGGGCGCCGTGAACATGGCGTTCCTGCTGCTCAAGGGCGAATGGCTGGGCAACCTGTTCATCTGGGGTGCCGGTTCCCTGGTACAGAACAACTGGCAACCGTTCATGGACCTCTGGCCCAGGGTGCTGGTATTGGGGGCCCTGATGATCGCCCTGATGCGCCCGCTCCAGATCCTGCAGCTGGGCCAGAGCTCCGCGAGTTCGCTGGGCGCCCGGGTTGGCATGATCCGTTTGCTGGCCCTGTTGCTGGTGGTGCTGATGAGTGCCACCGTAGTCAGCCGGGTCGGCGTTGTGGCGTTCGTGGGCCTGGCAGCGCCGGTTCTGGCCAGACTGCTGGGCGCCCGTACACTGACGGCCCGACTGGCCTGGAGTAGCGTCCTGGGCGCGGGCCTGCTGTTACTCGCCGACACCCTGGCGCACTGGGCCTCCACCTGGGGCAATGGCTCGCTCGTGCCCACTGGCACCGCCACCGCTCTTATTGGCGGCCCGATCATTCTTCTGGCCCTGCAGAATTTCAAGAACACCCACCACATGCCCGGGCAGGCAGACGGACCCGCTGGCTTTCTGCCCGCCCGCCGTTCGACCCTGGTAGTCGGCGGGCTGCTTGCCTCGTTTCTGCTGCTGACCATGGCCATTTCCATGGCCTGGTCGCCGGGCCTGGAAGGCTGGAACTGGACCACCCCGGCACAATGGGGAGAGGCCTGGGTCTGGCGGGGTCCGCGCCTGCTGGCCGCGGTACTGGCCGGTGTCGCCCTGGGCCTGGCCGGCACCCTGATCCAGCGCATGACCGGCAATCCCATGGCGAGCCCGGAAATGCTCGGCATCAGCGGCGGGGCCGCCGTGGTGATGGTGATTACGGTGCTTATCGGGGCCGATATTGGCCGCGCCGGCCAGATTGGTGCAGCGACCGCTGGCGCCGCCGGTGCTCTGGCACTGCTGTTGCTGCTCGCCCGCAAGCACCGGTTTGCCGGCAACCAGCTGTTGCTGGGGGGGCTGGCACTGTACGTGTTCATGGATGCCGGTCTGCGCCTGGTCATGGCGTCCGGCGGCACAGTGGCCTCCCGGCTGCTGAACTGGATGTACGGTTCCACCTGGCTGATCTCGGAATCCGAGGCCCTGGGCCTAATGGTACTGATCCTTCTGATCGCCGCCCTGCTCCTGCTGATCATCCGGCCACTGACGTTGCTACCCCTGGGAGAGACATCTGCTTCCTCACTCGGGCTGCCGGTTCCCAGGGCGCGCCTTGCGCTGTTGCTGCTGGCCGCGCTGCTGACTGGCGCGGCCACCGTGGTGATCGGTCCACTTAGCTTTGTGGGACTGATCGCGCCCCACCTGGCCCGGGTTCTGGGCCAGCAGACCGTAGGTCGGCAGCTGATTGTCGCGGCGCTGGCCGGAGGGTTGCTTCTTGGTGTCGCCGACTACCTGGCCCGAACCGTCATCTACCCGAACCAGTTGCCGGCGGGCCTGCTGGCGGCTCTGGTCGGCGGGCTCTATTTCCTGTGGGGGCTGAGCCGTCATGGCCGTGCCTGAACCGATCTCAGTGGACGGCCGCTGGTCGCAGCGCTACGAGGTGTTTCTGGCCGAGTCAGGGCTAGACGCCCGGACCATTCTCAGTGGCGCCCTCCAGCAGGCCCCGGGCGAACGACGGGGCCTGTTTTCTCTGGCCCAGTGCCTGGAACAACCCGACATCCTGACCCATCAGGTCATTCACGACTACCCGAACAACACACGCCAGGCCCTGCGAGCTCATGCTTCGGTACTACAGCAGGACCTCGCTCTGAGCGTGATTGCGCCCCTTAGCCTGAGACTGTTCCGGAACGGGGCTGCGCCACTTCCAAATCCAGACCGAATTTTCCTGGCGCCGATCGATAGCGCCAACGAGAGTGCGACCGGGCGCTGGTTTCAAGTGCCGGGGGAACCAATCGTTGATGAGGCGGAGTACGTACGCTCTGTTGGCAGGATGACCGCGGATTGGTATCCGGTATTCCGACAAGACCTCGGTGTAAGTCCCGGCGCTTACTGGAGCAGTATCGGGCTGGGGCTGGGGGCGCCTTTCTCAGCGGTGTGGAACCTGGCCGAGCCGGAATCCCTGTGCGCACTGGCCCAGGCCTGGCTGGCCATATTCGGGAACGACGCCAACCGTTTTATTGACTGGATTCCGGCCGTCTTCGGCGATCAGCAAACGGCCATTCCCCAGCGTAAAGGCTGCTGCCTGAAGTACCTGCTACCGGGCGGAGGTTATTGCGGCACCTGCGGTATTTACCGCAAACAGCGACTTGTCGAACTCAACCGCCAATCGTCGACGCAAGTACGGCACCGATAACCAGAACCCCGATCATCGCGCCGGCGCTGGCAGCAAGTTTCAGTCCCTCAATAAGCTCCTGCTCTGGCACCATTCCGTTTTCTCCCTGACGTGGACAATGCCAACACTTTAATAGCATTGATTCTCATTTGCAACATAAAGGCAATGATCCGGGCTGACCTCTCCCACCTATATATTCGGTGCGGTTGACGAGCGGCAGAGTCATTTTCAGCTGCTATCCTCAGATATCATTCCGATGTCCGGAAACCCCAGAAACGGAGGTCCCATGCGCGCTATCCCCAATGTACTGTTTGCCAGCCTCCTGATTCTCGCAACCATGGCAGTCAGGGCAGACATGCAGTTTTCGTCTGAAAAGGCCGATTTCAGGCTGGAGACTGTGGCCGACAACCTGGCGCACCCCTGGAGCCTCGCTTTCCTACCGAACGGCGACAAGCTGGTTACCGAGCGTGAGGGCCGATTGAGGCTTATTCGCGACGGGTCGCTGCTGGAAGCTCCGATTGAGGGCTTGCCGGAACTGGTCGTCTCCGGCCAGGGCGGCCTGCTGGACGTGCTGCTCCATCCGCAATTCGAGCGCAACAACACCCTGTTTCTCAGCTATGCCCACCGCACCCGGGAGGGCATGACCACCCGGGTGGCCCGTGCCACGCTGGACGGCAACCGGCTGAACGACGTTGAGGTTATTTTCGAGGCTCTGCCGCGCTCCGGAACAAGCCGGCACTTCGCCGGGCGCATGGAGTTCGACCGAGACGGCAACCTTTACGTGTCCGTGGGCGACCGGGGCGACATGGACCGCGCCCAGGACCTGAGCGATGACGCCGGTGGTGTGCATCGCATCACCACCAACGGCGCGCCTGCCCCGGGCAATCCGTTCCTGGACAAGGCGGGCGCGCAGGACACACTGTTCACCTACGGCAACCGCAATATTCAGGGCATGACCATCCATCCGCAAACCGGCACTATCTGGACCCACGAGCACGGTCCCAGAGGTGGCGACGAGATCAATATCCTGAAGGCGGGTACCAACTTCGGCTGGCCGGAAATTACCTACGGCATCGACTATTCCGGCCTGCCGATCACCGATGACACCGCCAGGCCCGGAATGGCCCAGCCACTGCACTACTGGGACCCATCGATTGCCCCTTCAGGAATGGCATTCTATACCGGCGACCTGTTCCCCCAGTGGCGCGGGGATCTGTTTGTCGGCGCGCTCAAGATGCGAAAGCTGGTGCGACTGAGTATCCGGGACGGCCAGGTGGTCGAGGAAGAGGATCTACTGACCGACCTTGGCGAGCGGATACGGGATGTTCGCATGGGACCAGACGGTGCCCTGTGGCTGCTGACGGATTCGCCCAGAGGCAAGGTATACCGGATGCTGCCGGTTCAGTGAGGGTCGTTGGTTCGCTCGGTTTTTTCAAACTGTGGCAGGTTGTCGGTGATCTCGAACCACTCGGCTTTCGAACCGACATACACATGCTGTGCAGGGCCCCGTTCGAGGGGCTCATTAATGCAGCCGACCCGCAGCCGCAGAATGCCGGGAATGGCGTCGACCCGGCTGTACAGCTGGCTGCCACAACGGCTGCAGAAACCGCGATATTTTCCGGGCCGCGATTCGAACTCAGATAGCCGATCCTCACCGGAAACAAAGCGGAACCGTACCTTCTGCACCGGGGCACTGGCAGAGAAGGCACTGCCATGGGCTCGCCGACACTGACTGCAATGGCAGAGTGCCACGGGGCCCAGGGGACCGTCGTATTCGAAACGGATATCGCCACAAAGGCATTCGCCGGTATACATGGAAGCCCTCTCGTACTCGCGGTTGTGAAAGTCCGGCGCCGATGATACCGGCCGGGCACTTGAAGAACCAGAGCAGTGGCACCACTTTACACTCAGTCCACATGGCCGACTCGCCATTCTTTGCAAAGGAGGACAGAATGTCATTCAGCGACCTTCCCAAAATAGGAATGGGCACGTTCCGTCTCAAGGGGAACGACGCCCGTGACGCCGTAAAAAGCGCTCTGTCTCTGGGTTATCGTCACATAGACACTGCCCAGATGTATGAGAACGAAGCGGAAGTGGGTGATGGCATCACCTCCAGCGGCATACCCCGACGCGAAATCTTCCTCACCACCAAGATCTGGTTTGACCAGCTGCACGCCAGCGATCTGATCAACAGCCTGCACGACAGCCTGGCCAGACTGAAGACCGACCACGTGGACCTGGCACTTATCCACTGGCCCTCGCCGGGCGACGAAGTGCCCATGGCCGAATATCTCAATGCTCTGCGAGACGCCCAGCGGGAAGGCCTGACCGACCACATCGGCATATCCAACTTCACCTGCGCCCAGATGGATCAGGCCCGGGAGATTCTGGGCGACACGCCTATCTTCACCAACCAGGTGGAAGTACATCCGTTTCTGGCCAATCGCCAGGTGGTTGAGCACGCCCGCAAACTGGGCATCAAGGTGACCGGTTACATGCCGCTGGCCGTTGGCAAGGTGATGGAAGACGAAACCCTCCAGCGGATTGCCCGGGAGCGAAACGCCACACCGGCTCAGATTGCCATTGCCTGGGTGGTGTCCCGGGGTGTGGTGCCCATCCCCTCGTCAACCCGATCAGAACACCAGAAAGCCAACCTGGATGCCCTGAAAATCAAACTGAGCGACGAGGAAATCGAGGCGATTGACGCCCTGGACCGCAATGACAGGATCGCTAACCCTGACTTTGCGCCGGCCTGGGACTGAGCCATAGGCCCGCTGCCAGCAGCATCAGGGTTGCCGCTGGCAGCGCCAACAGCCAGGACGTGGCGAGCGCCCAGAACATGGCGCCACTGGCCAGCGCCCAGACCAGGGGAATGATCAGGTACAGCCTGCGCCAGGCGCTGGCAAGCAGCGGGACTGCCAAGGCACCCGCGGCAGCCGTTACCCAGGGGCCTACGCCGAAAACCGCGACCGACTGCCAGCTTCCCGACTCCCCCACTACCAGCCAGGGCAAAGCCAGAACCGCCAGGAACCAAAGTATCAGCAAAGGCGGCCGCGATACCGGTCGGGAAGGTAGCGCACCACGCAAAACAGCTAACAGCAGAAAAGCGCCCTGCCCCACAAACGCCCACCCGAACCAGTTAGCCGGCCAGTTAATGGGGCCAAAATAGCCCACCAGAAAACCGAAGCCGCTGCTCATCCAGGCCAGCCCGATCAGGAAAAGACCGAGCTTCCGGCGAAGTAAATGGTTGCTGACCACCAGAAACGGAATTAGCAGCGAGGCCGCCAGGCCCAGGAGCTGCCAGGGCCAGAGATCGTCGTTGATACGGACAAACAGCCGCAGGAAAACCTGCGGCCCGAACATCACGAAATCCTGCAGGGAGTAACTGAGCCAGTCTGCACCGCTCACAGCGACCTCACGTAATCCGCCATGCGCTGGCGCTGCCGGCTGTCGGGCAAAATACCGTAGAGAGCGCCCATATTCTCGCGCATGTGCTCCACCTGGCTGGTGGCGGGAATGGCGCAGGTGACCGCCGGATGCGCAATGATGAACTTGAGGAAAAACTCCGCCCAGTTACGCGCTCCAACTTCCTCTGCCCAATCCGGCAACGGCTCCGACTGAAACCGGCGAAACAGCGACCCGCCCTGGAAGGGCCGGTTCACAATCACCCCGATACCACGCTCCGCCGCCAGCGGCAGCAACCGCTCCTCGGCCTCACGGTCCAGCACGTTGTAGGTCAACTGCACGAAATCCAGTGGCTCGCGCTCCATGATCTGCTCAAATTCCCGGTGCCGCCGACCATGAGAGGTGGTGATGCCGATGTAGCGTACCTCGCCCTCCGCCTTCATCTGCTTCAGGGTTTCCAGATGCCCTTGCCAGCCCAGCAGGTTGTGCACCTGCAACAGATCGAACCGGTCGACACCCCAGCGCCGTTCCGATCGGGCGGCCTCCGCCCGGGTTTCCGATTCATCACCGGTCCAGATCTTGGTGGCCGAAAACACACGGTCATGGGCATCGAGGGCATCCAGCGCCTTACCCAGCACATCCGGAGAGCTGCCGTACATGGGCGAGCTGTCCACCACGGTACCACCCAGCTCGAAAAAGGTTTTCAGAACCTCGGTACGCTGCGCAATCAACTGCTGATCACCGCCAACGTTGAAGGTGATCCAGGTGCCCATGCCAATGGCGGGAATGGCTTCGGAGGTGCCCGGAATCTGGCGGGTGATGGGAGAAGACGAGGGAGTCTTCGGTGGGTTCGCAAACAACACGGGTGATTTGAGGGCCAGCCCAGCCACGCTGGAACCGATAAGGAACATCCTTCGACTGATGCGGTGCGACATACCGTGTCTCCTCCCACTTGCGACGATTGCAGTGCGAATAGCACAAGGTGCGACAAGTCCGTGCGGGTCATCCCTTTGACAGACCGTGGAGGGCCAGGGATGGCCCGACCGAGCCTACATGGATGTATTTACGGCGTGTCTGTCAAAGGGATGACCCGCACGGACGACTCCCCGAGGGTGACAATCCTCAGCGAAGATCAGTTCCCGTACTCAGAATCCAGATACCTGAGAATCCGGGATGACTCAAACAGGCCCTGCCCGGTATTGGGGTCTTCCAGATACGGCACCTGAACCCGCTGATGCTTTTTGAAGAACGCATCCCGTTTGCCGCCAGGAATCGGCCTGTAGGGCCCGGGTTTGATGCGCTGCCTGGCCGGCCCGATCTCCGTCCAGTGCTCCTTGCCCAGATTGTGCAGGGTGTAGGGAATCTCCAGCTCACACAGCCGCTCCCGGACCAGACGGGAAAATGGGCTGCCCTCGAAGCTCCACAGATGCAGTGGCTGCTCCGGCCGCTTGCCCTGACTGACCCGTAGGCCCCGCATGGCGCTGGCTACCGACGCAAAAGACCCCAGAACCGGCTGCCAGACCCGGCGACGATAGTAGGTTGGCACAGGCCGCCCGGCATATTGCTGGAACAGATATTCAATGATCTCCTCCGATTCGTACATTACGGTGCCGGTATTCTGATCCGCCAGCAAGGGGAACTGCTGGCGACCACCCAGGGCCTCGGCCTGGGCCCGAAACACCGAGCCGCCCTTCGGGCACGGGCGGATCTCCACATCCAGATTCAGGGCGGTAAGCGCTTCACGGACCCGGCGGCAGTACGGGCAACCCTCCATGTCGTAGAGCACGATCGGCTTGTCCGGCTGAGGCACCGGCCTGACCACCAGGCACCCACGCCACGCGGTAAGCGACGACGTGGCGACCGAGCCGAGAACCTGTACGTTATGAGAAAGCATGTTGGACATTGAACGACCTTCTATTGGGGATTGCGTCGAGTTCACGCAATCTGTCGGTTTTCCATGGGTTCGCGGGTGCCCATGATATGGTCAAACCAGGGCCGGGTGACACACCAGTTGGCATTCGGGTTCGGCCCCATATGGTGATCGTAGTGCCAGGGCAGATGTTGCCTGGCCCACTCCGGATCCAGATGGGAGCGCTTGTGTACGCGGTAATAATTCCACGCGCTGTAATAGAGCGTGCCCACGAAAAATGGCGCTACGGGTAACAGTGGCGTGACCGCCGCGGCACCGGCTACCAGGGCGGCCACTTCCTTGGTCTGCGCATTCCAGGCAAGAGGGGCATCCCGGTAATCCTCATCCAGGAACCCGTTACGGCGCACGTTGCGATGGTGATCATGCCAGTGGAACGACCAGAAGCTCTCGCGGTTCCGTCCCCTATTGTGCAACACATGCTTGTGAAACACCCATTCCACTGCATTGGCAGTAAAAAGACCCAACGGTATACCGATCATGCTGCAGTTCCTTTGTTGTTGTGATTGCCGATGACCCTCCTTGCAAGGAAACGCTGATTTGCCATCAGAATCCATGACTCAAATGCCGGAAAATCGGGCAAAAATCCGCCCGCCAAAGTCATTGACATCCGAAACGTTACACTTTGTCCACCTAAGCCCATGATTCCTAAGGGTGCTTACAGTGCGTCACAAAAATCCAATACAAACAACGACACTACTGCCATTTTTTAACGTCATGTAGAGGTTTTCTGCATAGTACAAACCGCCAGGATAGGCTATTGTTCAGGCATAACGATTTCATCGGATGACGGCTATGATAATTCCGGGGTTGCGACACTCTGGCAGTGCAGGAAAACCAGCCAGCGGACGGGGACGCTTTGCGATTGCCCTGAGCGCAGCCGTTGCCATGCTGGTGCTGCCGGCGGCAGCGACGGCCGACGATGCCGACTCCGGCTACTCCGGCAAGAGCCTTTGGAGCAACCAGGTGCGGTCGTACGCTCTTGAGTCCCTCCAGAGTGACGAAGCCATGAGCGTGGCGGCCATTCCCCTCAACGGTCCGGGCATTGAGCAATACATCAACGCCGATGCGCTGATGAGCCCCGGCTCCATCATGAAACTCATCACCACCTACGCCGCCCTGGAAATACTGGGCCCGAACCACCACTGGGACACGGACTTCCTGACTGACGGTGTGATGGTGGGCGACACACTTGAGGGCAACCTTTACGTGCGCTTCGGGGGCGATCCCAAGCTCACGATCGAACGGCTGTGGAGCACCCTCAGCGAACTGCGCAGCATGGGCATTACCCGTATCGAAGGCGACCTGGTACTGGACGGCAGCTACTTCGAAATTGATGGGGGCTTCCCGGAATTCGAGGACAACGGCGACAATCCCCACGCGCCCTTCCTGGTGGAGCCGTCAGCGTACCTGACCAACCTGAACCTCCTGCACTTCCAGGTTCGGGCCGACGAGCGTGGCACCCAGGCCTGGAGCACGCCAGCCCTGGACGACGTTGTGATCGACAACCGGGTAATCGCCACTGCGGAAGGCCCCTGCCCCGCTCGAAGGAGCTTCGAGTGGCAGCCCATCTTCCACGATGACAATCGGGTGACCGTGAGGGTGACCGGTGAACTGCCTCGCGGATGCCGGTCCACCACATACCTGTCGCTGCTGCCCCAGGATCGATACAGCGCCTCGCTGATCCGCTCCGTGCTGGCAGATGTCGGCGTTACCCTCTCGGGCTCCCACGTGAACGCGGAGACACCGGAGGACGCGCGACTGGTCATGAAAACCACGTCACCGGATCTGGTCACCATGGTGCGGGACATCAATAAATGGAGCAGCAACGTCATGGCCCGCCAGTTGCTGCTCACAATAGGGGCGGAGAACCGCCAGGAAGACGAAGACGACGACCGGGTGGCCGGTATCCGGGTGATCTACGACTGGCTTGAAAAGAAAGGCATCGACACCGCAGGCATGGTTATCGACAACGGCGCCGGCCTCACCCGCCACGGCCGGATTACCGCGCGCCAGGGCGCCCGAATACTGCAGCACGCCTGGAACAGCCGGTACTCAGCAGATCTGATGGCCTCCATGCCCATCATTGCCACCGATGGAACCATGGCCCGCCGCCTTCGCAACACCGGCATGGACGGCGAGGGACGCATCAAAACCGGCTACCTGGAGAACGTGCGCTCCATTGCCGGTTTTACCCGCGACGCCAACCACACCACCTGGGCGGTGGTAGGCATGGTCAACAACGATCCGGCCTGGAACGGCCAGGCCGTACTCGACCGAATTCTCTACTCTCTGCACTTCCGGCCGCCTACGGGTACCGCAATCTCCCGGGCGCCCGGCGGCGATTCGAAGACCAGTATCCAATAGTCAACGCCAGTGCCCCGCTGCGGACAGTCGGGGCACCAACCCATCAGCAACCATTTTCTGCCAATCAGTTTGCGGGCGGCTGTTCGTCGTCGAACCGGCGCAATGTCAGTACCGTGAGCTTGCCGGCAAGCGGTGCAATGAACGTGACCAACGGAAACGCCACGATCCAGGCCACCAGGAAGGCAGCCATCCAACGAGCAACGAAGCTGCCCTCCAGACCGGTGTTGATGAAGGTGATCACACCGGACATCAAAAGCGACATGATGCCGGACATGTAGAAACCGAAGACCAACGGACGTATACGTGAAAGTTTGATTCGGCTCATGGCGTCTCCTGGTCTCAAGGCAAAGCGGAAGGCTGGATCTGACGTTCTGCCTGTGGCGTATAGTGAATGGGCAGGCTCTTTATGATAATGAGCTTGCGATCTTTTATCGATACGCCTTTTTGCCAAGCCAGGTGCGATATGGATTTCCACAATGATCAACGAAGCCGCCACGCCAGAACCTGTCTGCTGCTTGTCCTCGTGGTGGGTTTAGCCGCCGGCTGCAGCTCCACCAAGCTCGCCTACCGTTACGCTGACTGGGGCATCGTGTGGTGGGTGGAGGACTACATCTCCCTGACCGAACAGCAAAAGCAGCGGCTTAACGACGATCTGGAGACTCTGCGCCAGTGGCATTGCAGCGCTGAATTACCGCGCTACCAGGACTGGCTCGACGAGCTACAAGCCGACATCGACGACGGCGTGCCAAGTCGTTCTGCCGTCGCCGGACACCAACAGCAACTGTTCGGCTTTTTCCCGCCCCTGCTTGAACGTGCCACACCGGTGGCCGCCAACCTTCTGGAGAGCCTGAGCGATGAGCAGGTCCGGCAACTGGCGGAGAACATGGAACGTGGCCAGCGGGAACGGGAGGAGGAGTACCTTGCCGACACCCACTCCGCTACCGCCGAGGCCCGGGCCGAGCGAACCACGGAACGCGTTGAACGCTGGCTGGGCAGCCTGAATGCCGAGCAGCATCAGATCGTCGAGGACTGGTCCGAGGACCGCGGCGCCCAGACCGAGATCTGGCTTGAGGGACGGAGGAATTGGCAACAGGCGCTGCTGACCCTCCTCGAGGAACGGGAGCAGCCGGATTTTCGCGAGCGCCTCCGGCAGCTCATCGTGAACTACGAGCAGGCCAGAGGCCAGGCTTACCAGGCAATGATGGCGGAAAGCCGGGTGTCCATGGCCGGTCTGATGCACGATCTGCTTCGTGCCAGCGACACCACCACACTGGCCCACCTGCAGGACCGGGCCGGGGAGCTGAAGAACGACTTCGCTGTTCTGGCGTGCGAGCCAGCCTGACCGGGAATGGCCCCGGCCCCCAGGGAAAACCGACGGGGCCGCGGCCAGGGGCGGTCAAACTGTCAGGTAACCGCCGTCGGCGTTGATGCAGGCGCCGGTGGTGTAGCTGGACGCGTCAGACACCAGGTACAGCACGGTACCGGCCATTTCACTCGGGTCCGCCACCCGCTTCATGGGGATATGGGCCATGGCCTGCTTCTTGATGGCGTCGTTGGTGGTCAGGGCACTGGCGAACTTGGTGTCGGTGAGGCCAGGCAACAGCGCATTGACACGGATCTTCTGCTGGCCCAGCTCCATGGCGAAGGACTTGGTCATGGAGATCACCGCGGCCTTGGTCACCGAATAGATACCCTGATAGTGGCCAGGGTTGACCCCGTTTACAGACGCCACGTTCACGATGGCGCCACCACCGGCCTTCTTCATCATCTGAGCACCGCGGGCGCACATGAAGAAGTAGCCTCGAATGTTCACGTCCACGGTCTTGTTGAACGCGCCCAGGTCAGTGTCTTCCACCGGGCCGAAGTAGGGGTTGGCCGCTGCGTTGTTCACCAGGATGTCCAGCTTGCCGTGGGTTTGTTCGATATGGGCCCAGATGCTGTCGATCTGATCCATTTCACCGATATGGCAGGCAAAGGCTTCGGCGCTGCCGCCGGCATCACGGATGCTGCTGGCCACGGCTTCACAGCCGTCGATCTTGCGGCTGCTGACAATCACGTGGGCACCGTACTCGGCCAGGGTGCGGGCGATGCTCTCGCCGATACCACGGCTGGCGCCGGTAATCAGGGCAACCTTGCCATTCAGATCAAACAGGTTCTTGCTGCTCATTCGTTCACCTCGATTCACTATCGGAATGTCACCAGGGCGGGGTCTTCCGCCTCCAGGTGGCTGTAATTGTTGAAAACGGCCAGGTTGCGCCGGGCGCCTGAGTACAGAACCCGGGACACACTGGTGTTGGCAATGACTTCATTCAGGGCCAGGGCCTTGCTGTCGGTGAGCCCGAGCAGGGACTGGGCGATGACCGAAATCGGTCCACCGGACGTGGCCACCAGTACATCGCCGCCATCGGCGTACTCGATCATCTCGTCGAACGCGGCCAGAACCCGGGCTTTGAACTCGGGCCAGCTCTCGTCGTAATCGTGGTCGTACTCGCCGGAAGCCCAGCGCTGGACGGCGTGCACAAAGGCCTCCTGAAAGGCCCTGGCCGGCTTCGGAAATGCCTGAAGATCCCGAGCCATCACTGCGCGATCGCTCCACTCCGGCCGGTACCTTTCCACCACGGCTGTGTGGTCGAACTCGTTGAAGCCAGGGACCACCTGCATGTCCGGCAACGCGCTGCCGTAGCCGGTGGCAATCGCCTCCACGGTTTCTCGGTGCCGCTCCAGATCACCGCCAAACACCGCCGCCGGCTCCACTTTGCCGGCAAACCAGCGGCCCAGCACCCGACCCTGCTCCCAGCCCTTCGGCGAGAGCTGATCGTAGTTCTCCTTGCCAAAACTGGCCTGACCATGGCGCACGAGGTAGATCGTGGCCATTACAGGCTGCTCTCTGCGATCAGGCGCTGGCAACGCTTTTCCAGGTAATTGGCGGCGTGACCGAAGGCTGCGAAGCGCTTGTCTTTGGTCTGGCCATGGTAATAGCGGTAGTAGATCTGCTGGATGATCACCGCCAAGCGGAACAGACCATAGATCTCGTAGAAATCGAAATTATCGACCCGGAAGCCGGACTGCTCCATGTAGTACTCCACCACCTCCTTGCGGGTAAGCATGCCCGGCCGGTGAGTGGGCTGCCTGCGCAGCATCTGGAACGGGCCCTCGTCGTCAGCCTCGATCCAGTAGGCCAGACTGTTGCCCAGATCCATCAGCGGGTCGCCGATGGTAGCCATTTCCCAGTCCAGCACGCCCACCACCTCGAACGGGTTGTCCGGGTTGAGCACCACGTTGTCGAAGCGGAAATCGTTGTGGATCACCACCTGTGCCATGTCAGTCGGCATCTTGTCGTTGAGCCACGCCATCACCTGCTCGAAGTCGCCGACGTCATCGGTGCGGGCCTTGCGGAAGCGATCGCTCCAGCCGCCAATCTGGCGCTGCACGTAACCCTCGCCCTTGCCCAGCTTGTCCAGGCCGGCCGCTTTGGCATCCACCCGGTGCAGGTCCACCAGCTTGTCGATCACGTTCAGGCACAGCTTGCGGGTGTCGGCTTCGCTCAGCTCAAACCCTTTGGGGAAATCCTGGCGCAGGATGATGCCCTTCAGCCGCTCCATCACGTAGAAATCACAGCCCAGCACGTCGTGATCGTCACAGATGGCGATGATATCGGGCACGTAGGGATAGACCGGTTTCAGGGCCTGCATCACCCGTGCCTCGCGCAGCATATCGTGGGCCGATTTAGCGATCTTGCCAAAAGGCGGCCGGCGCAGCACAAAGGAACGGTCGCCGTAGTCCACCTGATAGGTCAGGTTGGAGGCGCCACCGGGGTACTGGCGAATCTCTGGCTCACCCTGCAAATCCGGAATGGCCTGCTTCATGAACCGGTCCACCGCCGTGGTGTCCAGTTCCTCGCCCTCGCGGATGTCCACGGCCTGGTCGATCTGGGTCATTCAGGACTCTCCTCTTCAAACGTCGATCTCAGGCAGCCGCCTTCAGGCCTTGCTGCCGCCCATCTTGCTCATCCAGCGCTTGCTCTCCTGGTGCATCAGCCAGTCGAACGCCCAGGGGGCGTGGCGCTTGAGCATCCACATGCGGCGCTCCTTGGCATGGGGCAGCACCCAGAAGCTCTTGTCTTTCACCGACCGGAACACATCTTCGGCGACGTCTTCCGCGGTTACCGACGACCGCTTCATCAGTTTGTTCACGTTCTGCTGGATGCCGGGAATGTCCGAGCGCATGCTGCTGGTCAGATTGGTCTGGAAAAACGCCGGGCACACGCAGCTCACGTGAATACCCGCATCCCGCAGCTCCTGGCTCAGGGTCTCCGACAGGGCAATCACCCCGGCCTTGGTGACATTGTAGCTATCCATCAACGGCGCCAGCATCAGCCCGGCCATGGACGCCACGTTCACAAACGCCCCGGAACCCTGCTGCTTGAACTGTGGCGTAAACGCCTTACAGCCGCGCACCACACCCAGCACGTTGATATCAAGAATCCACTCCCAGTCGGCCATGGTGGTGTCTTCAATGGAACCGGCGGAGGCCACGCCGGCGTTGTTCACCACAACGTCAACACCGCCCCATTTCTTGACCAGGTCATCCCGGACTTTCTCGAAGTCAGTGAGGCGCCGCACGTCGCACTCCACGTAGTAGCCCTCGCCGCCGGCAGCCTTGATTTCCTGCTCAACCGCCACGCCCTGCTCCGGATTGATGTCGCCGATGCAAACCCTGGCGCCTTCTTTGGCATACCGCAGTGCAATCGCCCGACCAAGACCGCTGGCCCCGCCGGTGATGAATACTCGCTGTGTCATGTGTGGTTCTCTCCGTTCAAGTTCGCGCTCTGTTTTTGTCACGTTCGGGGGAAGAGCTGCTACCGGTTAGAGCTTTCCAAAACACGCTGTCCCCACCCGGTCCCGGCGCCCAGGATCAAATATCTGATCAGGATTTGTACTTGCGAAGCTCCAGCCGGGCAACCATGGCTCGATGAACCTCGTCGGGCCCGTCGGCCAGGCGCAATACCCGAGCATAGGCAAACAACTGGGTCAGCGGGAAGTCATCATCACTGACCCCGGCACCGCCATGGATCTGAATGGCCTGATCGACAATGGTCTGCAGCATGTTCGGAATCACCGCCTTGATCATCGAGACCTCCTGCAGCGCCCCCATAATGCCCTTGGTATCCAGGGCCCAGGCGCACTTCAGGGTCAAAAGCCGGGCTTGCTCAATCGCCATGCGGGCGTTGGCGATGATGTCAGGGTTACCACCCAGCTTGGCGATGGGCCGGCCAAAGGCCTCGCGACTCACCGCCCGCTTGATCAGGATTTCCAGGGTACGCTCGGCGGCACCGATGGCGCGCATGCAGTGGTGCACCCGGCCCGGGCCGAGGCGGCCCTGGGCAATTTCGAAACCTCGGCCAGGGCCGGCAATGAAAGCGCTCTTGGGCAGGCGCACGTTGTCGAACACTACTTCCCCGTGGCCATAGGGCTCATCGTAGGCGCCGAACACCGGCAGCATGCGCTCAACTTTCACGCCCGGGGTATCCAGCGGCACCAACACCATGGAGTGGCGGCGGTGCTTGTGGGCGTCCGGGTCAGTGAGACCCATGAAGATGGCGACCTTGCAGTCCGGGTGGCCGATCCCGGTACTCCACCACTTGCGACCGTTCAGCACCACTTCGTCACCCTCCACTACGGCGGTCGCTTCCATATTGGTGGCATCGGAGGAGGCAACTCCCGGTTCCGTCATGCAGAAGGCGGAGCGGATTTCGCCACTGAGCAGTCGCGGCAGCCACTCGGCTTTCTGCTCTTCCGAACCGTAGTGGATCAGCACTTCCATGTTGCCGGTGTCCGGCGCGTTACAGTTGAAGATTTCCGGAGCGATGAAGCTGCGGCCGGTTTCTTCGGCAATCAGTGCGTAATCGGAGTTCAGCAGGCCACATCCGTATTTCTCGTCGGGGAAAAACATGTTCCACAGGCCCTGGGCTCTGGCCTTTTCCTTCAGCTCCCGGATGATGGGCAGTACGACCCAGCGGTTGTCCAGAGAGGCCAGCTCCTTGTGATACTGCGCTTCAATCGGATAAATCTCCTCCTTCATGAAGCGCTTAACACGGTTCAGATAATCCTGGCCTTTTTCGGAAATATTGAAATCCATCGCCGTATCCTCGCTGACGGTTGCACCTGGGGTGCACGAAAGTTCACGTTGAAAACAGTCTAGGGGATGGACAAAGTATTACGCGACTGAATTTTTCTTATCGTTTATCATAAGCATGACTTATTCATAGCGACCTGATTAACGGACTCCGATCATGGCCCTCAATCGCCTCGACCTGAATCTGCTCCATGTTTTCGACACCATCTATCGGGAGGGGAGCCTGACCCGGGCCGCCAGGGCCCTGCACCTGACACAGCCAGCGGTGAGCCATTCGCTGTCGAGGCTGCGGGATCACTTCAATGACCCACTGTTCACCCGCCAGGGCAACCAGATGGTGCCAACACCACTCGCCCGCCGCTTCCTGGAATCCATGCGCCCGGGTCTCACCCAGATCCAGGGCGCGGTCAACCAGTTTCACGCATTCGACCCGGCCACCCAGCGCAAAACCTATTCCCTGGGCCTGCGGGATATTCTTGAATCCACCTTCCTGCCCCGCTTGATGAAGCGCCTCAACGCCTATCCGGAACTGGAAATCGCCAGCCAGCGCGTCGCACGGCGGGAGATGGAGACGCAGCTGGCGGCGGGCAAGCTGGATTTCGCCGTGGATGTTTTGCTGCCGGTGAGCAACCAGACGGCCCATGAGCTTCTGCGCCGTGACCGGCTGGTGGTGCTGGCCCGGGAGGGACACCCGCTGGCTTCGGGCATGCTGGACATGAACGGCTATCTTTCCGCCAGGCACGTACTGGTGTCCTCACGGGCCGAGGGGCCGGGGATTGAGGATTTCGAGCTTTCCCGACTCGGGGTGCAGCGCAATATCCGCCTGAGGTGCCAGCATTACTACGCGGCCTGTCGGGTAGTCGAGGAAACCGACCTGCTGCTGACCATGCCGGAAGCCTACGCCCGTATCATTGCCGAGCGCGCCCGTATCCGGATCATGGATCCGCCAGCGGACCTGCCTTCCATCGACGTGCACCTCTACTGGCACAAAGCCTACGAACGGGAGCCCGCGCTGATCTGGTTTCGTGAGCAACTGCGGGCTGTCAGCGGGTCTCCCGGGGCAGGGAATCCCGACCAGGAATTATCATAAGAACCCCGAAAGGGAGGGCGAAGAAGGGTCAGTAGGCGCCGACCAGCATCAGAAAACCGAAAAAGCCCAGCGCCGTGATCACCAGTGACGCCAGAACAATGGCAAACCCCCACCAGACTGCGGCTCCGCCTGAAATGTCGACACCATGTCCACTGAGAGTTCGGTAGAACGCCCAGGGGCCCAACACCAGGGCTCCCACCACGGCGAAAACCAGACCCACGCTGATACCCGCAAACGTCCAGGTGGCCAGAACCGTGGCGCGGTCCTTGACCTGATCGGTCACCCCATGGTGCTCAAGGAACTTCCGGCAAAAAAACCAGACCAGCCCGAACAGGATGATGACGAACACCAGCCCGCCAACGACAGTAATGATTCGATAGAGCAAGGTATGTTTCCTGTGTGTTCAGACCCGGATCAAGCCGGAAACTCCGGCTCGGGGAGGCACTCGAACCCGGGCTTCGCGAAAAGATAACCCTGGTAGAGGTTGATGCCCTGGGATCTCAGCCAGAAGTATTCTTCCTTTGTTTCCACGCCTTCGGCAATGATCTGACCGCCCAGCTGTTTCATCATGGTGATGATCCCTGCCACGACAGCCTGCTTGTTGGGCGTATCGTGAATATCACGCACCAGTGCCATGTCCAGCTTAAGAAGGTTGGGCGGGCTGGCCATCATGATGTTGTACCGGGAGAATCCCGCACCGAAATCATCGATGGCCGTGCTGAACCCCATCTCATGATACGCCTCAATAATCGACACGAGATGGTCTACAGACGTGGAGGTCAGGTTCTCGTCCTCGGTCAGCTCGAAAATGATCTTACGGGTATCAAAGTCGTACGTCTTGGCGGCGGCAAGCGTGGTACGAATGCAGTACTCGGCTCGATACACAGCATTGGGCATGAAGTTGATACTGAGCATGGTTTCCATGCCCAATTTCGCAGCCAGCTTGACAGCCTTCACCCGGCAAACCTGATCAAAGGCGTACCGGTTGCGGTCGTTTACCTGAGACAACACGCTCATGGCACCCTGACCCTCGGTACCCCGGACCAGGGCCTCATAGGCGTAAACGCTCTTGTTAAGAACATCGACGATCGGCTGAAAGGCGAAAGTGAAGGAAAAATCCAACCCCTCACCACAGGCACACTGCTCGCAATGAGACTCATCAAACAACACGGCGGGCTGGTTCACGGAAACTCCTGCACTCTACTGCTGGCGGTATTTTCGGATCTTTAATACGTATTTTCGATTCACTATAGCTGTCAACCGGACATCGGTAAAACCGTTTTCAGTTTCCGGTGGCATCCCACGTTCACATGACTAAACTGGGACATACCTTTATACGTGTCTGTCCCCAGAAGGAGTTTTCTGATGGCCCAATCTACCCGAATCGCCGTCACCCCGGGCGATGGCATTGGCCCCGAAGTGGTGGCCGAGGCGGTCCGTTGCCTCGAGTGCCTTCGAGCCAAACATGGCCTTGACCTGGAGTGGACACGGTTTCCGTGGCCCTCCCACGCCTGGCATGAAGAGCACGGAGAATCGATGCCGGCCGATGCCCTGTCGCAACTCCAGAAGTACGATGCGATCCTGCTAGGTGCGCTGGGCGATCCGGGCCCGGTGGACGACCCTGACCGCTATCTGCTGCCCGATAGCATTTCCCTCGCACCCTTGCTCGACATGCGCAAGGGCTTTGACCAATGGGTGTGCGAGCGCCCCGCCCGGCTCCTGCCCGGGGCCCGGCAGTACCTGGCCGATGAGCGGGCCAAAGACATTGATATGCTCGTTATCCGGGAGAATTCCGAGGGAGAGTACGTTGGCCAGGGTGGCCGCCTGCGAAAGGGCAAGCCAGACGAGGTCGCCACGCAGATGGAGGTATTCACCCGCAAGGCAACCGACCGCATTATACGTTACGGGTTCGAACAGGCCCGCAACCGCGCGGCAGACCGGGTGAACGAAGGCCGCACCCGAACCTTCAGAACGCTGGACGGCCGTACCTGCGAAAGCCAGGTGTGCCTGATCACCAAGCGCAATGCCCTCCGTTACTGGGGCGACATGTACACAGAAGCTTTTGAGGAGATCAGCCGGGAATACCCGGATGTCGCCACCCACCATGAACTGGTAGACGCCGCCTGCATGAAGTTCGTGCAGAGCCCCTGGGCGTTCGACGTGGTGGTGGCCAGCAACCTGCAGGGTGACATCCTGACCGACCTGGCCGCGGTGTTGTCCGGTGGCATGGGGGTAGCACCCTCGTGCAACCTGAATCCCACTGATGCAGACATGCCGTCGATGTTCGAGCCGACCCATGGCAGCGCTCCAGACATCGCCGGCCAGGGCCTCGCGGACCCCACCGCGATGCTGTTTACCACCGCCCGCATGCTGGAGTGGCTGGGACGCAAGGATCCCGCCATTGCAGCGGCTGGCAAGGAGCTGTTCGATGCGGTGGCGGCGGACCTGGCGGAGAACGCCGGCGCCAGACGCGGCACCCACGAGATTGGCTCCGCCGTGTGTCAACGCCTGCAGGCATAAGGCAACAGCCCTACTGGTCGGCCATCACGAACTCGAGCCGGCCAGGGGCAACGCGCACATCGACCGGCATCATGCCGAACATCCGTTCCGCGAAATTGGCCTCATCCAGCCGGTAGACGGGCATGGTTTCCAGCATCTGGGCCACCACCCGCATCACGGTATCGGTTACCGGCTTCAGGTCGCCCTTGAACAGGGGCGAATCGATGCTGCTCTCCAGCAACTGCAGCCGCCGAATGAAGATCGCTTTCTCAGCACTGTCGTAAACAGGCGCACCCTCCACCTTCAGGGCAATATCGACCGGCAGCTTTGTCAGCAACGCATTCAGTGCCACCTGCCCCCGCACATCAATCACGGCTACGTCCCGCCCGTCGGGACCCAGGGTAATGTCAGCGTCGTCGAGACTGAGGCTCAGGGGTGATCCGCTATTGAGCTGTTTACGGTCGTACTCGCTCACCACATCCTTCAGGTGGCGCTCCAGTTCACCCTCGGAGATCGAATAGGGCGACATGCTGGCACAGCCACTGGCCAGTGCCAGCGTCACTAGTAAAAGCGAAGAACACAGGGTTCTCCAGGGTGTTCTATTCATTCTCGGCTCTGGCCTCTACGTGTGGGGTCAGGTTGTCGTCAATGACAACCCGTAACAGAATCGGCTGGCAGCATACCTGGCAGTCCTCGACATACTCCTGCTCGGCCACCGACGGATCAATGCTGATATCCAGTGTCTCCCAGCAGTAGGGGCACTGGACCAGCACGGAGTCGAGGGCGGACATGGCGGTCCCTCAGAACTGCTGCTTCGCCATCCAGGGGATGACGCGATCAAAGGCCTCTTCCAGCTTTTCACAGGTGGTGGAGAAGCTGATGCGGACCGCATTGGTACAATGTTCCCCGAAGGCATCGCCCGGCACCATACAGACGCCCGTTTCCTTCAGCATTCTCAGAGCGAGATCCGAACCATCCACGTGAGGCGGCAGGTCGGGAAATGCGAAGAAAGCACCACCGGGTTTATAGCCGGTCATATACGGTGTCTGGTCGATCAACTCGACCACCTTGTCACGGCGCTCCCGGTAAATGTCGACCATATCCCGCACACACTGCTGATCGCCAGTCAAAGCCGCCACACCCGCAAACTGGGAAGGCGTGTTGGCAACGGAGGTGGTAAACATGTGGTACCGACGCAGGGATTTGATGGCGGCCTGACTGGAAATCACCCAGCCAACCCTCAGTCCTGCCATGCTGTAGGTCTTCGAAAAGCTGCTGATGCACATGATGTTGTCCAGGTCCATCGAGCAGTTCAGCACGCTGGCGAAGTCATCGTCATCGAAGATCAGGTGATCATAAACCTCATCAGCGTAGACCTGGATGCCCCGGTAAGCACACTCCTCCAGGATGGTCTCGACAGTGCTGCGCGGATAGACGGCACCGGTCGGGTTGTTCGGGTTGTTCAGGATCAGCGCGAAGGTGCGGGAACCCATGGCCCGGATGACCTCATCCGGATCCAGCTGGTGGTTATTCTCGGCCCTGGTCGGTACGAACTTCACCTCACCGCCATTCATGCGGATCAGCGGTGCGTACAGGAGGAACGACGGGTCCGTGACAATGAACTGCCGGCCGGGCGCGGAGGTGGCGGAAATCGCCAGATACATCGCTTCGGTGGCGCCACTGGTAATGAGAATGTTGTCCCGCGTCAGCTTTCGGTTGTAGCGCTTGCCGTAATAGTCCCGCAGGGCGACCAAAAGCTCCGGCAGGCCAGCATCCATGGTATAGCCCGTTTGCCCGGCGTTGAGTGCATCAATGTAGGCATCAATCACGTGCTTTGGGGTTGGCAGATCCGGCTGGCCAATTGACAGGTGAATCACATCCTTCATGGTGGCCGCCATGTTCACCATGCGCCGGATGCCCGGCACCGGAATGGCCTGCATGGCAGGGTTCCAGCTGGCCTTGGTCTTGCGGTATTTCACACGACGCGGTTTGGACTGGCCAGTATCTTTATTGGCGGCTTCTGCCATAAACACCTCCTGCAGACAGGGCTTGTTTCATCGTCTCTTGCAGGTTAGTCAGTATAGGAGGCCTCTACAAGACAAAACGGCAGAAAGATGCGGTACGTGAAAGTACGGTCATGGGCGCTTTCAGGTCAAATTCATGGGCCAGCGAAGTTGACCCGACGAGACCCGCCGACCAGACTGTTTATGTGCCCTTGAAAGCACCGGGCGCACGTTCACTCATCGGACAAGGCGGAGGCCCAATGACCCAGCACAACAAACCCGTTGTAACCGTTCTCACCGCGCCGGGCGAGCAGGAACCGCCGGGAATGGACGCAGTCCGGGCCCGGGCCGATGTGCGATTCGCCTGCGATGAGCAAACCCTTCGGGATACCCTGCCGGGGACCGACATCATGATGGTCACCGATTTCCGGACGGAAGCACTGGCAGCTGCCTGGCACACTGCCGACAGGCTGAAATGGATCCACGCCACCAGCGCGGGCGTGGATGCGCTGATGTTTCCGGATCTGATCAAGGGCGACGTCATTGTCACCAACGCCCGGGGCATCTTCGACCGCACCATTGCCGAGTATGTGCTCTGCACCATCCTGATGTTTGCCAAGGATTTTCCGAACTCCATCCGCCTGCAGATGAAACACGAGTGGAAGCATCGGGATACCGAGCGGGCGGAAGGTAAGCAAGTATTGGTGGTGGGCGCCGGCTCCATCGGCCGCCAGATCGGCCGTCTGGTTGGAGCGGCGGGACTGCAGGCCCACGGCATTGCTCGCAAGCGCCGCAAGGAGGATCCGGATTTTGTGGCGGTCCACGGCAATGACGATCTTTACGAACAGCTGGGGCACGCCGATTTCGTGGTTATCGCAGCCCCCCTGACACCCCAGACCGAAGGCCTGTTCGATGAGAAGGCATTCAAGGCCATGAAGAAGTCCGCCCGCCTGATCAACATTGGCCGTGGCCCCATCGTAAAGACCGACGACCTGATCGCCGCCCTCCAGAGCGGCGAGATTGCCGGCGCCGGCCTGGATGTCTTCGAGGAAGAACCGCTGCCGGAGAATCACCCGCTCTGGGACATGGAAAACGTCACCATGACTGCCCACATGGCCGGTGATTTCATCGGCTGGAAGCGGGCGCTTACCGATCAGTTCCTGGAGAACTTTGACCGCTGGCACAAGGGCGAGGAATTGTTCAACCTGGTGGACAAGGAGCTGGGTTACGCTGGGAGCAAGTGATTAATTGACCGCTTAGTCCGGAGCCATGGGTGGGCCGGCCTCCGGAAACACGCTGTGAATACATCCCTGTACGCTCGGCTCCGCCATCCATGGCTCCGCACGGTTTCCGGAGGCCGGCCCACCCATGGCTCCTACGAGTCAGTCCCGAATCAGAACGTAGGTCGGATTAGCCAAAGGCGTAATCCGACAACTCTTCGCTAAACCCGACCACTGGCGGAATACCTCTGCTGCAACGGCAACAAATCAAACACCCTCTCCGGGTTGTTCGGATCCACCAGCTCTGTCGGTGACTTGTAAACCCGGGGGGTGCTGTACAGCAGCTTCAGCGCCGTACTGTGCGGCATGGCCACATACCGCTCACCATGATTCTCCTCCAGCCAACGGCGCACACGCGGTGCCATGTTGTGGCCCATTTTCGGGAAGAAATGGTGCTCCACGTGATGACTGAACCGGAAATGCAGCCGATCCAGCAGCGGGTGGCTGCGCAGGCTCATGGAATTGTCCAGCGGGTTGTTAGTCGCCGTTTGCGGCCGCAGGAAGTGGTTGGTGAGAATGTACCCCTGCCCCAGCGCATTGGCCGCCATGAACGGAACCAGCACCGTAAACACCGCCAGCGGCCCTGAAACGATCGCCAGAACCACCCAGACTGCCACGCAGGCGAAGGACTGCCGGATGGCCTTGCGGCGGTCAAACCCCTTGAACTGCTTCCGCCGCTTCGCCTGGAACCAGAGCACCATCTGGGCGTGGAAGGTGAACGAATAGGTCAGGAACAGATAGCTGTACCAGGTACCGGAACCGGGTGCCAGCCTGGTGAACTTCTTCTGCTTCGGGTCCGTTTTGTAGCGCCGCAACGTCCCGAAACTGTCCGGGTCCACGTCGCCGGCGTTGGTATTGCCGTGATGCACCACGTTGTGCCACCGACGCCAGAACTCGGGCGGCACGATCAACGGCCCGAACCCGAGCCAGCCAAAGAAGTTCTGCCACCGCCGGCTCATGCCCAGCGCCCCGTGCAATACCTCATGGGCCAGCAACGCCTGGCAACCGATGGTATGCCCCACCAGTAAACCAAGCCCCAGATTCGCATACCAGGGCAACCCCGCCAGCAAGATGGCGGCGATACCTCCCCAAATCATTAACTGCAGCGGCAGAAACCAGACAACCCGCCAGGTTTGCGGCCTGAACGTATCCGCCGGCAGCTCCTTCTTCATCCTGTCCCTGAGTTCCCGCTCATCCGGCTTACCAAAAACGGTATGACCGAGAGATTCGGGTTGTACGGCAGCGTTCATCTGTCACCTTTGATTATTCGGTTAAATCCAGTCACGGAATCTTATTTCAGAGTACAACTGTGCGCTGAATTTAACTTACAAATGCCATTATCGCAACACCAAAAATCAGAAAATGAGAGGAACACGAAATAGACTGGAACAGCTGTACCGTTTTTATTAAGCAGGAAAGTCGTTCACGGAAGCTGAAGTGCGGGGTGCGGAAGGGCCCCCGCAGGATGTCTTTGGCCATGGATGGCCAAAGCCAAGCGCACATGGATGTGCTCGTAGCGTTCCTGCGGGGGCCCTTCCGCACCCCGCACCACTCGCATGGCAACGGACCAAAACCAAAAGCAAAAAAAAACGGGAGCCCAAAGGCTCCCGTTCACTATCTATTAAAACCAGAAAAACCAGATCAACTACCAGACAAGGACTGATCCGAAGGATCGATCTCCATCTGCTGAATCGCAATCACCGCCTGAGTCCGGTTCCGAACCCCAAGCTTCCGGAACACCGCCGTAATATGCGCCTTGATGGTCGCCTCCGACACATCCAGATCATAGGCGATCTGCTTGTTCAGAAGCCCCTCGGCCAGCATACCCAGCACCCGGAACTGCTGCGGCGTCAGCGACGCCAGCTTCTCGGAAAAATCCGTGGCATCCGAATGCATCCGCTCGATCTTCTCGGCAACGCCCTCCGGCAGCCAAACGTCACCTTCCAGCACCGCCTGAATCGCCTCGGTGATGGTAGGCAACGGCGCCGACTTCGGGATGAAGCCGGAGGCGCCGTAGTCGATCGAGCGACGCATCACCTGTAATTCCTCGGATCCTGACACAACCACCACCGGCAGCCCCGGGTACTGCCCGCGCATGAACACGAGCCCCGAAAAGCCGTGGGCACCCGGCATATTGAGATCCAGCAGGACCAGATCCGCATCCGGATGCGACTCTACCGCCGCCTGCAATGCCTTGATGCTGTCGACTTCCACCGTCTCGGCATCCGGCACCGCCTGACTGACCGCCTGCTTCAATGCTGCACGGAACAGCGGGTGATCATCAGCGACGATAATTGTTTGTGCCATTCAAAGGTTCCTTACAGGTACAAGGCCTGGTAACACTCAGGCGTTACTGGTTCGCACGACCGCTGATCAGGTCATCCACCACACCCGGATCGGCCAGGGTGGAGGTATCGCCCAACTGGTCGTGTTCGTTGGAAGCAATCTTACGCAAAATCCGACGCATAATCTTGCCCGAACGGGTTTTTGGCAGTCCCGGCGCCCACTGGATCACATCCGGAGAGGCAATCGGGCCGATCTCCTTGCGCACCCACTGAACCAGCTCCTTCTTGAGCTCGTCGGTGGGCTCCTCGCCGTGCACCAGGGTGACATAGACGTAGATGCCCTGCCCCTTGATCTCGTGGGGGTAGCCAACCACGGCAGCCTCGGCGACCTTGTCGTGGGCAACCAGGGCACTTTCCACTTCGGCCGTGCCCAGGCGGTGGCCGGACACGTTCAGGACATCGTCCACCCGGCCAGTGATCCAATAGTAACCGTCCTCGTCGCGACGGGCACCGTCACCGGTGAAGTACATACCCTTGTAGGTGCTGAAGTAGGTCTGGGCGAAACGCTCGTGATCGCCGTAAATGGTGCGCATCTGGCCAGGCCAGCTGTCCAGGATCACCAGGTTACCCTCGGTCTTGCCTTCCAGAATGTTGCCGTCGTTGTCTACCAACGCAGGCTGAACACCAAAGAACGGCACAGTGGCAGAACCAGGCTTGAGATCAATGGCGCCAGGCAGCGGAGAAATCAGGATGCCGCCGGTTTCGGTCTGCCACCAGGTATCCACGATCGGGCACTTGCTGTTGCCGATGACACGGTAGTACCACTCCCAGGCCTCGGGGTTGATCGGCTCGCCAACGGAACCCAGCAGCTTCAGGCTCTCGCGGGTGGTGCCGTTCATGCAGGACTCGCCTTCAGCCATGAGAGCGCGGATGGCGGTCGGTGCGGTATACAGGATGTTGACCTTGTGCTTGTCGACCACCTGCCCCATACGGGAAGTGTCCGGATAGTTGGGCACACCCTCGAACAGAACCGTAATGGCGCCGTTGGCCAGCGGGCCGTACAGGATGTAGCTGTGACCGGTAACCCAGCCAAAGTCTGCGGTACACCAGTAGACATCGCCGTCGTGGTAATCGAACACGTACTGGTGAGTCATAGAGGCATAGACCATGTAGCCACCTGTGGTGTGCAACACACCCTTAGGGGCACCCGTAGAGCCGGAGGTGTACAGCATGAACAGCGGGTCTTCGGCGTTCATGGGCTCCGGCGGGCAGTCGGCGGAGGCCGACTTCATCAGGTCTTCATACCGGGCATCGCGAGCGTCGTTCCAGGGCACCTCGGAGTTGCCGGTGCGGGTCACCACCACCACTTTCTCGACGTTGGCGGTGTTTTCATTCTTCAGGGCCGCATCCACGTTCTTCTTGAGCGGGATCTTCCGCCCGCCGCGCACGCCCTCATCGGCCGTTACCACAAAGCGGGACTTGCCGTTCACAATCCGCGCACCCAGAGCTTCTGGCGAGAAGCCACCGAACACCACCGAGTGAATGGCGCCGATACGGGCACAGGCCAGCATGGCCACGGCGGTCTCGACGATCATCGGCATGTAGATGGTTACCACATCGCCTTTCTTGACGCCCAGATCCTTGAGCACGTTGGCGAACTTGCTGGTTTCCTCGTGTAGCTCGCGGTAGGTCACATGGTGGGAATCGGCTGGGTCATCGCCTTCAAAGATGATGGCGGTCTGGTCACCGCGCTTTTCCAGGTGGCGGTCCAGGCAGTTGGCGGCTGCGTTCAGCTGGCCGTCCTCAAACCACTTGATGGACAGGTTGTTGTAGTCGTAGGTCGTGTTCTTGACCTTGGTGAAGGGCTTGATCCAGTCGATCCGCTTGCCGTGTTCGGCCCAGAAGGCATCCGGGTCTTCGACCGACTGGCGGTACATCTTCTCGTATTGTTCACGGTTCAGAAGGGCCTGCTTGGCCACTTCCGGGCTCACCGGATACAGGTGCTTCTCAGTCATTGTGCTCCCCCTTAGTCTAGAGACTGTTGTCATTATCGGTTCTGGAATTCAGAGCAATCGGGCCTCTCCGGCCCTAAAGACGGATAGAGGTAGTTCACCATGTGAACCGCTACACAATGAATTAGACTAACGTCCTAATCCGCCTCAACTTTTAGACAGATCCTGTCGGTAAAGCGCACGAAAACAGCGGTATCGTGCATCGAACGAGAAGCTTTATTAAGGATAGTTGTAACACCACGAATGGCAAACCCGAGCGGGCGGTATGGAGAGAGGCAGGAGCAATAACAGGGAGCAAGCAGACCCGACCCCGGGGAAGACCCGAGGCCGGGGCAAGGCCATCAGGCTGCCTTCTTCCGGGCCTTGGCCGAACGCAGGCTGTATACCTTGCGCTCTTTCAGGGCGTACCGGTTGAGACCGGCAAGGTGGATCTTGCGGAGGTAGGTTGCCCAATCGATCTGGCGGGCATCAACCGGGAACAGCATCGTATCCAGCTCGCCCATGCGGGCCGCCAGAGCTAACAGCTCATCGTTGCGGAAGATATAGTCCGGCGCGGTGTAGAACCCGAAGATGGTCGCCAGAGAGCGAGTGGTATCCAGGTTGCGCAGGATCTTCAGTTCTCGATCGTGCCCGAGCATACGCAGCACCTTGCCGGTCAGCGTCAGGGGCAGGCGCACGCCACCCACCACCGCATCGAACAGCCGGCGGTTTACCGCCATGAAGGGCTTGGTCGGCTGACGGTAGAAGAGCTGGTCGTAGGCGGCATAGTTGGCTTTCGACTCGGCCATCAGGTGGTCAATGAACTGACCCAGCGTCACCGGATTGGAACTGCCGCTGCAGCACTGATAGATCCTGTGCCTCGGCGCTTCGGCGAGGGCTTCGGCCGCTGCCAGGATAATGGCGTTCGCCACCAGATCCACAGGAATCACATCGATGGTGCCCGAGCGCTTGCCCGGGAACAGGGTGACCTTTTCCCGGGCGTAGGCCAGGATGATCGCATCAGCCACCTTCACGCCCTCGATCCAGCCCGGCGCCGGCTCCTCCAGAGCACTTTCGATAATGGACGGACGTACAATGGTCAACGCCCGGCCAGAGAGCGCCTTCAGTAACAGCTGCTCACCGAGCCATTTGGTGAAGGTGTAGGTGTCGCTCCAGCCATAACGGTTGGCCTCGCGAATACCCAGGTCCACCAGCTTTTTCTCTAGCTGCTTACCCGAATAGCGCGAGCGGACATCCGCTATCTTGTCGTCCAGTAGTCGCACCAGCTCGTCAATTTCATAGTATCCATCGGTGCTCCGGGGAATGGCCTCGCCGGCGGGTTTGATCACCGATTCGGTAATCTGGCCGGAATTCATCCCGTTGACGTAACAGGTGGAGACCTGGAGCACAGCCAGGGACGCATTCTGGCGTGCCAGTTCGGCAACGTTATCAAGGCACCGGGTGTTGATGGCAAGGGCCTTGTCCAGCTCTTCGCGGAAATTCACGCTGGCCGCGGAGTTGATCACCATATCCAGGCTCGCTGCGAGCTTGCGGAAACGCTCAGCAGGCAGACCGAACAGTGGTTCGGTAACCTCGCCCGTCACACAGAACACGCGCTCATCAATGAAGGTTTCGAAGCCGTCAGGGTCGTCCTGGCGAAGGCGGTCGAATACCGACGAGGTGGCAATTTCCTCGAAGAATCGCTCGCGGGCGTCGGGGTGGCGCTTGTTGCCTCGGATCAGCAGGTGAATGCCACCAATATCCGGAACAGCCCGAATCAGCTTCTCCAGAACTACCTTCCCCAGGAATCCTGTGGTACCGGTGATCAGAACATGCTTTCCCCGGAGCTGCTCGAGGACTCTTGAAGACGCGTTGGGATTCAACGGCTGTTTTGCCATGGGAGAACTCCTTCTCAATGACTGTGCTACACCGGCGAGGGCCTGCCGGCTGTGAAAAATAGGTGAACCGACTGCAACAGACCCGTTGCATATTACGGGCCACGATCACGAAATATGGTCAATCCTTGCACAACTCTCGTGACAGGGCGGTGACACAGAGCAAAGTTACGCTACAAAAAGTGCTAATAAAATGACAAAAATAGTGTCAGATGCGGCGGCAGGGTCAGGACCCGTCGCGGCTGTTGCCAGACAGGGAACGCAGTAGCTGATCAAGGGAGATATCGGCGGGCTGCTCCCGCAGGACCCGCACCAGGCGGTCCTGCTCGCCAAAACTGATTCGGTCATAGACTGGCTCGCTCTGCGCGGGAGCGCGCAGGTTTTCCGGGGCAATTCGTGCTGCTGTAGGAAACACCTGGTCCGCAAGATTCCGGAGATGGGCCGCCAGATGTTTCCGGCGTTCCATATCCAGGTTTTCCCAGTTCATCGAACCAAGACCGGTCTGGATGATCTCCACCGCATCGCTGTCGAGCGTGCTTCCCAACAGTGCAAACAGACGGGTAAACGCCTCATAACGCAGCAACGGCTCCACCTCACCCTGACGGAACACCGCCTCCAGCTCACCGACCGACTGGAGAACACCCTCTTTCCGGGGCACCGGCCGGGTTTCCGGCTGCTCACCATTCGATTGCGCATGCTGGCCATCCGGTTTCGGGGCATCCCGGCGGGAAACCCGGTGCCAGTAGGCAGCAAAACCCGCCTTGCGAGGGGGTAATTGCGACAATCGGACATCCAGCATATCGGCGAGAGTGTGGAACTGGCGGCACGAAGGGTCGGATACCGGGAGCAGGGCCACAGGCTTCTGGTTGAGGACGGACTGGCGGAGAGTCTCATCCCGCCAGATACCGCCCATGTAATGCAGGGAAATGCCCAGATGACGTTGCGCCGCGGAATCCAGGCGCTGGAACACCGACCTGGCCTGGCTTGCGCCCTGGGCCATGTTTACCAGGATACTGGGAACCCGGGTGTAGCCCCGGCGCCGCAACACCTTGATCAGCGAAAACGCATCCGTGAGCGACGCCGGATCGGGAGTAACAACCACACAAGCCAGCTCAGCGGCGGCGATCATGTGCAGGCCGGCAGCCTGGAGGCCGGCGGCGGTGTCGGTGATCACGTAGTCGTACCGGCTCTCGAGGTTGTTCAGCGCCCGGAGTATGCGCAGACTCTCGGCCTGCCCCATATCCATACAGTCCTGAACCCCGGAGGCGCCAGGCACGATGTGAAGGCCGTAGTCGGATTCGAGAATGATGTCTTCCAGGCGACACTCCCCGGCCATAACATTGGCGAGTGTCCTGCGCGGGTACAAGCCCACCATGATGCTCACGTTCGCCAGATCGGTATCGCCATCAAGCAGCAGTACTCGCTTGTCCTGCCGCGCCAGGGTCAACGCCAGGTTCAGGGCCACCGACGTTTTGCCCACCCCACCTTTACCCCCGGTGACAGCGATCGTCCGGGGCTGGTTTGGATTATGCTTGGAAGGCTCTCTGGCGTTCATCACCGGTAATCGGAGTCCCTGATTTTACGGTCTGGATCGTCTAATCTGTAAAAATTCTACACATATCACGGATTAGATAATATATTGCTTAAAAAAAGAGCAATAAGTATTTAATAACGACGGATTATTGTCTAAGCTCTTTTCGACAATAAGAATGAACACTCCGTCATATATAGACTGTTTCATTGCACGGCAGGTAAGCCTATGCACATTGCGCCTGATCTACAGCTACCGAGCCTCCCGGAAGTCACCTTGCGGGCGCTCGATGCATGTCATCAGGACGAAAGCTACAGGACCATCAGCGAGATTGTCTCAGCCGACACCGCCCTGGTCGCCCGCATACTGGCCCTTGCCAATTCAGCCCTGTACGGACCATCAACCCCGATCCGCTCGGTGGACCAGGCCCTGTTGCGCCTCGGTACCCACCGATTCCACACCCTGGTGCTCACCGCTGCGCTGCGCCAGCTTCTGTTCGAGCTCGGCGGTGACGAGTGGCAGCAGCTAAGGGATTTCTGGCGTCACTCACTGACCACCGCGTTGACCGCTCGAGCCCTCGCCACCCTCACCCGGTACCGGGAGCCGGACGAGGCCTTCATGCTGGGCATGTTGCACAACATTGGTGAATTGATTGCTATTAAAACGCCAGCGGCCGAGGCGAAGCAACACTATCTTGACCGCCAGGCGGAAATTGCCGCGGACCTGGTCACCGCATGGGGACTGGGGCCCATGGCCGCCGATGCCATGCGGTATCAGCAGGCCTTGCCGACGGAACTGCGAGACGCCGGCCACCTGGTGAAATTGATCAGCCTGGCAACGCGACTCGCACTCTCGGATGCCGCGGGTATTGCCGCGGCCGGTACCGTTTTTGGTCTGAACGAAGAACTTACCCGGGAAATCAACCGACGAATCAGTAACGAGGTGTCAGGCATGGCGGCCTCGCTCGGGATTCCACTGGATGAGGACTACTGTGGTGAAAGTGCGTCCCGCCAACTCAAACAGACCATCCTGCGCCAGGCGATGGCCAGCCAGGCCATCGGTCTGGCCGATATCAACGGGGAGGTGGATGATATCCTGGCCGAGACCGTCAACAGCCTGACCCTGGTCACCGGCCTCCCCGCCCTGTGCTTCGGACACACGGGCGACAACCTTGTGCTCCTCTCCGGAACCATCGGCGAGGTACCGGAACTGGCGGTTACCGCCAAGGCCGGCGGCAGCGTGCTCACCGAGGCGTTTATCTCAGGCCTGCCGGTGGGTCTTGGCGACCGCGCCCCGACAGTGCTCGACAGACAGCTGCTGTCACTACTTCACACTCCCTCCCTGCTGGCCATACCGGTTCAGAGCGGCGAGCACTGCCCTGGGGTCTTTGCGCTCGGCACGGACAACGACGCGCTCGAGAACACCCGCGAGCTGGCACATATTTTCACCAGCGAACTTGCGTCGGTGCTTGCCAACCGGCCCATGAATACAGGTGCGGGTGGACTGGATGCCAGAAAGCTGGACCAGGACATGGCCCGGGAACGTTTACGCCGACAGGTTCACGAAGTCAGCAATCCGCTGACTATCATTCGCCAGTACATCTATCAACTGCGCAGCCGCATGGACGACGCCGACGTGCAGCAGGAGCTGGATGTGATACGGGACGAACTGGACCGGGCGGGCAACCTGCTGCTCCAGATGAGCCACGCGGACACCCTTGGTGACGGCGGCGGCGGGGTGGAACTGAACACAGAACTGGAAAGCCTGGCCCGGATCCTTGAAGATAGTGTGTTCAGCGAGGGCAACCGGCAACTGGCCCTGAAGCTATGCGCCAGCCCCACTCTGGTGGCGGCCGGGCCCACCGGCGTACGCCAGGTGGTGATCAATCTGGTACGCAACGCCGCCGAAAGCCTGCCGGAGACCGGCGGCACCGTTACCCTGCAGACAGCTTCCCCGGTATGGCAGAATCAGCGAACCTGGGTCGAGCTCGAAATTTCAGATACCGGCGCAGGGATACCCGATGAGATCCGGGACAAGCTGTTCGCGCCGGTAAGCACCACCAAAGGAGAGGGCCACAGCGGTTTGGGCCTGAGTATTGTGAAGCAGCTGGTTGATGACATGGAGGGCATCATCGCTTGTCGCACGGGGCAGGAGGGCACCACCTTCAGGATTTTGCTGCCGGCGGCCAGCCACAAAAAGAACGAGAACGACTGACGCAGAAACAATGGACACAGACCGATGGCACCTGAACACTCTGATCAGCCTTTCAGTCACGGGTTAACGGCACGGATTCTGGTGGCAGATGATGAACCCCGTCTGCTCAATACGCTGGCCGCGCTGCTACGTAGCCGGGGTTACGATGTCTTCGAAGCCCACGGCGGGCAAAAAGCCTGTGACCTGATCAGCCAGCAGGCCTTTGATCTGGCGCTTCTGGACCTTCGAATGCCGGAGGTAAACGGGTTCGACGTGATGGCGCGTCTTGCCGAAAGCCAGCCGGACTGCGGGATTATTGTGGTCAGCGGAGAAAGCTCGTTCAGTTCCGTCAGCCGCGCGCTCCGACGTGGCGCCCTCGATTACATCCGCAAACCCTTCGACCCGGAAGAGCTGCTCGCCACCGTGGAAAGCGTCATCGGCAAGAAGACGCTTCTGGAAGCCCACCAGCACATTCAAATGCGCCTGGAGAAATCCGAGGCCCTGCACCGGTACATCGTCAACAGCTCGCCCGATATCGTGTTCATGCTGGATCAGGAAGGGCGCTTCTGTTTTGTGAACAGCAAGGTGGAGAGCCTGCTGGGCTACCGACCGGAGGAGCTGTGCGGGCAGCATTTCAGGCACATTCTCGACGATCGTGACGTCACCCGGGGAACCCTGGCCCTTAAAGGTCCGAACATCACCGCTGACAACCCGAGAACCCTGGAACTGCGCCTGAAAACCCGGGGCAGCCGGCGGGCAACACGCCACTTTGAAATCACCGCTTTCCCCATTGATCCACAGACCTGGCCCCATTCCGGTGTGACACAGGGCGGCGGTAACGGCAATGGAGCCCGTTACTATGGAACCGCCCGTGACGTGACGGAAAGAAAGGAGGCAGAAGCCTTCATCAATTTCCAGGCGTACCACGACCTGCTGACCCGCTTACCCAACCGCGCCCTGTTCAAGGACCGTCTGGAACTGGCCATCACCCATGCCAAACGGGGCGGCCAGAAGCTGGCGGTGATGTTCCTGGACCTCGACCGGTTCAAGGTAATCAACGACACCCTGGGGCACGCCATGGGTGACCGGTTGCTGCAGGCGGTTACGCACCGGCTGGAAAAGTGTCTGCGCAAGGGCGATACCCTCTCCCGCTTTGGCGGTGATGAGTTCACCCTGCTGCTTCCGTCCATCCACAATCACGAAGACGCCAGACAGATTGCCAAGAAACTCATTGACGCCCTCCGCGCGCCCTTCCAGCTGGGCGATCACGAGGTGTTCGTGGGCGTCAGTATCGGCATCACCATTTTCCCGGAAGCCGGCGAAAGCATGGATCAACTGATCCAGAACGCCGATATTGCGATGTACCACGTGAAGGCCAAGGGCAAGGACGGTTATCGTTTCTACTCGCAAAGTATGAGCATCGACACCGCCAACCGGCTGAACCTGGAACGGGACCTGCGTCAGGCACTGGAACGGAACGAGCTGCGCGTGTTCTATCAGCCCCAGGTGTGTTCCCGCACCAACCGGGTGGTTGGCCTGGAAGCACTGGTGCGATGGCAGCATCCTGAGCGGGGGCTACTCTACCCGAGGGATTTCCTGCCCTTGGCGGAAGAAACCAAGCTGATCGGGCAACTGAGCGAGCGTGTGCTCGACCAGGCGTGCCAGGATGTTGGCCACTGGATACGCTCTGGGCATCCGGACCTCCGACTGGCGGTCAACCTGTCACCGATCCAGGTGGAGCATCCCCGCTTTGTCGAAACCCTCATGCAGCAGGTCAAGGCCCACGATTTCCCGCCCGGCAATCTGGAGATCGAGATCACCGAGAATGTGATCATGAACGATCTCGAGCAGATCAGTCAGAAACTGCGGGAACTGGCGTCGTTCGGCGTCCGGATCGCCATTGATGATTTTGGCACCGGCTACTCCTCCCTGAATTACCTCCACAGACTGCCCATCCACACGCTGAAAGTGGACCAGTCATTCGTCAAGGCCATCCGCAGCGGTGAAGACGGCGCCTGCATTGTGAACGCCATCGTGGCCATGGCCCATGGCCTGAAGCTGGAAATTGTCGCCGAAGGCGTGGAGACTGACGAGCAACTGGAGTATCTGAGAAGTCTGGGCTGCCACCAGGTGCAGGGCTTCTTCTACGGCCCCGCGCGGCCAGCGGCTGAAGTGTCCCGAAGCCTGGGAGTTACCAAAGCCCGCGCCGCATCCTTCTGAATACCAATTATCCATTGTCGGACACTCCGATATAAAAGCGCGATCTGGTTAGCAAAGTATTGCAACGCGTTACTTTATGTATCCGGAAATGCGCAGTGCTGCACATCTTTCTCCCACCCTGTTCTCTAAGCTCATTTTCACAAGGCGCCAACCACCGATACGGCCTGCCCTCGCTCGGGCCGAGAACGACAACAAAGGTGGTGGCATCCAGGGAACAAGAACAGGCAGCCGTCATCATGCGCGACAAGTACAAGTACATTGGTCCGGTTTACGATTTCCTCAGCAACCTCTACAGCGGCAAGAACATCCACCGGTGCAAAACCGCCATGCTCGACGTGGAAACGGTCCGCCCCGGCGATCGCATCCTGTTTGCCGGCGTGGGTCATGGCCGTGATGCCATCCGCGCCGCCGAACTCGGCGCCGACGTTACCGTGGTGGACCTCTCGGAAACCATGTTGCGCAAGTTCGCCCAGGCTCAGGAAAAAGAAGCGCCCGAGCTGACCATCCGCCGCATTCACAGCGACATCATGACGGTGGAAGAGTTCGAGCAATACGACATGGTGGTGGCCAATTTCTTCCTGAACGTGTTTGACGAGGACATGATGGTGCGCGTGCTTGAACACCTGATCCGCCTCGGCAAGGCCGACGCTCGGGTCGTGGTGGGCGATTTCTGCTATCCCACCGGCAACGTCCTCTCGCGTCTGTTCAAGAAACTCTACTGGTACATGGCCGTCTTCATCTTCTGGCTGTTCGCCAACAACGCCTTTCACAAGATCTACAACTACCCCGAACACATGCAGCGACTGGGCCTGCAGGTTACCGACAAGAAGCATTTCAAACTTCTGAACATGAACTGCTACTGGTCCATTCTCGGGCGCAAGCAGGCCTGAGCGCCGGCACGTAACCACCAATAACAAGACACGGGGAGCAGAGACATGACGGATCAGATACTTGCCCTGGACAGGATCGGCGCACTGGAAAGCGGTTCATTCACCTTCAGTGAACGTGTCGGCTACCTGAAAAAATACGGCATCCATTCCCAATCCTTCTCCACCCTGCAGCCGGGCATGCAATATTTCGATGTACCGGGCGTCGGCTACATTGCCTACATGCGCAAGTGGGGCGGCACCTTCGTGCTGTCCGATCCGGTGTGCGCGCCGGAAGACTTCGGCAGCCTTCTGGAAAGCTTTCACCAGCGGTTCCCCAACGCTTGCTACATACAGGTTTCCAAGGCCGTGGTGGACTTTCTGCACCTGAGATTCGGCCTTTACGGCACCCAGTTTGGCTGCGAGTCACGCATTGACCTGGCCCGCTGGTCCCTGAGCGGCAAGAAAAAGCAGGTGTTGCGGACCGCCCTGAACCAGGCCGAGAAAAACGGAATTGTGGTCAAGGAGCGTTTCAGCGACGACCATACCCGGGAAATTTCCGAAGCCTGGATCCGTACCCGCAAGTGCAAGAGCAACGAAATCCGGTTCCTGATCCGCCCCATGGAGATGGACTATCGGGAAAATGAGCGGCACTTCTACGCGTACCAGGATGGCAAGGCCGTCGGCTTCATCTACTTTGACCCGATCTACCGGAACAACGAGATCATCAGCTACGTGCCGAACATCTCCCGGGCCAACGCCGACTTTCGCCAGGGTATTTTCTACACTCTCATGGCCCATGCCATGGATGTCTTCAAGTCCGAAGGGGTGCCCTTCCTCGACCTCGGCCTTATTCCGCTGTCACTGGATCCCGCTACCGAGCACCAGGAAAGCCGGCTTCTGAAGCGACTGATGCACGGAGTCTATGAGAAAGGCAACTTCCTGTATAACTTCAAGGGACTGGAGTTCACCAAGTCGCGCTTCCGCGGAGAGAATTTCAAAACCTATTGCTGCCACCGCCGGGCGCTGCCGGTGGTTGAGTTCCTGGCCATGTTCAAGCTGACCCGCTTGCTCTGACTCCAGATGCCGCCGGCCAGTTACCGGCGACCTGCGCAGGCGACAGGCCCAGCCCGGCCATGAACGAGGCAATATCTTCCGGCGCGGCACCGGAAAACAGGGCTGACAGCACGGCCGCTTTCCCGCCAGCCAAAGAATCCTTCTGGAGGATGTCCGGGGCAGGAACCGCCAACCCCGCCTCGTCCAGCAGCCAGGCCACACGCCGGGCAATGGCCTCCCCGGAGTCCACCCAGAAGCGCACCTCGGGCAAACTTTTACGCAGGCTCTCGAGCAACAGCGGGTAGTGGGTGCAGCCCAGCACCACCGTGTCCACGGCCGCGGACCGGAAAGGGGCCATGGCTTCGGAAAGCTCTTCTTCCGGAACCGCGTGTCCGGAAACCAGCCTCTCAGCCCAACTCACCAGCCCCGGGTGACCAATACGCTCGACGACACAGTCGCTGGCAAATTCCTGGATCAAACGATCAATGTAGGGCCGACGCACCGTGGCGGGTGTTGCCAGGAGCCCGATTCTGCGATTGACGGTTTTTGCGGCCGCCGGCTTGATGGCCGGCACCACGCCCACTACCGGAACGCCGGTCATCGCGCGCAGGTGAGGCAACACCACGGTACTGGCCGTGTTACAGGCCACCACAATCACATCGGGGGCGTAAACCCCGAGTGCGCTCGCAATCAGGCGGGTGCAGCGCTCGACAACCTCGGCCTCCGGCTTGTCGCCGTAGGGAAAACCGGCGTTATCGGCCAGGTACACCAGATCCAGCCCCGGCAGTTGCCGATGAATGCAGTCGGCGACGCTGAGGCCACCCACGCCGGAGTCGAATACCAGAATCCTGGGGCCGCGCGTTGTCTTCAAAGCGGAAGGCCTCCCTGGGCGATCTCTTTCTCCATGGCCCGGATAAGCCGGCCGGAAATGGTGGTTTGCGGCGGCACTGGGGGTGTGTCGCCAGGCAGGAACCAGTCCGCATCCGCCAGTTCGTCCTCCTGCAGCACCAGCTCGCCACCCGCGTAGTCGGCAAAGAAACCCACCATCAGCTGATGGGGAAACGGCCAGGGTTCGGACGCGTGGTAACGAATGTTGTTGACGTCCAGACCAGTCTCTTCCTTTACTTCCCGCTTTACCGCTTCCTCCAGGCTTTCACCCGGTTCCACGAACCCGGCAATCAGGCTGTAGAAATGCCGCTTGACCCTTGACGATTTTGCCAGCAGAAGGCGATCGCCCCTGCGGATAACAACAATCACACAGGGCGCAAGCCGCGGGTACCAGGGTATGCCACAGGCATCACACCATTTGGCGCGCTCCACAGCGTGAAACCCGGTCTGCTCACCGCATCGGCCGCAGTACCGGTGATCCCGCCACCATTGCCATACCTGGAATCCCGTGCTGAGCATTGCCGCGGGGGCATCCTCCATCATCAGCAAGGCGTCGCGTAGCGGAATCACCTCCCGCCCGGCAGCAGCGTCTTCCGGCACTTCGGTAACGAACACGCCGCACTCGCCCAGACTTCCGAGCGACACGGCTTCCGGCATGCCCTGCAAAAACAGACCGCCGTTCACCTCGTGCAACCAGCCCGACGCCGGCTTCACAATTCCCTGACCGTGAAGCGCCAGGACCAGGTCGCCCCCGGCGGGCTGCGCCGTTGTCCAACCGGGTTTCCACTGACTCATCGAGACCACCATCTGTTTGCGCGCCTGGGCGATTGATTGATCATGCTGAAATGTACCACATTGCCATGCCGGCCAAGAACGCAGGCGCGACTTTCCGCCCCGTACTCAACCAAGTAAACTTGGCTCCTGTTTCTATAACGGAGTTGCACTTTATGCGTCTTTACCAGGGCATTCGCAGCCTGATCCTGGCCCTTTTTCGAAAGATCCTGTTTATCTGGGTCAGGACCGATGTCAGCGGCAACAGCGTTGAGGCCCTCGCCCTGGATCCTGACAAGCCGGTCTGCTACGTGCTGCAGTACAGCTCGCTGTCCAGCCGCCTCGTACTGGAACAGGAAGTCATCCGCGCCGGACTGCCCGGGGCGACCGAAGCACTGCCGGTGAAGAACGGGCCGTCCCATTCGTTTTTCTTCCTGTATCGCCGGATCGGTGGCTTTTTCCGGGGCCGTCAGGCTCCGGCACCCACCAACGAGTTCCGGGCTCTGGTGCACTATGGCCTGGAACACCCCGATCAGGACGTCCAGATCGTGCCGGTATCGTTGTTCTGGGGACGTTCGCCCGACAAGGAAAAGTCCCTCGTTAAGCTGCTGCTCTCGGACACCTGGTCCATCGCTGGCCGCCTGCAGAAATTCCTGATCATCATGGTGCACGGTCGTAATACTTACGTGCAGTTCAATCAGCCGCTGTCCCTGAAGCAGGTCATCGACGAGTACCGCCACAACGAGGAGCGGGCCAACCGCAAGCTCGCCCGAATCCTCCGAACCCACTTCCGCCGGGTGCGCCAGGCGGTGTTGGGGCCGGACCTTTCCCATCGCCGCACCCTCGTTGCCGGACTGGTGCGAACCCAGGCCGTCAAGGAAGCGATCCGGGAAACGTCGGCCAAAGATGACATCCCGCCGGAAAAGGTGCGGGCCAAGGCCTACAAGTACGCCGACGAGATTGCTGCCAGCATGTCCATTGTCACCATCCGCTTTCTGGAGGTGGTGCTGGCCTGGCTGTGGAACCGCATCTACAACGGCATCGCCGTCAACAACATCCGGGTCGTGAAGGAAGTCGCCCAGGACAACGCCGTGGTCTACGTGCCCTGCCACCGGTCACACATCGATTATCTGCTGCTGTCCTACGTGCTTTACAAGAACGGCCTGATGCCACCCCATATCGCTGCGGGCATCAATCTCAACATGCCCATCGTGGGGCCGATCCTCCGCCGTGGCGGTGCTTTCTTCATGCGCCGGAGCTTCAAGGACAACCCCCTGTATGCCACGGTTTTCAACGAATACATGCACGTGATGTTCTCGCGCGGCTATTCCGTGGAGTATTTTGTTGAAGGTGGCCGCAGTCGCACCGGCCGCATGCTGCAACCTCGCCCAGGGATGCTGGCCATGACCGTGCGCAGCTTTCTGCGGGATCACCGCAAACCGATCGTATTCGTGCCTGTCTATATCGGCTACGAGAAGGTTATGGAAGGTCGCTCTTACCTCGGCGAGCTGCGCGGCAAGAAAAAACAGAAGGAGAGTATCTTCGGCCTCGCCAAGACCGTCCGCAAACTCAGTAACTCCTTCGGCCGCGTGGCGGTGAATTTCGGTGAAGCCATTCCCCTGGCCGAGGTGCTCGATGATGTCCACGACAGCTGGCGCGACGAGGCCTACGATTCCGAGTACCGGCCGGCCTGGCTGAACCAGGCGGTCTCGGAACTGGCGTTCCGGGTGGCCTCGAACATCAACGCCTCGGTTGCCGTGAACCCCATAGGCATGACGGCAACGGTGCTGCTGGGCACCGAGCGTCTTGCCATGGACGAGAGCCAGCTGATCCGGCTGATGGACCAGTACGCCGCGCTGCTCAAAGCGTTCCCCTATGCCGAGACCGTTACCCTGCCGGAGGGCAGCGGCAAGGACTGGGTCGCCTACTGCGAGGGCATGGGCCTGGTTACCCGCCAGCCCCAGAAGCTGGGCGACATCATTGCCCTTGAGGGCAGCAACGCCATTCTGATGACCTACTACCGCAACAACATCCAGCACCTGTTTGCCCTGCCCTCCCTGGTCGCCAGTCTGTTCGAGAACAAGGACTCCCTGGCCCGGGACAAGATTGTTTTCCTGGCCAGCGTGGCCTACCCCTACCTGCAGTCGGAGCTGTTCCTGAAGTACCAGCCCGAGGAGGCAGAAACCGTTATCAACCAGTGGATTGACGTGTTGATTGAGCAGGGACTGCTGATACCGCTGGCCGATAACCGGATTGGGCGCCCTGAGGAAGGCACCGAGCCAATGCTGCGTCTTCGGGTACTGTCACGCTTTATTATCCAGACAGTGGAGCGCTATCACATCGCCCTTGGCATCTTGCGTAAATACGGCTCTGGCAAGATCAGCGCGACGGAGCTGGAAGAGCAGAGCACCCTGCTGGCCGAACGGATGTCGATCCTTTTCGGCCTGAATGCGCCAGAGTTCTTCGACAAGAGCCTGTTCCGCAACTTTATTGCCAACATGCAGAACAACGGCGTTATCACCACCGATGAAGACGGTCTGCTCTGTTATGGGGAGGGCCTGGACGAAGTGGCGGATGATGCCCGCCTGGTGCTGAGCGTGGAAAAACGGCAGGCCATCCAGCAGGTCACCATGATGGGCGCCTGAGGTCGCTTCCAGACCCGGGTTGCCACCTATTGGCTGGGCAAGGCCCTGAGGGCATAGACGTCGTACCGACTGCTCTTGCCCTCCACCCGGGTCGAGGGATCGGGGCCGGCAATGGCCGATGCCTTCCTGGGTCGCTTTACCACGATCCGGTAGCGCGCATGCGCCAGGGCCGCGGCAAGCAGCCGTTCGGAATCGTCGTCGTCACCCACCAGTAGGCGAAATACCTGCATTTCCTTTTTCACCAGCGCGGATTTGTCCCGGTGCGGGAACATCGGGTCCAGGTAGACCACGTCCGCCAACTCGCCGCCTGCCTGTTCCAGCCAGGAGATGCTGCTGCCTCCGCGCAGTTCCATACGGTCAATGATATCGCGGCATTCGACGTTCAGGGCAGCGCGCGCCAGACCGTCGGCCAGCAGGGCATGAATGACCGGATGGCGCTCAAACAGCGTTACCCGACAGCCCAGGCTGGCCAGCACGAAGGCGTCCTGCCCCAGCCCGGCCGTGGCATCAACCACATGCAGGCAGGCCCGGGTTTTCTGTAGCCCCACCGCCTTTGCCACAAGCTGTCCGGTGCCGCCACCATGCTCGCGCCGATAACCCATCTTGCCGCTGACAAACTCTGCGCGCACCGGCCCGGGAGCACCCTTGCCGGTCATCTGAAGGCCAAGCCCCTGATCATCGAGAAACAGCAAAAGGGGAAAGTCACGCACGGCTTTTGGAGCAACCACGCCCAGATCCGTCAGTTCAAGGGAATGCGCCAGGGCCGCAGCCTGCTGACTGTCACCGAGAGGGCTGCGGGCAACGGCAATGCTGTCTCGCCAGGAAGGAAGAACCGGGTCGTCGGATACAGACATCAAACCAGGATATCGATACCGGCGACATCTGCGCCGGCGTCCTGGCCGGCCGCGGCAACAGAAGCAAAGGTTGACAGTGCCCGCGCCGCCGGCAGGGAAACCTCATCGGCCCGAAAACGCTCAAGGCGGGCATCCTCAGAGGCACGCCGGGCTTCTACCCGACGCTCCAGGCTTTCGGTAACACTGCGCTCACGGGTGGGAGCCTGTGACTGATCCGCCAGGTCGCGGCGAGCTGGATCCGGCGCTTTCTCGGGAGCAGCCGCCGGCGCCCGGGCCACGTCAGTGCGTTCCCGCAGGGGACTGTTGTTACCAGTCTGGAAACCAAGGGTGTTGCCCGGATTAATGCCGCCAATCATGTTCAGATACCGCTGGCCGGATGGAGATTGTATGCAGAGACAAAGTATGGAAGATTCTGCGGCGGAAAAAAAGTCAGCTGCTCAAATTCTGCACAGAATCCCGATAACAAACAGCGAAAGTCAACGACCGGGAAGTTTCTTCCAGGTCACCTCATCGCGGATGTAAACCGGCTGTGCCTGCTCCGCCGGAACGGACTGTCCCCGGGCCAGGTCTACCTCTGCCAGCCTTGCCACCCAACTGGCGCGAAGCAGCAGCGTCTCGTCTACGGTGGCAACGCGGTCAGACACCGCCGAGGGCATCTGCGAGCGGTACTGCCAGCCCGGACCCACTCCGAACCAGGGGTCGTGACCATCGGGCAGGAGCACACTGTCGGGCGGGCACACCTGCTCATCCCGCAGGGGTTCCGGCAACCCGCCACTGGCGGCAAAGCAGCCCCAGTAGACTTCACCCATGCGGGCGTCGAAGGCAACGGCAATGCCCTGGCCGTCCGCCAGGTTGAAAGTGTCAATGGCTCCAAAGGCAACTGCTCTCAGGGAGGAAACCGGCACCACCGGTATTTCCAGCCCCCAGGCCAGGCCCTGGACAACGCCCGTGGCGATCCTAACACCGGTGAACGAACCTGGGCCCCGGGCAAACGCCAGGGCGTCGAGATCGGCGGGCACCAGGCCACGTTCCGCGAGCAGTTCGCGCACCATGGGCATCAACAGGCGGGTATGCCCCCTGGGCGCCAATTCGAAGCGTTCGGAAAGTTCACCGTCCGTCAGAAGGGCCGCAGAGCAGCCCTCTGAGGAGGTATCCAGTGCCAGCAGTTTCACGGGTGTGAAAGCCTCAGGTCAGGACGACGTCGGATTACTTGAGCTCAGACAGGATCTGGTCGCGAATGCTTTCCAGGCTACCCACGCCCTCTACCCGGACATATTTGGGCGCTGCGGAGGGGTCCTTGGCGGCCCAATCCTGGTAATAACCAACCAGTGGAGCCGTCTGGTCGTGGTAGATCTTCAGACGCCGACGAACGGTCTCTTCCTTGTCGTCCTCCCGCTGAACCAGCGGGTCTCCGGTTTCGTCATCCTTGCCTTCAACCTTCGGCGGATCGTATTTCACGTGATAGATACGACCACTGGCCTCATGCACGCGACGGCCGGACAGACGGCTGACAATCTCCTCGTCGTCCACGGCAATCTCAACCACGTAATCAATGGCGATACCTTGCTCTTTCAGGGCTTCGGCCTGGGGAATGGTGCGGGGAAATCCATCCAGCAGAAAGCCGTTTTTGCAATCCGGCTGCTGGATACGCTCCTCAATCAGCGCAATGATGATGTCGTCAGAGACCAGTCCCCCGGTCGCCATGACTTCCTTCACCTGTTTGCCCAGCTCGGACTCGGCCTTCACTGCAGCCCTCAGCATGTCTCCCGTGGAGATCTGGGGAATGCCAAACCGTTCAGTGATGAACTGGGCCTGGGTCCCCTTGCCTGCGCCCGGCGCGCCTAACATGATGATTCGCATAACGCTGTGCTCCCGTTGTAGTCATTATCGTTTGAAAAGCTGTGGCAAAAATCTCTGCCTTTGCGACAGCCTCTCCTGCCCGGAACAGGTGTCAGCCGGGACCGGCGAAGGCGCATTATACGAACTCAGCCACCACAGAGAAAGTCGACCTCCGTATCATGCACCGAAAGGACGCATTGGGAGGCGCATCAGCGCTGATCGTCAGGATGACAGGGAGTTGGCCAGTGCGTCCAGGTCGGGCGCCACGCGGTCCATATCTGCGGTCAGATCACCGATGATTTCCGGCGCGAGACCCAGCTGCTCCAGCATGGAGGGAACATCATCCGGATTGAACTCGTCACCGATGCCACGCTCCTTGAGCAGGGCGTTGGCAAGTTGCACCATCACCACGTAGTGCTCGTGCTCGCCGTGATAGCCGGGCTGCTGGTGGACACCCGCGGCCTTGACCACCGGATCGGGAAGCTGCCAGAGACGGTGCAGGATGCCGCCGATGGCTCCGTGCCCCACCGACAGGATTTCCTGGCCGTTACCCGCACCGAACACCTGTTGCTCCAGAGAGTGCATGCTGGCCTCCGGATTGGCCTCCCGGAGCTGATTGAGCTCGTCGAACTCGGCGGGGAACAGGTGGCCAACCAGCAACAACCCGAAGTTGTGCAACAGACCACACAGGTAGGCAAGCCCCTTGTCGGCGCCACAGCGCGGCGCAATACTCTGGCACAGGAACGCACAATACAGGGAATGGCGCCAGAAACTGTCCATGCCCAACATGCCCTTGCGGGGCACATCGAAGGCGCGCACGGAGGCAATACCCAGGGCAATATGGGCCACCCGGTCAAATCCGAGAACCCGGGTAACGGCTTCCTGTACCGAGTGAATCTGGCCAGGATAGTTGAACAGCGCGGAGCGGGCGTAGCGCATGATCTGGGCGGTCAGGCTCGGGTCGAACTCGATCAGCTCGGCCAGCTCCCGCGCGGTGGCATCGGTATTGGCGGTTAGCCTCAGGATACGAAGGGCCAGTGCCGGCATGGGGGGCAAGCGATACAGCCGTTGTAGCTTGTCGGCCACCTCTTCCAGAGTCAGTGCTTCCCGGGCGCCATTGCCCGGGCCCCGAATAACCAGGTGGCCTTCCCTGGCGCCGGCCAGCGCCAGCCGGAAATCACGGCCCGTCATTTCCACCAGGGAATGGTCTGTACCCCCGGTGAACACCACGTTTTCCGCCTGCATGACATCTTCATCAACAATAACCGCCAGGTCGTAGGCCTGCCCGATCGGCGGCGTGAAACCCGGGTCGCAGTCCCCGAACAGGCGCATGGTCTGGCGGGCGGTCAGGGGTTGCAGGCGTCGGCCGGTCAGCTGCTGAACCGCATCGGGATCCAGGGAACTGTCGAATCGGTGCACGGCCATCACCACGCCGCTGATGTCGATCAGCAGGGTTGCCCGGATGATCTGCTTCTGGCTCAGCCCGGAGGCAATAACAGCAGCGTCGAGGCTGGTGACCTGATCGATCGGCAGCTCCCGGTAATTGAGCCCTTTTCGGGCAAAGAAATGATCCAAACGCGCTGCCAGTGCCACACCCTGCTCCTGTCAAAAATGGTCAATGGCCGGTTCCTCCGGCCCCTGCTGTCAATACTCAGCCAGTGTTGCGCATGCCTGCGGCAATACCGGCCATGGTCACCTTCAGGGCCCGCTCAACCAGCTCGGGCACCTCACCTTTACCCTCGCTATCGCGATCCCGGCGGAGCAGCTCCGCCTGCAGATAATGAAGTGGGTCCGTGTAGGGGTTACGCACTTTCATGGAATGAGCGAACACAGGCTCATCCTCAAGCAGCTCGGTCTGCTCCTTGAGTTCCAGCAACCGCTGAATGCAGCCCTGCAGGCGAACCCTCAGGCTCTCACCAAGTGACTTGAGCCGGTCATCATCCAGCAGTGTCTGTTCATAGTAGCTGGCAATCCGCAGGTCGGCCTTGGCCAGAACCATTTCCAGCATATCGACATAGGTGCGGAAAAACGGCCAGCCCTGCATCATTTGCCGCAGCACCGGCAGCCGGTTGTCCCTCGCCGCTTCTTCCAGCGCCACATCACTACCCAGCCAGCTGGGCAGCATCAGGCGCATCTGGGTCCAGGCGAAGATCCAGGGGATCGCGCGCAGGCTCTCTACGCCGCCGGCAGCCTTGCGGCGCGCCGGGCGGCTGCCCAGAGCCAGTTTGCCCAGGGCCTGCTCCGGTGTTACCTGCCGGAAATAGGGCACGAAATCCGGATTTTCACGAACCACATCCCGGTAGGCTTTCAGGGACCGCTCGGTGAGCCAGTCCATGGTTTCCCGCCAGTTGTCCTCGGGTTTCGGAGGTGGCGCCAGGGTGGCTTCAATAACCGCCGTGGTGTAGAGGGTGAGACTCTGGACCGCCAGCCTGGGCAGACCGAATTTGAACCGGATCATCTCGCCCTGCTCGGTGATCCGGAAACTGCCGTTCACAGACCCCGGCGGCTGGGACAGGATGGCGCGGTTGGCGGGACCGCCTCCGCGACCCACGGTACCGCCGCGGCCGTGGAACAGGGTCAGGTGCACGCCATATTCGTTGGCCACCCGGGTCAGTTGTTCCTGAGCCTGATACTGGGCCCAGGCGGCCATCAACTGGCCGGCGTCCTTGGAGGAATCCGAATAGCCAATCATCACTTCCTGCCGCCCCTGGCAGTACTCCCGGTACCATTCAACCTCGTACAGGGCGGCCATGCTGTCCGGCGCACCGCGCAGGTCATCCAGGGTTTCAAACAGGGGCACCACCCGCATAGGAAATTTCATGCCCGATTCGCGCAGCAGCAGGATCACGCTGAGCACGTCGGATGGCTTGCTGGCCATGGAGATCACGTAGGAGCCAAGTGCTTCGGGGGTCTGACGGGCGACCACTTCGCAGGTGGCCAGTACTTCCCGAACCGGATCAGAAGGCTCCCAGTTACGCGGCACAAGCGGCCGCCGACCCTGAAGCTCCTTCACCAGGAAGGCCTGGCGCTCCGCCTCCGACCAGGACAGGTAATCCCCGAGCCCAAGGTAATCCACCATTTCCGCCACTGCTTCCGCGTGCCTGGAGGCCTCCTGACGGATATCCAGGCGTATCAGCGGCAGACCGAAAGTGTGGGCCCGGCGAATGGTGTCCAGAAGTGGACCGTTGGCAATGGTCTCCAGGCCGCACTCAACGAGGGAGCGGTAGCAGAGCTCCAGAGGACCGGTGAAGTCCTCGTTCTCGAACAGAATGCCGGAGGCGTCGGCGGATTCGCCATTGACACTGGCTTCAGCCCAGTCCCGGGTGCGCATCAGGCGTTCGCGGAGGTCCGCCAGCACCTGGCGATAAGGCTCCCGGGCATCGCCAACGACCGCCCTGAGTTCATCGCTGGCCTGCCACATGGAAAGCTCAGCCCGCAGGGCCTGAATATCCCGCAGGTACAGGTCCGCCGCCATCCAGCGGCCGAGCAGAAACACCCGTTCGGTCACCTGATGGGTCACATTGGGGTTACCATCCCGGTCGCCCCCCATCCAGGAGGCAATACGGATGGGCGATACCCCCAGGGGCAACCCACTGCCGGTAGCTTCCTCAAGGGAGAGATCCAGACTGCGCAGAAACTGGGGTAGGGCCTGCCAGAGGCTGTTTTCAATCACCGCAAAGCCCCATTTGGCTTCATCCACCGCCGTTGGCCGTTCGTGCCGGATCTCGTCGGTGTGCCAGGCCTCGGTGACCAGTTGGGCCAGTCGGTCGACCACCTCGTCCCGCTCCGCCGGCATCAAATCCTCATGGTCCAGCCTGGCCAGGCAATCGGACATCTCGTCGTACTTCATGATCAAGGTTCGGCGGGCCACTTCGGTGGGGTGCGCAGTCAGGACAAACTCGATCCGTAAATCGGACACCCGTTGGTGCAGCTCCTCGGCACTGATACCGCCGTGTTTCAGGCGGCCGAACACCTCACTGAGGGATTCCACCATCAGATCGGACTGGTGACCGCGCTTGCGACGGATGCCGTGGTATTGCTCAGCCAGGTTGGCCAGGTTCAGGAACTGGTTGAAGGCCCGGGTAACCGGGAGAAGTTCGTCGTCGCTGAGCTTGCCCAGAAGATTGACCAGCCGCTGACCGGAGCCGCTCTCCTGGCGCCGGTCTGCCTTGGCGGCGGCCCGGATCTCCTCGATCAGTTCGTAACAGTCCTGGCCGGGGTACCGGCGGATGCTCTGGCCGAGCAACTCGCCCAGCATTCGGACATTCTCTCGCAGATCGGGGTGTAGCTCAGTCACATTGACGTCCTTTTGAATTGACGGAGGCAAAGTAAACTTACGATACTAAGGAAACGACGAGAAAGTCTATTGGCGATTCAAGCCTGTAGCCGCGAGTAGCCGTAAGGAGCCAACATGAAGGTAACCGATCTGCCCAAGCACTGGGAAAAGCAAAAAGAGCCTGTGGAGCGCACCCACGACTACAATCTCCGCCTGCCTCTGGAGGACGCCGCTCGGGTTGCCGCGCTGGCCGAACTCTACCCCGACCGCAGCGAAAGCGACATTCTGAACGATATGATTGGCGCGGCCCTGGACGATCTCGTTCGCCAGAGCCCGCTGAAGGACAAACTGGAAGGGAAAGACAAGTAAGCGGTGACGGGCAGCCCCCTGCCCGTCAGGCCACCGACTCCAACTGCCGGGCCTTGAGCCGCTGGATGTGCTTCTGGCTCAGGCTGACAAACTTCGGTGTCAGCCCCTGGTCCTCATAGATCTCGAATCCGTCTTCGTCGTAGGCCACCACTTTGGTGCCCTGAACGTAGGGAAAGCTGGTTTCCATTTCATCCAGTGCGGCAGAGATAAGGTCGCGCATCAGATCCTGCGGCGATTTCATCGGGTAGAGTGCCGCAAGCTTTTCCAGACGTTTGTGATGCTGGTCAGACAACGCCATGAAATAGGCGTCTCGGGTAAGCCGACCGCGTGCATGCTTGTCCCAGTAGTTGACCAGATCTTTGATCTTCATGGTGCCTTCACTCCTGCATCTTTTCGCTGGCGTACGGCGCACTGCATCTGTGCATCCGTTTCCGGAAGTGTAGACGAAGCCGTCGGTTCGGGGGCAAGGAAATTGGTAACGGATTGTACTTACCGGACCCCCGTCACGGGCGGCCCCCGCCCTCCCGCTCGACACCCTTGACCGCCTGCCAGACGGCATCCAGCGCCTCGAGCGATTCTTCGTCCATGTCACGCCCCTCCTGCTCCAGCACACGTTCAATGGCCCGGAAGCGGGCATCGAACTTGTGATTGGTGCGATTCAGGGCCTGCTCAGGATTCACCTTCATGAACCGTGCCAGATTGACGCAAACAAACAGCAGGTCACCCAATTCGTCTTCAACGGCATCCGGATCGCCGCTTCCGGCCTGCGCCGCCTGCCACGCTTCCTTGAGCTCGTCGATTTCCTCGTGCAGCTTGTCGAACACGGGGCCAATCTCGGGCCAGTCAAAGCCGTGGCGAGCAGCCCGCTTCTGGAGCTTCTCGGCCCGGGCCATGGCCGGCAGGGTTCGGGCAATGCCATCCAGCCGACTGGCAGCCGCTTCGGCATCCGGAGCCGGCTTCATGGCCCGTTCCTCCGCCTTGATCCTTTCCCAGCTTTCCTTGATCCAGGCCTCATCGGGCCGGTTATCCGGGTCGATCCGACTGTCCAGGGTTCCCTCTGGAAAAACGTGGGGGTGCCGGCGTACCAGCTTGCGCACCAGATGATCCACCACACCATCGAAATCGAAGTGGCCATCTTCACGACCCAGCTGGGCATAGAAAATCACCTGGAACAGCAGATCCCCCAGCTCGTCCTTCAGGTGCGGATAGTCCTCCCGCTCAATGGCGTCCGCCACTTCGTAGGCTTCCTCCAGCGTATGAGGCATGATGGTCCGATAGGACTGTTTGGTGTCCCAGGGGCACCCGGTCTCCGGATCCCGGAGGCGCGCCATCAGCGTTTTCAGGTCCTCGATGGTGTATCTCATCCCCGCTTTCGCCTTACGTCGATAATGTTGGGCAGGTTGCGGATCTGCGCCAGCAGCCGAGCCAGTTGTTCCAGACTGGAAATCTCCACGGTGACCGTCATGGTGGCGGTGTTCTCATCCTTGTTGCTGAGGGTATTCAACGCCAGCACGTCACTCTTGGAGGACGACAGTACCTGGGTAATGTCCCGCAGCAGGCCGGACCGGTCGTAGGCTTCTATCTCGATATCCACCGGATAGACCGCAGCCGGCCGACCACCCCAGCTCACCTCGATGATCCGATTGGGCTCGAACTCGCGCAGATTCAGGAAAGTGAGACAGTCCTGGCGGTGCACCGTCACTCCCCGTCCCACTGTGATGTAACCACCGATGGCATCACCGGGCAGGGGTTTGCAGCACTTGGCCACCTGGGTTTTCAGTTTGCCGACACCGACAATCTGGATATCCGATTCGGTATCGTATGGTTTACGCCGCGCCGTCGTCAGCTTGAGATCCAACTGCTCGGACTTGGGCTCCAGCATCTGCTGGGCCACATTGGCCACGTGGGTGGGGCGAAGATCACCGGCGCCAATCGCGGCAAACATGTCCTCGGCGCCGTGATAGTTCACCTTCTCCGCCAGCTCGCCCAGATCCACGTCATACAGTGACAGGCGCTTGAACTCGTCTTCCAGAATGGCCCGGCCGTCAGAGATATTGCGGCCACGATCCTGTTGTTTGAACCAGTGGGTCACCTTGGCCCGGGCCCGGGAGGTCTGGATGTAGCCCAGGCTCGGGTTCAGCCAGTCGCGGCTGGGCGCCGGGTTGTTGGAGGTCAGGATGAACACCTGGTCGCCGGTTTTCAGGGGATAGGTCAGCGGCACGATGCGACTGTTCACCCTCGCGCCACGGCAGGCGTGACCAATTTCGGTGTGTACCCGGTAGGCGAAATCCACCGGGGTGGCACCCTGGGGCAGGTCCACCACGTGACCCTCGGGGGTGAACACATAGACCCTGTCGGAGGCCACGTCGGATTTGAGATGGTCCGCCAGCCCGGACAGATCCCCCAGTTCTTCCTGCCACTCCAGAACCTGGCGCAGCCAATTGATCTTGGCGTCGTAACCGGTGGACTTGTTGCCCTTGTCCGTGCCCTTGTAGAGCCAGTGCGCACACACCCCCAACTCTGCTTCCTCGTGCATCTTGTGGGTACGGATCTGGACCTCCATCACCTTGCCCTCAGGCCCGATCACGGCAGTGTGCAGGGACTGGTAACCGTTCTCCTTGGGGTTGGCGATGTAGTCGTCAAACTCGTTGGGGATATGACGCCAGAGCGTATGCACGATACCCAGGGCCGCGTAGCAGTCGCGCACTTCCGGTACCAGAATGCGGACGGCACGCACATCGTATACCTGGGAGAAGTCGATGCCCTTGCGCCGCATCTTCCGCCAGATGCTGTATATATGTTTGGCCCGGCCGGTAAGCTCACTTTCAATGCCATAGGCCTTCAGTTCAGTCTGCAGGGTCTCGATGACGCGCTTGATGTAGCTGTCCCGGTCAAGACGCTTCTCATCAAGCAGCTTGGCAATCTTCTTGTAGGCCGAGTCGTGCAGGTAACGGAACGAGAGATCCTCCAGTTCCCACTTGATGTGGCCGATGCCCAGGCGATGCGCCAGTGGCGCATAGATGTCGAAGACTTCCCGGGCCACGCGCATGCGTTTTTCTTCAGGGGCATTTTTCACCGCCCGGATGGCGCAGGTACGTTCGGCAAGCTTGATCAGGGCAACCCGGACGTCGTCGATCATGGTCACGAGCATCTTGCGGACGTTGTCCAGCTGGCCCTCGCTCTGCCCTAATACGTTGCCCTTGAGAGGATGGTGGATGGAGGAGATCGCCGCCATCTGCTGAACGCCGTTGATCAGGCCGGCCACCTCGTCACCGAACGCCTTGCGTATCTCCTCCAGGGACACCCGCTCTTCCCGTACGGCGCGGTAAAGGATGGCAGCCACCAGGCTGGCCTGATCAAGGTGCAGCTCGGCCAGCACCTGGGCCATTTCAATGCCAATGCGGAAGCTGCTGGACCCTGGCGCCCAGAGGCGGTCCTCCCGAAATGCCTGCAGGTCAATTTCGGCGGCTTTCTCGCAGGCGCGCCGGAACTGGTCCGGGTTGTCCAGGTGAGTCTGAGAGGCAATCTGGTTTACCCAGCCCTCGATGTCCACCTGACCATCGCCGGTCATCGCGTAGTCTTCTCGAACTTTTACCATATCAGTCTTGTTGTTCCTGATGATTTGCTCAGCCATCCCTGACTGGCCGTTATCCTCTCAGCAAGCCCGTCAGACAGCGTCGCGCTCAAACAGTGCAATCGATTCCACATGGGTGGTGTGCGGGAACATATCCATCACACCGGCCCGTTTCAGCCGGTAGCCGTTGCGCACCATAACCCCAGCGTCCCGGGCCAGGGTTGCCGGATTGCAGGAAACGTAGACAATCCGCCTGGCTCCGAAAGCGGTCAGGTATTTACAGATGTCCTCGGCGCCGGAACGAGGGGGGTCAATCAGGATCTTGTCGAATCCCTCCCTCGCCCAGCTCTGCCCGGTAAAATCCCCATGCAGGTCAGCGCCGTGGAAGGTGACATTCTCCAGACCGTTCAGTTCCGCGTTCTCACGGCCCCGGACCACCATGGTCTCGTCACCCTCAACGCCTACGACCTGGCCACCCTTGCGAGCCAGCGGCAGTGTGAAATTGCCCAGCCCGCAAAACAGGTCGAGCACGCGGTCATCAGGCTGCACATCCAGCCATTCCACAGCCCGGTGTACCATGGCCCGGTTGATGCCTGCATTGACCTGGGTAAAGTCCATGGGATGAAACGCGAGGGTCAGGTCGAACTCCTCCAGCCGGTAGCTCAGCCGCTCGTCCTGCGGGCCGGCAGACTCCGGCCAGATCCGGTGGACGGTGTCAGGGCCCTTCGGCTGCAGGTAAATATGCAATTGATGGGCCTGACCGAAGGCAATCAGCTTCTCGCGATCGCTCGCGGACAGCTCGTCCATATTACGGAACACCATCACCGCCACATCGTCACCACAGGCCACTTCCACCTGGGCGATTCGGCTGAAGGCCTCCAGGTCATGAAGCAGATTGCGCAGTGGCAGGATGCGCTCACCGATCCGGGGATCCAGGACCACGCAGCGGTCGATATCGGTCAGGAAGCTGTTGCGCTTTTCCCGGAACCCCACCAGCACGGATTCACGGGCCTTGACGTAGCGGACACCCAGACGCGCCTTGCGGCGATAGCCAAGGCTGTTTTCCGAACGCAGCGGCTCAATCCACTGCTCCGGCTCAATGCCCCCGAAATGGGCAAAATGCTCACGCAGGGTATTTTCCTTGAACCGGATCTGGGCATCGCCACTCATGTGCTGCAGGCTGCAGCCACCGCACAGGTCGGCGAACTCACAGGGCGGAGTCTGGCGATCTGCGGCCGGCTCCAGCACCTCCAGGGTGCGCAGCTCGTCAAATTTGCTGCGGCTGGAGACCACTTTCGCGATCACAGTTTCCCCGGGGAGGGCACCGTCAACGAACTGGGTCTTGCCATCCTGGCGGGCGATACCTCGGCCATCATGGCTCAGGGTTTCAATCTCACAGCGCACGGGCTCTTTGGGAAGAACCTTCCTGCGTCGTCTGCTCATACTGGGTTCTCTTGAAAAGAATTCAGGCGCCGGGGAACACGCCGGTGGACAGGTACCGGTCGCCACGGTCACAGATAATGGCCACGATAATGGCGTTTTCAACCTGCTGTGAAAGCTTCAGCGCGGCCGCAATGGAACCGCCGGAAGACACGCCGCAGAAGATTCCCTCTTCAGAGGCCAGGGCGCGCATGGTGTTCTCAGCCTCTTCCTGGCCGATATCCAGCACCTGATCGACCCGGGTAGCGTCGTAGATTTTCGGCAGGTAGGCTTCGGGCCAGCGCCGGATGCCGGGGATGGAGGCGCCCTCCTTTGGTTGCAGCCCGATAATCCGGATATCAGGATTGCGCTCCTTCAGGTACCTGGACACTCCCATGATGGTGCCTGTGGTTCCCATGGAGCTGACGAAATGGGTGACCCGGCCGCCGGTCTGCTCCCAGATCTCCGGGCCCGTTGTGCGGTAGTGGGCCAGGGGGTTGTCCTGGTTGCTGAACTGGTCGAGTACCTTGCCCTTACCTTCGGCTTCCATTTTGAGGGCCAGGTCACGGGCTGTCTCCATGCCCTCTTCTTTGGTAACCGTGACAATCTCCGCACCGTAGGCCCGCATGGACGCCCGGCGCTCCTCGCTCATGTTGGCGGGCATGATCAGAACCATCCTGTAACCCTTGATCGCCGCAGCCATGGCCAGGGCGATACCGGTATTGCCGCTGGTCGCTTCAATCAGAGTGTCGCCGGGCTTGATCTCACCCCGGCGCTCGGCCTCCTGGATCATGCTGATGGCCGGCCGATCCTTCACCGAGCCGGCCGGGTTATTGCCCTCCAGCTTGGCCAGAATCACATTGCTGGTATCACCCGGGAGACGCTGCAGGCGAACCAGAGGGGTATGGCCAACAAAATCTTCAATGGTGGGAAAATGCATAGGATTACCCTGTGGTACACTTTTGGCTTCGCATGATACGCGTAATGACGCCGGTCTCCCAATACAGCTTCTCGCTATATCCATGACCGACGGCTATAACCGCCGGCATTATCTGGCGCAGCCGGGACTGATACCACAGTTATCCGCCTCCGGATCAACTATTCTTCACAGGGACGTACTCCGCACCGGTTGCGGGGCAAAGTATTGACTCAGGAACACCGTATGCGACGTTGGGGCATTCGCAAGAAAGTTCTGGTGGTAACTCTGGTTCCCACCCTGCTGACCACGCTGATGCTGGGACTTTTCTTTACCTACAGCTGGGTCAACAACATCGAGAGCCTGCTCAGGGATCGGGGCGAATCTCTCTCCCGGCAACTGGCGGCCGGCTCCGAATACGGCCTGTTCACCGCCAACCGGAGTCTGCTAAGCAGCCTTTCCAACGCCCTGCTCGAGGAACAGGATGTCCGCTCCATAACCTTCTTTGGCAGCGATGGCTCGCGCCTGCTGCACACCGGCCCGGGCAGTTCGGACACGATCCAGGCAAGTGAACTGAACGCGGAACAGGCCACACGGGTTTCCCGCCAGGACAGCACCCGTTTTGTCACGCCGGTATTCCTCCAGGATCTGATGATTGAGAACATGCTGGATCCGGATGCTCGCCAGTCCATGTCCGGCCTGCGCGAACCCCTGGGCTGGGTGGTGGTGGAGATGTCCCACATCCGGACCGAAAAGGAAACCTACAAAGCCCTGCTGATCTCACTGCTGCTGGTGCTCGCCGGCGTTCTCATCAGCCTGGTGATCGCCCTGCGGCTGAGCCGTGCGTTCACCAACCCGGTGTTCGAACTGAACGCGGCAGTGGCGAAGTTCAAGGAAGGTAAACTGGACACCCGGGTTTACACAGGGGCCGGCCCGGAATTCGAGCAGCTGGAATCCGGCCTCAATGCCATGGCCGAGGAGCTGAGCAAAGCCCAGGCCGAGATGCAGCAGAACATCGATCAGGCCACCGAGGACCTCCGGGAAACCCTGGAAACCATCGAGATCCAGAACATCGAGCTGGACTTTGCCAGAAAGGAAGCGCTGGAGGCCAGCCGCATCAAATCCGAATTCCTGGCCAACATGTCCCACGAAATCCGCACCCCGCTGAACGGTATCATCGGGTTCACCGAGCTGTTGCTCAAAAGCCCCCTGCCCCGGCAGCAGCGGGACCACCTGAGCACCATCCGCAAATCGTCGGAGATTCTGCTCACCATCATCAACGATATTCTCGACTTCTCGAAGATCGAGGCGGGCAAGCTGATTCTCGATCGGGTGCCCTTCCAGCTCCGGGACATTGTCGAGGAGGTGATGGTGATGCTGGCCCCGGCGGCCCACAGCAAGAATCTGGATCTCGTACCGCTGGTCTACAACGATGTGCCAGACAACATCATGGGCGACCCGCTTCGGGTAAAACAGGTGATCACCAACCTGGTCAACAACGCCATCAAGTTCACCCAGACAGGCGAAGTGGTGCTGAGGGCCAGCCTGGAGGAAGAAGATACCGAGTCCAACCAGGTCACTCTGCGATTGAGCATCTCGGATTCTGGCGTCGGTCTGTCCAGGGCACAGCAGCAGTCGCTGTTCAACGCCTTCAGCCAGGCCGATGCGTCCACGGCCCGACAATACGGTGGCACCGGTCTTGGTCTGGCCATTTCCAAGCGCCTGGTGGAAGAGATGGGGGGCAAGATCGGTCTGGAAAGCGAACTTGGCAAGGGCTCCACGTTCTGGTTCACACTCACTTCCGAGCTTACCAGCACGGGCGAGGCGGTTGCCCCCAGAGACGCCTTGCGGGGCGAACGGGTGATCTACCTCGAACAACAGAAAACCACCGGGCTGGCGGTGGAACATCTGCTCCGTGACTGGGGCATGGTGGTGGACCGCGTAGCCTCACCGGGTGCGCTGCAGGAACAGATAGAGGAAGCCCAGAAAAGTCAGACCGGCTATGCGCTGGCCATCATCGGTATCACCCGCCACCTGCTGAACTCAAGCCAATACTGTGGGCTGGTGCGCACCCTGGAAATCGAGCGAGACTGCCGTACCCTGCTGCTGACACCGACACTGGAAACCCACGACACACCGCTGTCCGGGCTGGCCAGTGGGCATCTCACCAAGCCGGTATGTCGCGGCGCGCTGTACGACGAGCTGCTGCTACTGGTGCACGGCATCAACACGGGAGGGCGACTACCCGAGGAACGGGAAGTACCAGGCAAACGCCTGACCGGCAGCCCGGTGCCACGGGTTCTGGCCGTCGACGACAACGAAGCTAACCTGAAGCTTGTAATGACCCTTCTTACCGACTGCCAGCTTGAGGCAGAGGGCGCGTCGAGTGGGTTCGAGGCGCTCAGCAAGGCACGACAGAAACCGTTTGATCTGGTGTTCATGGATTTGCAGATGCCAGGTATGGACGGGGTTGAAACCACCGCCCGACTTCGCGAGATGGACACCGGCAATCACCGCACGCCGATTATCGCGTTGACCGCCCACGCACTGGCCGAAGAACAGGACCGGCTCACCCGGCAAGGGTTTGACGGCTATATGGCCAAACCCATTAGCAGCGGCCAGTTGAACGACATCATTCACGAGTACACCGGTTACGTATGTCCCGGCGCCGCTACCACGGGCCGGATTCAGGTACCGGAAATTCGCGACACCCGTCGGGCCTTGCGCCCATCCACGCGAAAGCTTCAGCAGGATTGCGTCAGTGTTGACGAGAGCATCCAGCTGGCTGCGGGCAAGGCCGATCTGGCCGAGGAACTGTTCAGCATGCTGCTGGAGCAGGTGCACGTCGACCGGGAGCGGATTCCGGAATTATGGAGCGCTGAACGGATGGACGAACTACTCGAGTGCGTGCACAAGCTTCATGGCGCTACCCGTTACTGCGGTGTGCCGGAGTTGCGGGCCTCGGCCAATCGGCTGGAAACGGCCATCAAGTGTTCCGCTGCGGATCTCGAGCACCAGAAGGACCAGCTGCTATCCGCCATGGAACGGCTGCAGATCTGGAGCGACCAGACCGACTGGCAACAACTGTTCCGCGAGCGTCATCAGGCAGCCGAGACCAGCTGACCCTCCCCGGGCGCGGTCAGGCCCTGTTACGGGCCTGATCCAAGATCGCCTTCATGTCCCTGACCGCATCCTTGAGCCCGGTGAATACCGCCCGGGCAACGATGGCATGGCCGATATTGAGTTCATTGATGCCGGCAATGGCGGCCACCCGTTCGGTGTTGTGGTAATGCAAACCGTGGCCGGCGTTGACCACCAACCCCTTCTTGCGGGCATAGGCCACTGCCTCGGCAATGGTCCGGAAGGCGGCGTCCACGGCTTCCGGAGTTTCAGCCTCGGCGTATTCGCCGGTGTGCAACTCCACCACTGGGGCACCGCAGCGCACAGCAGCATCAATCTGCAGCGGGTCCGGATCGATAAACAGGGACACCTCGGCGCCAATGCGTCCCAGACGCTCACACGCCTTGGCCACCCGGGATTCCTGGCCGTCCACATCCAGACCACCCTCGGTGGTCAGCTCCTCGCGTTTTTCCGGCACCAGACATACGCATTCCGGGCGCACCTGTTCTGCAAAAGCGAGCATGGCATCGGTCACAGCCATCTCCAGATTCATCTTGGTCTGCAGCACTTCCTTGAGCAGCAGGACGTCCCGATCCTGAATATGCCGGCGGTCTTCTCTCGGGTGGATCGTAATGCCATCCGCGCCGGCTTCCTCAGCCAGCAGGGCTGCCTGCACCGGATCCGGATACCGGGTCCCGCGGGCCTGACGGAGGGTGGCCACGTGATCGATATTGACGCCAAGCAGTACTCTAGGATTCATCAGATTCTCCCCGAAGGTGCATGAACAGGCTGCGACTGTTAAGGGGCCGCCCCTGTAGAAGATAGTCCACCAAAACACGCATAACCCGCTTCGCCGTGCGTCTGCAGGGGTCAGACTGAAAATCTCCGCCGGCCAGGTCCAGGAGCATCTGCCCGGAAAGGTTCTGCAGGCGCACACCGGGTGCAGGGTTCGCGAGAATGCCCTGCTCCGGATCATAACAGTACTGGCCGCCGGGCTCGACGGGCCGACCGGTATCCGTGGCCAGATCCCAGGCAAAGTCATAGCCCAGGGCGCTGGCAAAGGCCCGTTCGAAATGCCGGAGCACCGGCTCCACGTCAGTGGATTGGGACAACTGCTCAAGTGCCTCGATGTAGGCGGCAAACAGGGTCGGATGCGGATCGGCGACGGGGAGCACCCGCTGGAGCAGCTCGTTCAGGTAGAGGCCACTGTACAGGGCGACGGTTCGGATCAGCGTCGGCCCATGACGAACATCCACCTGGGTCAGGGTTTTCAGATCGCCCCGACCGGCCCAGTCCAGCATCAGGGGCTGGAAAGGCTGCAACTGGGCTTTCAGGGGGCTTTTCGCGCTGCTGGCACCACGGGCAATCACCGTCATCCGGCCATGGTTGAGGGTAAACACGTCCACCAGCAGACTGGTTTCACGCCATGGACGGCGATGCAGAACATAGGCGGGCTCCTGGGACGGCGGCTCCTTCATCCGCGCCATCAGCGACTCAGAGGTCGTTCATGCCCAGGCTCTTGAGGGCCCGGTCACTGTCGGCCCAGCCGCGCTTGACCTTGACCCAGAGCCGGAGCATGACCTTGCTGTCAAACAGCCGCTCCATATCGGTCCTCGCCTCCTGGCCAATACGACGCATACGCTCGCCCTTGTCACCGATGATGATTTTCTTCTGTCCTTCCCGCTCCACCAGAATCAGCGCGGAGATGTGCAGGGTCTTGCCCTGGCGCTTGAATTCCTCGATCTCCACGGCCACTGAATAGGGCAACTCGGCCCCCAACTGGCGGGTGATCTTCTCGCGCACGATCTCCGAGGCCAGAAAACGTTCGCTTCGATCGGTGATCTGATCGTCCGGGTAGAAGTGGATGCTCTCGGGCAGATAGCGGCCCACCGCTTCTTCCAGCGGTTCGAGATTAGTCTCTTTCAATGCCGATAGCGGGATGATCTCGGCAAAGTCACGCTTCCTCGAAAGCATGTCCAGGTGCGGCAGCAGGCTTTCCCGCTTTTCAATCTTGTCGACCTTGTTGACCGCCAGGATCACCGGGCAGGTCAGACGGCTGAGTTTCTCCAGCACCAGTTCATCGGCGGTGGTCCAGGCCAGTTGATCCACCACGAACACCACCACGTCCACATCAATCAATGCCGAGGTAGCGGCTTTATTCATATAACGGTTCAGGGCCCGTGGCTCCTCCTCGTGCATGCCCGGCGTGTCCACATAGATGGCCTGTACCGGTCCGACGGTCTTGATGCCGAGCACCTGGTGGCGCGTGGTCTGGGGCTTGCGGGAGGTGATGCTGAGCTTCTGACCGAGAATGTGATTCAGCAGCGTGGACTTGCCCACGTTGGGGCGGCCCACGATGGCCACAAAACCGCAGCGGCTGTCTGGATTCTCCGGACGGGTGATATCGTTCATTACTGATTCTCCACGCCCAGTTCTTTCAGGGCGTTTCGGGCTGCCTGCTGCTCAGCGACGCGGCGACTGCTGCCGGTGCCGGTGGTTTTCCGATCCAGGGACGGGAGCGCACAGGACACGTGAAAGGTCTGGTTGTGGGCCTCGCCATCCACGGAAATCACATCGTAGCGCGGCAGAGGAAACTGTCGGGACTGAAGGTATTCCTGCAGCCGGGTTTTCGGGTCTTTCTGGGTATCCTGCAGATCCAGCTTCTCCAGGCGGTGCTCGAACCAGCGCAACACCTGCGCCCGGCAGGTATGGAAGTCGCTGTCCAGGTAGATGGCCCCGATGATGGATTCCACGGCGTCGGCCAGTATGGATTCCCGGCGATACCCGCCGCTCTTCAGCTCACCGGAGCCCAGTCGCAGGTAATTGCCGAGCTGAAACTCCCGCCCGATCTCCGCCAGTGTCACCCCCTTCACCATTCGGGCGCGCAGGCGGCTCAGTTGTCCCTCTCGGGCTTTTTCAAAGTGCAGGAAGAGGTACTCGGCAATCACCATGTTTACGATGGAATCGCCCAGGAACTCCAGGCGCTCGTTGTTCTGGTTGCCGTAACTGCGATGGGTAAGCGCCAGCAGCAGCCGCTCCGGCGATTTGAACTGATAGCCAATGCGGCGCTGTAACTGATCCAGATCCGGTTGCGAACTCACTTGCCCTTCATCTCGTATTCGTGCTTGAAGTGGACCACCGTGTCCACGTTGCTGAACAGGTTATTGCGCACCTCATAGTCCACCTTGATCACCACAAACTCACCGTTTTTCTCAACGGAGATATTCTTGGCATCAAAGCCACGCACGTTATTCACGCTCAGGCGTTTGTTGATCAGGGTGCGTACCTGGGCAGGTCCCATCTGCGAGAGCCCCTCTGTGCCATCGAGGCTTTCCAGCGCCTCCTGAATGGTGATGTCATCGAGGTAGGCAGGGCCGAGCTTGATCACCAGGGTCAGCAGACCGCCAAAAAACAGCACCATGACCATCATGGTCAGGGCCGACGCACCGCGCTGACGGCCGAGGCCGGAAAGATTGTTTTTCTTCATTACAACTGCGCTCCGAATAGTCCGAGTTACTCGATTCCGCCCACACGATCAAAGGATGGCAGACTGGTAAGGGATTTCCAGTGCATCCAGATAGCAAACGCCTTGCCGACAACCATCTCGTCCGGGACGGTGCCCCAGTAGCGGCTGTCGTTACTGTTGTCGCGGTTATCACCCATTACGAAATAGTGGTTCTCGGGCACGACCCACTCGCCCTCGCCACTGCCACCGGGCTGCCCGAGGGTGAGGAAGATATCGTGCTCCACCCGGCCCAGGTCTTCCCGGCGCAATTCCACCGGTGGCAACCGGGCAATGAACCGGGTTTCCACAAGCTCGCCGTTGATATACAACTTTTTGTCACGGTAGCGGATCCGGTCACCGGGCAGGCCGATGACCCGCTTGATGTAGTTGGTCTCGCCGTCTTCCGGAAACTTGAACACCATGACGTCGCCACGCTGTGGGTCGCCAACTTCAACCACCTTGGTGCCCACCACCGGCAGTCTCAGGCCGTAGGCGTATTTGTTCACCAGGATGAAGTCGCCTACCTCCAGGGTCGGCAACATGGAGCCGGAGGGAATCTGGAAGGGCTCCACCAGGAACGATCGCAATACCAGAACAATGGCCAGCACCGGAAAGAATGACCGGCTGAGATCCACCAGATAGGGTTCCCTGGGCTCCTCGGATTCCGCGCCTTCGCCCGCATCCACGGCAGTGCCACCACTGGCGCGGTAGGCCGCCATCCGACGTTCACGCAGAAACAGCTTGTCCGCCAGCCAGATCAGACCCGTTGCAAAGGTCAGTACCACCAGAACCAGGGGAAAATCGATATCCATCGAGGAAGCCTTTTATTTGTCTACTTTCAATACGGCAAGAAACGCTTCCTGAGGCACCTCAACGTTACCCAGCTGCTTCATACGCTTTTTACCTTCTTTCTGCTTCTGCAGCAGTTTCTTCTTGCGGCTGACATCGCCGCCGTAACACTTTGCGGTCACGTTCTTGCGCAGCGCCTTGACGGTCACCCGCGATACCACCTGGTTGCCGATGGCAGCCTGGATCGCAATGTCGAACATCTGCCGGGGGATCAACTCCTTCATTTTTTCGATCAGCTGACGCCCCTTGTGGTGGGCCTGTTCCTTGTGGACGATCAGCGCCAGGGCATCTACCCGCTCGCCGTTTATGAGCACGTCCAACCGCACCAGATTGGCGGTCTGGAACCGGGTAAAGTGGTAATCGAGCGAGGCAAAACCCCGACTGGCCGACTTGATCCGGTCGAAGAAATCCATCACCACCTCGGCCATGGGCAGCTCGTAGGTGAGCTGGACCTGGGTCGACATGAAGTGCATGTTCTTCTGGATGCCCCGTTTCTCCTCGCACAGGGCAATCACGTTCCCGATATGCTCCTGGGGCACCAGGATGTTGGCTTCCACGATCGGCTCGCGCATTTCCTCAATGGAACCAATATCGGGAAGCCGTGAGGGGTTGTCCACCGACAGTGTCTCACCCTGCCTGGTAACCACCTCATAGATCACCGTCGGTGCCGTGGTGATCAGATCAATGTCGTATTCCCGCTCCAGCCGCTCCTGGATGATTTCCATGTGCAGCATGCCCAGGAAGCCGCAGCGAAAACCAAATCCGAGGGCATCGGAGTTTTCCGGCTCGAAGAACAGGGACGCGTCGTTGAGTGTCAGCTTTTCCAGGGCGTCCCGGAAGTCGTTGTAATCGTCAGCACTGACCGGGAACAGGCCGGCGTAGACCTGTGGCTTGACCTTCTTGAAACCCGGCAGCATGGGCGTCTGTTCGGCAAATTTCTGGTGCACGATGGTATCGCCCACCGGCGCTCCGTGGATGTCCTTGATGCCGGCTACCACAAACCCAACATCGCCAGCTTCGAGGACATCGGTGTCGGTGGGTTTGGGATTGAAGATACCTACCTTGTCAGCGTTCCAGGCCTTGCCGGTGGATTTAATGACAATCTTGTCGCCTTTTTTCAGAGAGCCCTCAGTAACCCTAACCAGAGACACTACCCCCAGGTAGTTATCGAACCAGGAATCAATGATCAGCGCCTGCAGCGGAGCACTGCGATCGCCCTTGGGCGGCGGGATCTTCCGGATCAGGTCCTCCAGCACGTCCTCAACGCCCATGCCGCTCTTGGCACTGCAGCGCACCGCGTCACCCGCCTCAATGCCAATAATGTCCTCAATCTCCGCGGCCACGCGCTCCGGCTCGGCCTGGGGCAGGTCCATCTTGTTCAGTACCGGCACCACTTCCAGGCCCTGTTCAATCGCCGTGTAGCAGTTGGCCACCGACTGGGCTTCAACGCCCTGACCGGCATCCACCACCAGCAGCGCGCCCTCGCAGGCGTACAGGGAGCGGGACACCTCGTAGGAGAAGTCCACGTGTCCCGGGGTGTCGATGAAGTTCAGCTTATAGACCTGGCCATCTCGGGCCTTGTAGTTCAACGTGACACTCTGGGCCTTGATGGTAATCCCGCGCTCCCGCTCAAGATCCATGGAGTCCAGCACCTGCTCGGCCATTTCACGGTCGGTCAGGCCGCCACAGACCTGGATAAAACGGTCTGCCAGTGTGGATTTACCGTGGTCAATGTGGGCAATGATGGAAAAGTTACGGATTCGGCTCAGTTCAGTCACAGACGATGAATACTCATAAAAAGACGAAGGATTGAGCCCGGAGGGGCCGCGACCGCGGTCCGGGGACGGCGTGATTTTACCGGTTACCGGCCGCCATTGCCATGATCAGGAAATGAGCGGCCGCTCGTACTGGCGAATCAGGAAGCCAATGAGGGCATCTTCATCCAGCGGATAGCTGAACAGATTGCCCTGGCACTGGGCGCAACCATGGGTTTTGAGGAAGCTCAACTGCTGCGGCGTTTCCACGCCCTCGGCGACAACGGTGAGGTGGAGCTTGCGGGCCAGGGCGATGACCGCCGAGGCAACGTCGGTGGCACTGACGTTGTAGGGAATATCGCGAATAAACCGATGATCAATCTTGATCACATCCAGGGGCAACTGTTGCAGCGCCACCAGGGAACAGGAACCGGTACCAAAATCGTCGAGAATCAGGCACACCCCCAAGTCGTGCAGGGACACCAGCAGTTCCCGAAGCATCCGGGGGTCTTCGTTCAGCAGCTCGGCCGGCATCTCCAGTTCCAGGCGCTCCGGGGCCACCCCGGTTTCAGTGATCACCTGCCGGATCATGTCGAGGAAACCGGTATCGGTGAGCTGACGAACCGACAGATTCACCGCCATCCTGAGGGACTCGAAACCCGCGCGCTCCAGCGCCTGCACCTGGATGCAGGCCTGGCGCAGCGCCAGCTCACCCAGCCGGACTATCAGGCCGGTTTCCTCGGCCAGGCCGATGAACTGTTGGGCCGACACCAGCCCCTTCTCCGGATGATGCCAGCGCAGGAACGCTTCAACCCCGATTACACGCTCGGTCACCAGATCCACCTTGGGCTGGTAATGAAGCACGAAGCGCTCGCCGTCGAGGGCGCTGGCAAGCTCCTCCTGCTGCAAAAGGCGGCGGGCTGCCTTGATATTCATGGCCGGCGTGAAGAACTGGAAGGTATTGCGTCCCAACTCCTTTGCCCGATACATCGCCAGGTCGGCGAACTTCATCAGGGTGCCGGCATCTTCACTGTCGTGGGGGAGCATGGTGATGCCGATACTGACGGTGATGCCAACCTCGTGATCGTTCAGCCGGATCCGTTGGCACAGGCTGCGCAGAATACTTTCGGCGACTTTGCCGGCGGCGTCAGAGCCGCTGATGCGGGACAGCAGCACCACGAACTCGTCACCGCCGAGGCGGGCCACGGAGTCCTCTTCCCTGACACAACCAACGAGCCACTGGGCCACCTGCTTCAGAAGCTCATCGCCGGCGTCATGGCCGAGGGTGTCGTTGATACGCTTGAAACCATCCAGATCCAGGAACATCAGCGCCGCGGGCTCGCCGCTGCGCCGGCAGCGACTGACCACATGCTCCAGACGGTCGCGGAACAGCTGCCGGTTGGCCAGCCCGGTCAGGGGATCATAGAAGGCCAGGCGATGCAGCTCGGACTGGGCCGCCTTGAGCTGGGTGAGATCACGCAAGCTCAGCACCACACCGTTTACCCCGGGCACCGAGAGCATGGCAGTGAAGGTGCCTTCCATATCCCGCCAATGCCCTTCCGCGTCCCTTATCCGGGTGCGAGTCACCGGCATCTGCTTGCCAGGGGCGGCCAGGGATTCATCGAAACCCTTCTGCAGCTGCGACCAGTCGTCTCCGTGAACCAACTGCTCGAAGTCCAGCGCCTGCACCTCGTCCGGCTCGAAACCGAGAATGTCGAGACTGGACGGGCTGGCGTAGAGGGGCTGCCCATCCCGGTCCATCACCAGGGTGACATTGGCGGCGCCTTCGGTGATGGCCCGGTACCGCCCGGCGCTCACCTGCGCCATCAGCCGTGAACGAATGAGCGCCAGCACGAACAGGCACAGAAGAACACTGATCACCAGCCCACTCCCCAGCACAATGGGCGGCCGAGGATCCGAGGCGAGGAAATCGAATGCGGGGGTGGAACGGGTCTGCAACAGCCACTCCCGCCCCCCGTGGCTGATTGTCTGGCTCATCTCGAAGCTGAACTCGTTGTCGAGTGAGCCCAGGTTGGAGCCGTACATCAGGTTTTGCCGGGCGACCACACCGGCATCGTAGATGCGAACGTCCAGAAACGGGGAAATCAGGCCCACAATGCCGTCGATCAGGTTGTTCATGCGGAAGGCACTGAACACATACCCGGCCAGCATCATCCGTCGCTCGGCCCGGATCTCGGGAATGTCGCCCCCCTGGAACACCGGGTAGTACATCAGGAAGCTGGCCTGATCCTCGGCAAGCTCCTCCTGCACCAGGACCACCTTTGCCGTTACTGTGGGCACTGCTTCATCCCGGGCCCGCTCCATGGCGCGACGATGGATGGGATCGCTGAAGGCATTGTAGCCGAGCGCACGTCGATTCCGTTCGGTGCCCGGCTCAAGGTAGACCATCGGGTAGTAGTAAGGACCGGAGCCGAGCGGATTCACCAGGTAATTGTGTACACCCTCCATCCGGACCGATGAAATGTGATCTGCCATCTGTCGGACACCAATCCGACGGACATAACCGATACCCTGAATGCCGGGGTAATAACGGTTGATATCGACCTTGTCGACGTACTCTCGCCACTGATCCCGGGAAACCTCGCCGGCGACCGCAAACAGGCCGGCACTACCCGCCAGCACCTGCTCATAGTTCAGCAGACGCTCCTCGATGGCGGATTTCAGCTGCAGGGACTGGGTGCGAAACCGGGCTTCGGTGCGATCCTCCACCAGGCGTATCGACACCTGCCAGAGCAGCACGGTCACCCCGATGGACACCAGGAAAACGAGCCAGGCCACCCAGGCGTGACGGAATTCCAGAAGTTTTCGGAGGGAAATTTCCTGTCGGTTCATCATGGTTCTGGTCCGTTCCCTGGCCATTCATTCTTCTTTTAACCGGCTGAGTATAACAAAAGCCCCCGGGGATGTCCTCGCGGACACCCCCGGGGGCTCGAACACCCGTTGGTTAAACGGGCTGCTAATCAGGTTCCTTCGGGATCAGCCAGTCAGGGTTTCATCACCAGATACAGAGCACGGCCCTCCCGGACAATCCGGACCGACACCGCCTTGCCCTCGGGCAACCCGCGAACCACCTCCCGGAACTCATCAACCGAGGACACGTTCTGGCGGTTGATCTCGGTGATTACATCGCGCGGACGAATGCCTGCCTCGGCGGCCGGGCCGCGGGCCACATTATTGACCAGCACCCCGCTTTCAACCCCGAGGGATTCGGCCAGCTTGGAAGGCAGCGGCTCTACCGTCATACCCAGAGGTGCAGAGGCGGGACCGCTGCTGTCACCGGCGGGCGCAGACGCCTGTTGGCTGCCCTGTTCCGGCAAACGGCCGATCTCGACCTGCAGCTCCATTTCCTTGCCACCACGCAGCACCGTCAGGTTGGCTGTCTCGCCGACCGGCGTCCGGCCCACCATGGGCGGCAGATCGGAGGACAGCTCGACTTCCTCTCCGTCGTAGCTGAGAACAATGTCACCGGCCTGCAAACCAGCCGCCTGGGCCGGGGAATCCGCCATCACCTCGGCAATCAGAGCACCCCGCGGCCGGCTGAGGCCAAAGGATTCCGCCAGGTCGCGATTGACTTCCTGGATCAGTACACCCAACCAGCCCCGGGAAACGGAGCCCTTGTCCCGGATCTGGCGGAACACGTTCATGGCGTCGTCGATAGGAATGGCGAAAGACACGCCCATGAAGCCGCCAGAGCGGGTGTAGATCTGGGAGTTGATGCCAACCACCTCGCCGTCCAGGTTGAACAGCGGCCCGCCCGAGTTGCCCGGATTGATTGCAACATCGGTCTGGATGAACGGAACGTAGTTCTCAGACGGCAGGGACCGACCGAGGGCGCTGACGATACCGGCCGTTACCGTGTAGTCGAATCCGAACGGTGACCCAATGGCAAACACCCATTCGCCAACTTTCAGGTCTTCAGACTTCCCGATCTGGACTACCGGAAGGTCTTCCCCGTTCTCGATCTTCAGGACGGCCATGTCGGAGCGCGGGTCAGTACCAACCAGCGTGGCGGGAAGCTCCCTACGATCGTTAAGGCGCACGATGATCTCGTCAGCACCTTCCACAACGTGATTGTTGGTCAGCACGTAGCCGTCCGAGGACACAATGAACCCGGAGCCCATGGAGCGGCGCGGCTGCGACTGACCGGGGCCGCCCCCAAAGGGCGACTGGGGCCCGCGGAAGAAATCCTGGAAAAACTCAGGGAGCTGCTCCAGCTGACGCTCATCAAAAGGCATGCCCCGGTTACCCGAGGTGTTGGCTCTCGGGGCGGTCGTCGTACTGATATTCACGACCGCGCCGGCATTTTCCTCCACCAGCTCGGTAAAGTCGGGAAGGCTTCTCGCGGAGCCCGGCTGACTCCAGGCCACCAGCAACAGGAAGCTCAGAACCAGCATCATAGCCATGGTCCTGGTCTGCGGCTGGGCATTCCAGGGCAGCTCAACAACGTGTGCTCTGCTTGACATCATAAACTCCAGTTCTTTGTCATCGCTGACGGTAGTTTTTGGGATCACCCAGGGAATTTTCAACTTAAAAAACCGTAGGGTTCAGGGACAGTTCGCGGAGGTAATACGGTTCACACGAACCAGACGGGGCTCGTAGTGACTGCCGACCCGACTTTGCAGTTTACGTCCTCCCCAGAAGCCGGCGGCGAGGCCCACGACCGCGGCCATCATCGCCGGTACATCCTGGCCACCGCTGAGGCGGTGACCCAGAACACTGGCCACCACCATCAACAGGAGTGGCAGTGCGTAGACCAGCAGAGAGGCGCCCAGAAGGGCACGCTCATCGATACCGATGGTTACTTCATCGCCAACCCGGGCATTGATCGAGTTGGGCACGAGAATCTGGTTTGCCCGCCCACCGGTAGCCGAGGCGAGCACGCGCTGCCCGCAGCCGCTGCGGGCGGCACAGCTCTGGCAGGCACTGGCACGGATGGTCTGAACCCAGACACACTCCCCTTTCTCGGCAATGACCTTTCCGGTTTCCGTGATCATGGGCTCTCCGATCGGGCAGCGACGGCGTTCTCGATGCGAACCGATTCGGCCACCTGCCGCGCGGTGTGAGGCGGCAATTCACCGACCACAGTCACCAGGAACGCACTGCCACTTTTATTCACCTGGTGCATGTATACCGTCGTTGCTCCGATCAATGAGGCACCAGTAGGCATGTCCACCTGACCCGCCGGTTCGACAAACACCGAGAAGGCGGCCAGCCCGTCGGAAAAGGCCACGGCTTGCCCCTTACCCGAGCGAGGTGCAGCTGCGGGCATGAAACCGTCCGGTCGCCAACCGAGGTGCCAGCCGTCCATCTGGCCGACCTGGGAGACCTCGGGCTTCCCGGCGTCCAGGGTGGTCGCTATTTCGCGACCCTCGGTACGAATCTCGAACTCACTGTCCGGAATGTCATTCCCGATTCTCAGGCTAGTGAACTGAAAGTGCTCCAGAACCTCGCCATCGGCGTTACGAACCTGGCTCTTGACCAGCAGACCGGTGGTTTTCTCCAGCCAAAGACGGTGGCTGTAGCGGTACGCATCCCGGGCACTCAGGGCCACCGAAACCACGTCATAGCCAGCGACCCGGTCCTCTCCCTTCATCTCTGCCCGATACCAGCGACTGACCGGAACCAGTTGGCTGGTAAACGCCTCTGCGAAGGGCCCTGACGGAATCACCTGGTCGAGCTTCACGCGACCGCGCTCCGGAAGTACACACACCACGTTCATGCCCTTGCGGACAATCTCACCGTTACCGCCATCCTGGAGCACGAGCCGTTCTTCCACCACACCATTGTGGTAGCGGTGGGCAATCTGCATGGAGTGAACACTGTCTCCGCGGGCGTAGACGAATACGCCCTGATAGGAGGTCATGTTCAGTGCCGGACCCAGCCGCTTCAGCCAGTCAGAGGCCTCCTGTTCATCGGAGAAAACCGGCACAGCGACGGTCGTCAACACAATGAGCAGTGCCATTGACCAGAAATTTCGATGGGCGGTTGGTGTGTACATAGGACTCTCTGTCGCTCCGGGAACTCAGTATCCGCCGCCGTTGGCACTGACCAGTCGGGCATAGCCAACCGCCCCGCGACCAGCCCCGACGCTGTTGTGTTGCGCGTGTTCCAGCAGGTACCGGCTCATCTGTTGCCACTGTTCCTCGTCCAGACCCTGCAGGGCGATTTCCGGAACCGGCGCTTCTGGCGCGGCAGCGTCGGTAGTGGCCGCAGTCACCGGCTGAACCGATCCGGTCGCGGAGGAATCCCAGCCGGCCCCGGCACCAAACCCCACAAGCAGGGCCATGGCTACCATGGCAACGGCAGGCCAGTGCCAGCGTCTTGTCGATGCATTAACAGCAGCCGCCCCGGAGCGATCCAGGTCCGACTGGCGACCTCCCAGAACCTCCCGAACCCCTTTGCTGATGTCAAGGCGATCGACAGGCACCTGCGTATCGTGCATGAGATCGCGCACATCCTGCCAGCGTTGCCACTGCGTACGCACCTCGTCCTGGCGGTCATGGGACAACAAGCGGCGAACTGACAGTTCATCAGCCTCGTCGTCCATCATGGCAGACAGTGTTTCTCTGAGACGATCATCCATGGGATGCAACCTCAATTACGTCACCGAATGATTAAGCAAGGGGCCAAGGTGGCGGTCTACCGCGTCCCGGGCCCTGAAAATTCGAGAGCGAACGGTTCCTATCGGACACTCGAGTATGCCGGCGATGTCCTCATAGCTGAGACCATCGTATTCCCTGAGCAGGAACGCCGACCGGAGTTCTTCCGGCAACTGCGCAATAGCCCTGTTCAGTTCCTTCTGGAGCTGCTCCCTCTGAAGCAGGCGTTCGGGCGAGGCGGTATCCCGCAACCGGGAACCCTCATCAAAGTTTTCCGCCTCCGACGAGTCCGCGCTTCCCTGCGGTCGCCGCCCGCGCGCCTCGAGGAAGTTCTTGGCGGTGTTTACGGCAATGCGATACAGCCAGGTATAGAAGGCGCTGTCGCCCCGAAAACGATCAATGGCGCGGTACGCCTTGACGAAGGTTTCCTGGGTCAGATCCATGACTTCCTGGCTATCGTAAACGTAGCGGCTGATGATGGAAGCAACCCGCGACTGGTACTTGACCACCAGCAGGTCGAACGCAGCGCGATCGCCATTGCGTACCTTGCGAACCAGTTGCAGGTCCGTCTGGCTCTCGGGATGTTCGCCTTGTACCTTATCTGTATCAGCAGTCATGGACCGGTTGCCGGGAAGTTCGGATTTGATGGCCAACTGTCCGGCCTGTACCAGGTGTTTCTCGATCATTGCGGCTGTCCGGCCTCCGTTCATTGAGTGGGGTCAACCACCTTTTCCGGCGGCCTGCCCCGTCAGGCCAAATAGACAGCACGCGTAAAGTTTAGTTCAATACACGTCCACATTATGGCCCGCGATAACGACCCGATGCCACAGTCCTTCGAATACGATGTTCTCATTATCGGCAGCGGAGCTGCCGGCCTGACCGTCGCGCTGAATCTGCCGGAGCATCTGCGCGTTTGCGTAGTGAGCAAGGCCGATATCAGCAGTGGCGCCACCCTGTGGGCCCAGGGCGGCATTGCGGCGGTACTGGACGACCAGGACTCCACCGAAAACCACATTACCGACACCCTGAACGCCGGCGCCGGCCTGTGTCACGAGGATGCTGTGCGTTTTACCGTGGAACACGGTCGGGAAAGCATTGACTGGCTGATCGATTCGGGCGTGGATTTCACCCGCGACGACGATGCCCAGTACCACCTTACCCGGGAAGGCGGCCACAGCCATCGACGCATTATCCACGCCGCCGACGCCACCGGACACGCAGTGTCCACCACACTGACCAGCCAGGCCCAGGCCAGGCCCAACATTGAACTGATGTCCGGGCGCGTTGCCGTAGACCTGATCACCAACCGAAAGCTGGCGCTACCCGGGAATCGCTGTGTGGGCGCCTACATCCTTAATCTGAAAGACAATCATGTAGAGCTGTTCCGCGCCAGGTTTACGGTGATCGCCACCGGCGGTGCTTCCAAAGCCTATCGCTACACCACCAATCCGGACGGCGCTTCCGGCGACGGCATTGCCATGGCATGGCGAGCTGGCTGCCGGGTTGCCAATATGGAGTTTAACCAGTTCCACCCCACCTGCCTGTATCACCCGCACGCCAAATCATTCCTGATCACCGAGGCAGTGAGGGGCGAGGGTGGCCTGTTGAAACTTCCGGATGGTTCCCGCTTCATGGATCGGTTTGACGAGCGGGGTGAACTGGCGCCCCGTGACATCGTGGCCCGGGCCATTGACCATGAAATGAAACGCCTGGGTGCCGATCACCTGCTGCTGGATATCAGCCACAAGCCGGCGGACTTCATCAAGCACCACTTCCCGACCATCTACGAGAAGTGCCTAGGGTTCGGCATCGACATCACCCGGGAGCCGATTCCCGTGGTTCCCGCGGCCCACTATACCTGCGGGGGCATCATGAGTGACGAGCGCGCCCGCACCGACATCAACCAGTTGTACGTGGTGGGCGAAGCAGCGTTTACCGGGCTGCACGGCGCCAACCGCATGGCCAGCAACTCGCTGCTGGAATGCCTGGTGTACGGTCGTGCTGCCGCCGCCGACATTGCGCGCCGGGAGGCGGACATTCCATCGCCCCCGCAGGCGCCGGACTGGGACGAAAGCCAGGTCCGGGACTCTGATGAAGACGTGGTCATTTCCCACAACTGGGACGAGCTGCGCCACTTCATGTGGGATTATGTTGGCATTGTGCGAACCACCAAGCGCCTGCAGCGGGCCAAGCACCGGGTCGATCTGCTGTCGGCCGAAATCGGCGAGTTCTACAGTAATTACCGGGTCACCAACGACCTGCTGGAACTTCGCAACCTGGTCACGGTCTCGGACCTGATCATCTGTTCAGCGCTGCAACGGCGAGAGAGCCGGGGTCTTCACTACACGCTGGACTATCCCGGACTGCTAAATGAGGCGCGGGATACCGTACTGGTACCGACAACCTACCGTACTCTCTCACCGTGAACCGGTGCCGATCCACTTATTCCATCCGATGGTAAAGACTATGTCAGAAACCACTGCACCTTCCGACAACTCCGAGTTCAACCGCCTGTGGTGGCACAGTCGTCGCGGCATGCTGGAGCTGGACGTCCTGCTGATTCCCTTTGTGGAGCAGGCCTACCGTGAACTGGCCCCGGAAGACCAGGCCCGCTACCGGAAGCTGCTTAGCTGCGAGGACACCGACATGTTCGAGTGGTTCATGCAGCGAAGTCGGCCCGAGGACCCGGACCTGCAACGTATGGTTGATCTGATTCTCAGCCGTGTCCAGCCGGATTGAACTGAGCCTTTCCCCCTCCCGGCTGGCAGGAGTCATTGCAGGCCTTCCCTGGCTGGTGCTGCTGGTTTTCCTGTTGATTGGCTCCCTGAAGGGCAAGCCCTGGCTTCTGACCGCCGTCCCTATCGTCCTTGCCGGTGCCGTGTTGCAATATCGGTGCAGCGGCGCCTTGCTGACGAAACGATCAGTGACCGGATTGCTGGTCGATCAGGGCCAACTGTACGTGGTTACCGGTGACCACCGGCGGATACCGGTGCGCCCGGCGCCATCCAGTCGCCTGTGGTCGCGCCTGGCACTCTTGAAACTCCGGCCGGTCGGCACCAGATTCCAAGCGTACAGTGCCGTTATTGTTTCCTCCGGCCCGGGCTGCCCGGGCAACGCCCCGGAAGCGGATTTCCGTCGCCTCAGGATGTGGCTGAGGCTGGGTACGCAGGGACCAGCATCGAACTGATTTCATAATCTGGAGCACGCCATGTCCGACACAGACCCACTGGCACCCACTGTTGCCGACTCTCCCCTGCCCGATCACGGCTGGACATTCCTCGAGGACCGGGTTGTGGTGCGGGTCAGCGGACCCGGCACTGACAAGTTCCTGCAAGGGCAGTTCAGCCAGAGCCTGAACGAAGTGGTTGAAGGTCGATCGCCACGGGCCGCTGCCGCAACCCCCAAGGGTCGCGCCTACTGCCTGACCCGCATGGTGCGAACCGACGCCGATGTGTTGATGGATTTTCCGGCCGATCTGGCAGACGACGATATCGTGCATCTGCGCAAATACCTGATGCTGTTCCGAGGCACCAGTATGGAGGCAGCCGCCGACATTCGCATTGTCGGCATACTCGGCAACCCGTTGCCTCAGTCGCTCGCCGGCGATCAGTTCGACCAACTGGTCAAGCCCGGTGACTCCGTCACCCTGGACAATGGCATCCTGATCCGGTCTGAGCCGACCGCCGAAGGCTGTCCCCGTTTCGAGTTCTGGCAAACCGGTGCTGATGCGCCCGCCCTGACGCCGGAGCTGCGCATACCTGCCGCCGACTGGCAGGCTTCGGAGATTGCCGCCGGGGTGGCCAGGCTTACGCCCGCAACCCGGGAATCCTTCGTGCCCCAGATGCTCAACTGGCAGCATGTCGGCGGTGTCCACTTCAAGAAAGGCTGCTACACCGGGCAGGAGGTGATCGCCCGCATGCATTTTCTCGGTCAGCTCAAAAAGAGTCTCTTCCGCTTCCGGATGGAGGGCACCTCCGCTCCCGAACCGGGAAGCGCGCTCAGAACCGCCGAACGGGCCGTGGGCGAGGTGGTTACGTCAATTGTCTATACTGATGGCAGTTGCGAGCTTCTGGCCGTTGTCCGGCATGACTCGGCGGAGGAATCTCTGCACCCGGAGGCACAGCCGGAGATTACCCTGCGCCCCATGCCGCTGCCCTACCCGGTGCCGGAAAGGGAAAAAAGCGCACAATCAGATACATAAGTTGACAGGCAAAGAGCCCAGAATTTGCTATTTTGCTATAAAGTAGCTCACATATTTGATTATCGGGCGAATGGCCGCCGCAGTCCGGCCATTGCACGGAACCCAAACGCGGACCTCAAGTGACCATGTCGAATATTGTCGAAACCATCAAAGCCGATCTCACCGCCGCCATCGAAGCCGACAAGCTGGTGCTGCCCACCCTTCCGGAAGTGGCCCTACAGGTAAGGGACATTGCCCAGTCGGACGACTCATCGATTGCCGATCTGGTGAAGGTGATCAGTAACGATACCGCGCTGTCAGCGCGCATCATCCGGGTGACCAACAGCCCCCTTTTTCGCGGCAGCCGGGCCATCGAGAACCTGAACATGGCGGTAAGCCGTCTGGGTATGGCCTACACCAGCAACCTGGCCATGGGCCTGGCGATGGAACAGATGTTTCAGGCCACTTCGGACATGATCGACAAGCGCATGCGCGCCACCTGGCAGACCAGCACCGAAGTGGCCGGCGTGTGCCACGTGCTTGCCCAGCATTACACCAAGCTGAAGCCGGACCAGGCGACACTGGCGGGGCTGGTGCACCTGATCGGGGTGCTGCCGATTCTGCGCTATGTGGAAGACCAGGACATCCAGATCAGCAGCATCATGCTGGATAACGTGGTGGATGAGCTGCATCCGAAGATTGGCGCGACCATTCTCAAGAAATGGGATTTCCCGAAGGAGCTTCAGAACGTGCCTCTGGAGTACGCCAACCTCCAGCGGCAGGTGCCAGCGGCCGATTACGCGGATCTGGTCATGGTGGCCAATCTGCAACTGGTGGCAGGCTCGGAGCATCCGTGGACAGAGATGGACTGGACGAAGATCTCGGCGTTTGATCGTCTTGGGTTGGATCCGAATATCGACATGAGCGAGGAAGAAGATCTGAACGCCCAGATGGAAGCGGCTATGGCGCTGCTTCAGTAATCCCCAGTACTTCTTGCCCCCTCGCTTTTCGGCGGCTGGCGCGGGGGCGGTGAGTCTTTCCCTCGGGAAAAGAACTCGCTGCGCTCAGACACCTTTTCCTGTCGGGAAAGACTCACCGCCCCCACACCGATCAAACCTCGGAAGGGCACTTCTTCCCCACCCTTTCAACTCTTCTTGTATCTTTCGATCAGCTCAGCTTTGCTTGGCAACGCCCAGTTAACAGTGGGCCTACCCTGCTGTTGCAACCAGTCGTTTGCTTTTGAGAAGTGCCGGCAACCAAAGAAGCCCCGGTAGGCGCTCAGGGGTGACGGGTGTGGGCCGTCGAGCACCAGGTGTTTGCGGCGGTCGATGTGCTGGCCTTTCTTTTTGGCGTAGCTGCCCCAGAGCAGGAAGACAACCCCCTCGCGCTCCCGGTTGACGGTTTCGATGACTTTGTCGGTGAACGTTTCCCAGCCCTTGCCCTGATGGGCGCCGGCCTGACCCTGGACGACAGTAAGAACGCTGTTAAGGAGGAGCACGCCCTGCTCGGCCCAGGGTTGCAGGCAGCCGTGGTCGGGGGGCGCTATACCCAGGTCGTCCTGGATTTCCTTGAAGATGTTCACCAGCGAGGGAGGAACGGCCACGTTCGGGCGCACGGAGAAGCACAGACCGTGGGCCTGGCCTGGGCCGTGGTAGGGGTCCTGGCCGAGTATGACCACTCGTACTTTGTCGAGCGGGGTGCTGTTGAGGGCGTTGAAGCAGTGCTGGCTGGCGGGAAACAGGACCTTGCCGGCCTGTTCCTCGGCGGCCAGGAAATCCGCCAGGCCCTGCATGTAGGGCTGGCGGAACTCGTCTTCGAGGTGTTCTTTCCAGCCCCGGTCGGGCCTGAGCTGGCTGGCCAGTACCTCAACCGGGCTCATGGCTTATTCCTCGTCTTTGCGCGGCTCGGCTTTGTGCTCGGGGCGCATCGCCGGGAACAGGATGACGTCGCGGATGGACGGGGAGTCGGTCAGCAGCATGGCCAGGCGGTCGATACCGATACCTTCGCCAGCGGTGGGTGGCAGGCCGTATTCCAGGGCCATCACGTAATCTTCGTCGTAGAACATGGCCTCGTCGTCGCCCGCGTCTTTCTCGGCCACCTGGGCCTGGAAGCGCTCGGCCTGGTCTTCGGCGTCGTTGAGCTCGGAGAAGCCGTTGGCGATCTCACGGCCGCCGACGAAGAACTCGAAGCGTTCCGTCACGAAGGGGTTGCTGTCCTTGCATCGCGCCAGGGGCGAGACTTCTTTCGGGTACTCGGTGATGAACGTCGGTTGCATCAGGCGGTGCTCGGCGGTCGCCTCGAAGATCTCGATCTGGACCTTGCCCAGGCCCCAGCCCTCTTTCAGGTGGATGCCCAGGTTCCTGGCCACCTGGCGGGCGCTGGCGTCGTCGGCCAGCTGTTCGGCCTTGATGTCCGGGTTGTAGCGCAGGATGGCATCGACCACGGTCAGCCGCTCGAAGGGCTTGCCGAAATCGTACTCGACGGTCTCCTCCGTGCCGTCAGCCAGGGTGCGGGTGTTCACCACGGTGGTGGTGCCCAGCACCTTCTGGGTAATGGTGCGCAGCATGTCCTCGGTGAGATCCATCAAGTCGTTGTAATCGGCGTAGGCCTGGTAGAACTCGACCATGGTGAACTCGGGGTTGTGCCGGGTGGACAGGCCTTCGTTGCGGAAGTTGCGGTTAATCTCGAACACTCGCTCGAAGCCGCCCACCACCAGGCGCTTGAGGAACAGTTCCGGCGCAATGCGCAGGTACATGTCGATGCCCAAGGCGTTGTGGTGGGTCACGAACGGCCGGGCGGTGGCGCCACCGGGGATCACCTGGAGCATGGGGGTCTCGACCTCCATGAAGTCACGCTCGGTGAAATACTGGCGCATGGTGTTGATGATCTTGGAGCGGGCGTAGAACACCCGGCGGCTGTCCTCATTGACCATCAGGTCCACGTAACGGTGCCGGTAGCGCGCTTCGGTATCGGTCAGGCCTTTGTGCTTCTCCGGCAGGGGCCGGAGGGACTTGGTGAGCAGCACGTACTCGTCCATGGTTACGTACAGGTCGCCCTTGCCAGACTTGGACAGGGTACCGCGCACGCCGATGATGTCACCCAGGTCCCAGTGCTTGGTGTCTTTCTGGACATCCTTGGACGCGTAGATCTGGATGCGGCCGGTCATGTCCTGAACCACCTTGAACGCCTTGCGGTCGAGCATCATGCGGCCGGCGATGGCTACCTTGATGCCCAGGGACTCCAACTCTTCCTTGGTTTTGTCACCGTATTTCGCCTGCAGTTCGGCGGCGGTGGCATCACGACGGAAGTCGTTGGGGAAGGCGTTGCCTTGCTCGCGCATCTCCGACAGTTTGGCGCGGCGCTCGGCAATCAGCTTGTTGTCCTCATGCTGTGCGGCATTCTGAGTTTGTTCGGTCATGTTGGCTCACTAGGAATCGGGGTTGTCCGGGTTAGCGTGCAAAGGCGCTGGTTAGAGCGCCATCTTAAGGCTGGCTTCGATGAATTTGTCGATATCACCGTCCAGCACCGACTGGGTGTTGCTGGTTTCGACCTTGGTGCGCAGGTCCTTGATACGACTGTCATCCAGAACGTAGGAGCGGATCTGGCTGCCCCAGCCGATGTCGGCCTTGGCGTCCTCGGCCTTCTGCTTCTCGGCGTTGCGCTCCTGCATCTCGCGCTCGAACAGTTTGGCCTTGAGCTGTTTCATGGCCTGATCCTTGTTCTGGTGCTGGCTTCGGCCAGCCTGACAGGCCACCACAATGCCGGTGGGGTTGTGGGTCAGACGCACCGCTGATTCGGTCCGGTTAACGTGCTGACCACCGGCGCCAGAGGCGCGGTAAACGTCCACCCGAAGATCCGCTGGGTTGATCTCGATCTCGAAGCTGTCGTCCACCTCCGGCGATACAAACACCGACGAAAAGGAGGTGTGGCGACGGTTGCCGGAATCGAACGGCGACTTGCGCACCAGCCGGTGCACGCCGGTTTCGGTACGCAGCCAGCCGTAGGCGTAGTCGCCCTGCACATGAATAGTGGCACTCTTGATACCGGCCACCTCGCCTTCCATCAGTTCAACGATCTCGGCCTTGAAACCCCGGCGCTCGGCCCAGCGCAGGTACATGCGCAGCAGCATGTTGGCCCAGTCCTGGGCCTCGGTACCGCCGGAGCCGGCCTGGATGTCCAGGTAAGCGTTGTTGGCGTCCATCTCACCGGAGAACATTCGGCGGAATTCGAGCTTCTCCAGTTGCTGATCCAGACCCTCAAGGTCGGCCTCGATCTCGGCGACGGTGCCCTCGTCCTCTTCCTCGGCGGCGATGTCCAGCAGGCCTTCGGCGTCTTCCAGGCCGGAGGTGAGGGTGTCGATGGTTTTGACGATCAGCTCAAGATCGGCGCGCTCTTTGCCGAGCGCCTGCGCCCGCTCCGGGTCGTCCCAGACGCTGGGTTGTTCCAGCTCTCGCTCAACTTCGGTCAGTCGTTCACTACGCTGATCGTAGTCAAAGATACCCCCTGAGCGCTTCAGTGCGCTCACGAAGCTCTTTAATCTTCGTCACAATGGGATTAATTTCCATGAAACCCTTACTCGCTCTTGAAAATGGAGAGTAAAAACAGAGGCCGGATTCTACCCGAAATTGGTTTGTAAATCAGCCGTGGTTGACCGCTACTTCAGAGTAAGCGGGAGGCAGGCAGGGCTTTCCGGGAGATGCTGTAAATACGTCCATGTACGCTTGACGAAAACATCCCTGTTTTCGACACTCCCGGAAAGCCCTGCCTGCCTCCCGCCCAAGCATTTGAGTTTGCGCCAGAGTCTGATCGGCCGGGGGCCCGCGTCCCAGGAATCAGGAGAGCGGTTCCAGGTAATCCACCAGCAACTGCAAGTTGGTCCGCCCCCGGAAGGTATTGGCGTCCGGCTTGTACACTACCCGGGCCCCGGTGCGGGTGTAGTCCGGCACTTCCGGGCCGGTGTTGAAGGCGATGCCATCGACGATGCCGCCGCCTTCCACCGGTTGCAGCACCAGTTTCAGGTGGTTCTCGCCGACAATCCGCTGACTTACCACCCGGAACTCGCCGTCGAACAGCGGTTCCGGGAAATGCTGACCCCAGGGGCCGGCGCGCTTGAGCAGTGCGGCGGTGTCGAGGCACAACTCGTCCAGGGCCAGGGGGCCGTCGGTGGTGATGGCCGCTTCCAGGTCTTCGGCACGGGCACTGTCGCGCACGGCCCGGTCGAAGGCTTTGGAGAAGGCGTCCAGATCGGATTTGGCCAGGGTCATGCCGGCGGCCATGGCGTGGCCGCCGAATTTCTTCAGCATGCCGGGGTGGCGGGCATCGACGACGGCCAACACGTCGCGAATATGCAGCCCCGGGATGGATCGGGCGGAACCCTTGATGTCCTCTCCGTTGTCGTCCGGGGCGAAGGCGATGGTGGGCCGATGGGTCTGCTCGCGAATGCGGGCTGCGAGAATGCCGATCACCCCCTGATGCCAGTCGGGATCGAACAGCGCCAGACCCCAGGGCAGGCCCTCAAGATCCAGGGACATGGACGCCAGCAGGTCCTGGGCCTGGGCTTTCATGTCCTTCTCGATGGTTCGGCGTTCGCGGTTGAAGGTGTCCAGCTCCCGCGCCAGCCGGCGGGCTTCATCCGGGCTGTCGGCCAGCAGGCAGGCAATGCCGATGCTCATGTCGTCCAGCCGTCCGGCGGCGTTCAAACGGGGCCCGACCACAAAACCGAGATCCGTGGAACTGATCGCGGTGTGATCCCGACCGGCCACTTCCAGCAAGGCCAGGATACCGGGGCGGGCTTCGCCCTGTCGGATCCGGCGCAGGCCCTGCTCCACGAAAATCCGGTTGTTGTGGTCCAGGGGCACCACATCGGCCACCGTCCCCAGTGCCACCAGGTCCAGCAGGCTACCCAGATTCGGCTCGGGGTCAGGCAACCGACCGGTTTCCCGAAGGTGTTTGCGCAAGGCGGTGAGCACGTAAAACATCACGCCAACGCCGGCGGCGTTCTTGCTCAGGAACGGGCAGCCAGGCTGATTGGGATTGACGATGGCGTCGGCGGCGGGTAATTCGTCGCCAGCCAGGTGATGATCGGTCACCACAACGTTTACGCCCAGCTCCTTGGCTGCCCGGACGCCCTCCACGGCGGATATGCCGTTATCCACAGTAACCATCAGATCGGGAAGCTGACCCTCGTCGCGCAGGCGTTCGATGATCCCGGGCGTGAGCCCGTAGCCATCGGCAAACCGACTGGGCACCCGGAAATCGATACTCTGCAGGCCCAGCATAGAGAGGCCGAGCATCGCCACGGCGGTGCTGGTGGCGCCGTCGGCGTCGAAATCCCCCAGCACCAGGACGCGCTGCTGTTGTTCGATGGCCTCTGCCAGGAGCTCCACGGCTCGGTCGATGCCGCGAAGCGACATGGGCGAGGCCAGGTGCTTGAGGGTATAACTCAGCTGTTCATCGGAGGTGACGCCGCGGGCGGCGTAGAGACGGCGCAGCAAAGGAGGCAGGTTTTGCCCCCAGCCCGCATGGGTGTCGGGCTGGGAGCGACGCAGGATCTTTTTTGGTGTCATACCCGATCAGGCGTTTTTCCAGTGCTTGGCAATGAACTCCTGAACACCGGCGATGTTGTTGTCCAGAACCGTATAGCGTTCTTCACGCTCGAACAGGTCGGCCATATGGGCCGGCAGCGGCGGCTCGACGCTAACGCCGGACTCCGCTACGGCATCCGGGAATTTGGCCGGGTGGGCAGTACCCAGGGTGATCATCGGCACTGCCGGATCGCGGCGACAGGTCCTGGCGGCCCGGACACCAATGGCGGTGTGCGGATCCAGCAGGTATTCGTTCTGCTCGTAGACCTCGCGAATGGTGTCACAGGTGGTCTTGTCGTCCACCGCGTCACTGTCGAACAGCTTACGGGCGTGCTTCCAGCGGTAGTCCTCGATGCTGACCGGGCCCTTGGCCGCATTCTCCAGCAGCGTCTTCACCGCCAGGCCATCACGACCGTGCAGATCGAACAGCAGGCGCTCGAAGTTGCTGGACACCATGATGTCCATGCTTGGCGACAGCGTGTGCTCAAGCTGATGCTGCTCGTATTTGTTGCCGCTCATGAACCGGTGCAGGATATCGTTGCGGTTGGTGGCGATCACCAGCTGGGAGATCGGCAGGCCCATCTTCTTGGCCAGGTAGCCGGCGAAAATGTCTCCGAAGTTACCGGTGGGCACCGAGAACGCCATGCTGCGATCCGGACCACCAAGAGCCAGGGACGCGTGGAAGTAGTACACGATCTGGGCCATGATGCGGGCCCAGTTGATGGAGTTCACCGCGGCCAGCTGGGTCTTCCCGCCCAGGAACGACTGGTTGCCGAAGCTCTCCTTCACCATGCGCTGGCAGTCATCGAAATTGCCCCGCACAGCGATATTGTGGATGTTGTCACCCTGCACCGTGGTCATCTGCCGGCGCTGCACCTCGGAGACCCGCTGGTACGGGTGCAGGATGAAGATGTCCACGTGCTCGCAGCGGCGACAGCCTTCAATGGCGGCGGAACCGGTGTCGCCGGAGGTGGCGCCCATGATCACCACGTGCTGCTTGCGCTTCTCCAGCACGTAATCAAGCAGACGACCCAGCAGTTGCAGCGCGAAGTCCTTGAACGCCAGGGTCGGGCCCCGGAACAGCTCCATCACCCACTCGTTGGTGTCCAGTTGCACCAGCGGAGCGACCGCCTTGTGGGCGAACACCGCGTAGGTCTCGTCCAACATCTTGCGGAAATCGTCTGCAGGGATGGCGTCGTCCACAAACGGATGCATGACGTTGAAGGCCAGCTCGCTGTAGGACAGCCCGCGCCAGCTGCGAATCTCCTCCAGGCTGAAATGCGGGAGGGACTCAGGAACGTATAGGCCGCCATCGGTGGCAAGGCCGGTCAGCAATACGTCTTCAAAGCCCAGGGCGGGGGCTTCGCCCCGCGTACTGATGTATCTCACGTGCTTACCTGTCAGTTAAAGTTTTCAGCGCGGATGCGGACAACGTGGCCGTCGGTGTCAGACAGGGCCTCGAGCTCCTCGATCGCCCGGTTGATCTGCCGCTCCTGAACCGTATGGGTCAGGATAATCACCGGAATGCGCCCGTCCTTCACCTCGGACTCTTTCTGCATGATCGACTCGATGTTGATGCCGTGCTCGCTCAGGATGGAAGCAATTTTGGCCAGCACGCCCGGGCGATCCAGCGCGGTGATGCGCAGATAGTAGGCCGACTGGATATCCTCCATGGACAGGACATCCAGATTCTCAATGGCGTCGGGCGCGAACCCCAGGTAGGGCACGCGCTGGCTGCTTTCTGTGGCCACGGCACGGGCCACGTCCACGATGTCGGCAATGACCGCTGAGGCAGTGGCTTCATCCCCGGCACCCGGACCGTAGTACATGGTCTGGCCAACCGCGTCACCGTCCACGAGCACCGCGTTAAGCACTCCATCTACCTGGGCAATCAGGTGGCTCTGGGGCACCAGGGTCGGGTGTACCCGCAGCTCGATGCCGTCGTCCCGGCGGCGGGCAATCCCCAGGTGCTTGATGCGATAACCCAGCAGCTCAGCGTGGGAAATATCGTAGGGGGTGATCTTGGAGATGCCTTCGGTAAAGCCCTTCTCGAACTGCAGCGGCACACCAAAGCCGGCCGAGGCCAGGATGGTGAGCTTGTGGGCGGCGTCGATACCTTCTACGTCAAAGGTCGGGTCGGCCTCGGCGTAGCCCAGATCCTGGGCTTCCTTGAGCACTTCGGCGAACTCGCGGCCGGCGCGCATTTCGGTGAGAATGTAGTTGCCGGTGCCGTTGATGATGCCGGCGATCCAGTCAATTCGGTTGGCGGCCATGCCTTCGCGCACCGCCTTGATCACCGGGATACCACCGGCAACGCCGGCCTCGTAGGCCACCACGACGCCGGCTTTCTGCGCCGCTTCAAAAATCTCGTTACCGTGCACGGCGATCAGTGCCTTGTTGGCCGTGACCACGTGCTTGCCATTGCGGATGGCGGCAAGCACCAGTTCCCGGGCGGCATCGTAGCCACCGATGAGCTCAACAACGATATCCACCCCGGGGTCGTTGACCACGTCATAGATGTCGGTACTGAAGGGCACGTCCCCAAGGTCCATGTCCTCACGCGCCCGGCGACTGGCAATCCGGGTAATCCGGATGTTGCAGCCTGCCCGACCGGCAATAAGCCTGGCGTTGCGGGTCAAGACATTGAAGGTACCGCCGCCGACGGTTCCCAGTCCGCAGATTCCGACACTGACGTCTTTCAAACTCTCACCTCTGATCCCGAAGGGGTGCTGATGAATGATAATGAGGGGCTAGTATACCGATTCAGGCGGCGGTGAATAAGCCCTGAATCACGGTCTGCCCAAGACCGCAGCCATCTCCCCCGGCACACACCCTAGAGCAGTCCGAGACCCTCGGCCAGACGTGCTGCCGGAACATAGCCCCGAACCATGGTGCCGTCCTCGAGAACAATCGCCGGCGTGCCTGTTACACCGACCTTCCCACCGAGGCGATACTGGGCCTCCACCGGGTTTTCGCAGCTCGCCTGCTCCACCGTCCGGCCGGCCTTCGCGGCATTCATGGCGGCCTGCTGGTCATCGGCACACCACACGGACACATACTTGGTGAACGACGGAGTACCAGGTCCTGAACGGGGGAATGCGTAGTAATTCACGGTGATGCCATACTCGTTCAACTGCGCCACCTCGTCGTGCAGTTTTCTGCAGTAAGGACAATCAATGTCGGTGAACACATCCACAACGGCCTTTTCGTTCTCGGCCGCAAAGGTAATGGCACCCTCGTCACCAAACTCGGCCATGGTGGCGCGACGGGCTTCGGCACGGCCGGCCTCGGTCACGTTGGCGATGCCCTGGTCGGTAACTTTCAGGAGATCGCCGGTCATCAGGTACTGACCATCAGCGGTGGTATAGATGGTTTCACCGTTATTGCTCTGCACCTCGTAGAGGCCCTTGGCTTGCGATTCGCGAACCGAGGTTACCTGAAGGCCCGGCACCGCTTTACTCAACCGCTCGGCAATCCTGTCCTCAATTTCACCGGCACTGACGGCGGCGGAGGAGAACAGTCCGGCAACCAGACCGAGCACGACAACAAAGGGTTTGATATTCATGTTGGCAGACGTACCTTTTTTCAGAGAGCTCTTCAAACCCGGCAGTAATGACACAGGCCGGGGACCAAATCAATGCGACACGCAGAGCTTGCCAAAGTTCACTCAGCCGCGGGGATGATGGGCCTGGTGCAGCGACTGCAATCGCTGGCGCGCCACGTGGGTGTATATCTGCGTGGTTGACAGATCCGAGTGTCCCAACAGCATCTGCACGACCCGGAGATCCGCGCCGTGGTTCAGCAGGTGCGTGGCGAAGGCATGCCTGAGCGTGTGTGGCGACAAATGTTTGCGAATCCCCACCCGCATCGCGTAATGCCGGATGCGATACCAGAAAGTCTGGCGCGTCATTGCGGCGGCCCGATTGCCCGGGAAGAGCGCATCACAGGGCTGGCCTTTCAGCAACTCGGGGCGCGCCTCTTTCATATAGCGAACCAGCCAGTCCACCGCCTCTTCTCCCAGCGGTACCAGCCGCTCCTTACCGCCCTTCCCGGTGATCCGGACCACGCCCTGGCGCAGGTTAACCTGATCAACCCTCAGACCGGTGAGCTCCGAGACACGCAGACCACACCCGTAGAGGATTTCCAGCATGGCCTTGTCCCTGAGTTCGATCGGAAGCTCGGGGTCGGGTTCGGCCAGTAGCGAATCCACTTCTTCCTCGGTCAGGGAATCCGGCAGGCGCCGGGGCAACCTGGGACTGTCGATCTGCAGCGTGGGATCTTCGGCAACGATTCTTTCGCGCAGCAGGTAGCGGTAAAACCGGCGAAGACCGGAGAGCCGCCGGGCCGCCGTTGACGTCTTGACACCCTCGGCAAGGCCACTGGACATCCAGGCCAGCAGATCGACCCTCCGGACATCCACCAGCCCCGAACTTCCAGGCTGATCTGCCAGCCACTGAGCCAACCGGCGCAGGTCACTGGCGTAGGCCTGACGGGTCTTCTCACCCAGGCCATCTTCAAGCCAGAGGGCATCAACAAACTGACTGATCAGGGATTCATCGTCCAGAGGCACGCTGCGTTCGTCCTTTTTTCGACAGTCGGGACAGATTACCAGAGGCCTGAACACAAAAAAGGCAGCCCTGGGCTGCCTTTTTCTTCGTACTGTTCAGCGAGTGGCTGATCAGCCCAGCTTTTCCTTGATGCGAGCTGCCTTACCAGACAGGTCACGCAGGTAGTAAAGCTTGGCCTGACGCACATCACCACGACGCTTCACGCTGACGCTGTCGATCAGCTTGGAGTAGGTCTGGAAAGTACGCTCAACGCCAACACCGTAGGAAATCTTGCGCACGGTGAAAGAAGAGTTCATGCCACGGTTACGCTTGCCGATGACCACACCTTCGAACGCCTGCAGACGCTCACGGTTACCTTCGGTGACGCGAACCTGAACGACCACGGTGTCACCCGGCGCAAAGGCAGGGATTTCCTTGGTCATCTGTTCTGCTTCAAGTTGACTGATGATGTTGTTCTTGCCGCTCATCGTAATGCTCCTGATACCCAATCTGTTAATGCCCTGACCATTCAGAGGCACCCGGTTCGTTCAAAATCTCATCCAGCAGCGCACGCTCTTCGTCCGTAAACACCCGCTTTTCCAGCAGGTCGGGGCGTCGCTCCCGGGTTCGCCTCAGCGACTGCTTCAGTCGCCAACGCCGGATCTGATCATGGTGACCGCCCAATAAAACATCCGGCACCGCCTGACCTTCATAAACCTCGGGCCGGGTGTAGTGCGGACAATCCAGCAAACCGTCGGCGAACGAATCCTGCTCTGCCGACTGCGCATGACCCAGCGCTCCGGGGATGAGGCGTGTTACCGCGTCGATGACAGCCATGGCCGCCAGTTCGCCACCGGAAAGCACAAAATCTCCCAGCGACACTTCCCGGTCGACTTCCGCGGTGATCAGGCGCTCATCAACGCCTTCATACCGACCTGCCACCAGAATCAGCTGCCGCTCGGCCGCCAAAGACTCGACCAGCGCCTGATTCAGGGTTTCACCCTGCGGTGACAGGTAAACCACGCAGGGTTTCGCCGGCGCCGCCTTTCTGGCCGCATGGATGGCGTCTCGCAGGGGCTGAATTTTCATCAGCATCCCCGGCCCACCACCATAGGGCCTGTCGTCCACGGTCCGATGCCGGTCGTGAGTGAAGTCCCTGGGATTCCAGCACTGGAAATCCAGGAGACCGTCCCGAACGGCCCTACCGGTAATACCGAAATCCGTTACCGCACTGAACATATCCGGGAACAGACTGACCGCGCCAATCCACACCCGTCAGAACTCCGGATCCCAGTCCACGACCATGCGCTTCGTCGCCAGGTCCACACCCTGGACCACCCGGTCCGGGAGATAGGGAATCAGGCGTTCACGCTGGTCAATGGAACCGGCCGTTGCCTGTACCACCAGAACATCGTTGGATCCGGTCTCCATCAGGTGGTGCACTTTGCCAAGGCACTCACCGTCGACCGTGACCACTTCCAGGCCCTCAAGCTGAAACCAGTAGTACTCCCCCTCCGGGAGTTCCGGCAGCTCAGCGGTCGAGACCCGGACTTCCGCGCCACAGTAAGTGCGCGCAAGGTCCCGATCATCAATACCTTTCAGCCTGACAACGATCCCCTGCCCCTGGCGGCGACCTTCCTCAAGCTTGGCCGGAATACGCTTTCCGTCCAGATCCAGGATCCAGTGCGGATACTCGAGTATTCCTTCCTTGGGGTCGGTATAGGAGTAGACCTTGAGCCACCCCTTGACCCCAAACACCGAGGTTATCCGGCCGATCACAGTTTCCTGCGAAGTCTGTGTCATGCCACTAACCCCGGCGCTACAGCTGAACTTACTGGGCCGCCTTCAGCAGCTGAGCAACGCGCTCGCTGGTCTGTGCACCCTGGCCCAACCAGAAATCAACGCGCTCACGATCCACACGCAGACGCTCTTCCTGACCACGGGCGACCGGGTTGAAGAAACCAACGCGCTCGATGAAACGACCGTCGCGTGATTTGCGGCTGTCAGTGACTGTCAGATGGTAGAACGGGCGCTTCTTGGAACCGCCACGAGCCAAACGGATTGTTACCATTTAACCAATATCCTGTTCTGTTGTACGAACTTTGTACGATTCACGCCAGCGGACTTGCGGCCGGCGTGAAGACCCATACTCGAAAGGGGCGCTATTCTATGCTAAAAAAACGCCAAAGAAAACAGCAAAACCGGTGGATTGCGCGTTTTCTGCGTAAGGCTTTTTACATACGACCGAAGGGCGGCATTCCACCGCCGCCACCCGGGGGCATCATGCCTCCCATGCCGCGCATCATATTCGCCATTCCACCCTTCTTGCCAAACTTTTTCATCATCTTCTGCATCTGCTTATGCTGCTTGAGAAGACGGTTCACATCCTGGATCTGGGTGCCCGAGCCGGCCGCAATGCGCCGTTTGCGTGAATTGTTGATCACATCGGGGTAGCGGCGCTCTTTCGGTGTCATGGAGCAGATGATGGCCTCCATCTGACCCATGGACTTGTCGTTGACCTGCTGCTGGGCCATCTGTGCCATCTGCCCCATACCCGGCAGCTTGTCCAGCAGGCCGCCGATGCCACCCATGTTTTTCATCTGCTGCAGCTGGTCCCGGAAGTCTTCCAGGTCAAAACCCTTGCCTTTTTTGATCTTCTTGGTGAGCTTCTGCGCTTTCTTCTGGTCCAGTTTGCGCTCGGCTTCCTCTATAAGGGAGAGCACATCCCCCATACCGAGAATCCTGGAGGCCACCCGGTCGGGATGGAACGGCTCCAGCGCATCGGACTTCTCGCCAACGCCCAGAAACTTGATGGGCTTGCCGGTGATATGCCGAACAGACAATGCCGCACCACCACGGGCGTCGCCGTCGGTCTTGGTGAGCACCACACCGGTCAGGGGCAACGCGTCGTTGAATGCCTTGGCGGTGTTGGCTGCGTCCTGGCCGGTCATGGCGTCCACAACGAACAGGGTCTCGACCGGCTTGACCGCTTTGTGCAGCCGGCCAATTTCACCCATCATCTGCTCATCCACGTGCAGACGACCGGCGGTGTCCAGAATCACCACATCAATATGCTTCTTGCGGGCGGCCGCGATGGCGCCCTCGGCAATATCCACCGGATCCTGTTCGGTCGTGCTCGGGAAAAATTCGACCCCAACTTCACCAGCCAGCGTTTCCAGCTGCCGAATCGCCGCGGGACGGTAAACGTCGGCACTGACCACCAGCACCGATTTCTTCTGGCGCTCCTTCAGGAAGCGTGACAGCTTGGCCACCGTGGTGGTCTTACCGGCACCCTGTAGACCGGCCATCATGATCACAGCGGGGGGCTGCACATTCAGGGCCAGGGACTCATTGCGCTCACCCATGACCCGCTCCAGCTCCTGCTGGACCACTTTCACAAAGACCTGGCCCGGGGTCAGGCTTCGCTGGACTTCCTGACCAATGGCTCGAGTGCGGACACCCTCAACGAAGTCCTTCACCACCGGCAGCGCGACATCCGCCTCAAGCAGCGCCTTGCGCACCTCCCGCAGAGTATCCTTGATGTTGTCATCGGTAAGACGGGCCTGGCCGGAAATCTTGCGCAGGCTGCCCGAAAGTCGGTCTTGGAGGTTCTCAAACATGTTGCTCTTCCGTACCCCGGATAAATTGAGTGCCCGGATCGTCAGAGCCTGCCCGGCTCCTTGATTCCAGTTGCATAATCGCGACATTATAACCAGACTATCGCCCTGAAACGACCAGCCCGGTCACATCGGCTCAAACCGGCGCCGATCCCCAGTCAGAACAGTGGTTAATAAGGACGTCATGGGAACGCTGATTCTCGCGGTCACCTCTCTTTTTCTGTACAGCGTGGGTACTGCGCTGCAAGCCCTCCATTTCCGGGGCCGGGTCCAGAGCAATCTTGCAATTACCACCCTGATCGGAGTGCTGGCGCTGACCAGCCATGGCCTTCTGATCGGCCAGACACTGCACCAGTCAGGCGGCTTTGACTTAAGCTTCTTCAAGAGCTCCATGCTCATCTCCTGGCTGATTGTCCTTCTGCTGCTCGGCCTGAACCTCAAGAAGCCGGTTCAGAGTCTTTTCCTGGGCGTTTACCCCCTGGCCATCCTGACCATTATTCTGGCACTGGTTGCTCACGGCCCTTCCCGGCTGGTGTCTGACCAGAGCTATGGCATGCTGTCACACGTTGCACTTTCCGTAACCGCGTACAGCCTGTTCTCCCTGGCCGCCATCCAGGCGGTACTGCTCTACGTCCAGAACCGGCAACTGAAGCACAATTACAACAGCCTGCTGGTGCGCAATCTGCCGCCACTACAGACCATGGAATCCCTACTGTTCGAAATGGTCTGGGCCGGCGTCGTGCTGCTGATTCTCGCCATTGTCACCGGCGCGCTCTTCATCGAGGACCTGTTTGCCCAGGATCTTGCTCACAAGACGGTGTTCTCGATCCTCTCGCTCATGGTCTTCATCGCCCTGCTGATTGGCCGGTACACCCGGGGTTGGCGGGGCATTACCGCCAGCCGCTGGACCCTGGCCGGCTGCCTGCTGCTGATGCTCGCCTTTTATGGCAGCAAGTTTGTTCTCGAACTGGTCTTCCATCGCGGCGGCTAAAACACCACATCCGTGGCAAGCCGCTTGACACGGGGCTTCGCTAACACCTATTTTCGCAACTTGTCAGTCATATAAGGACACCTCTTTTGAACGAAACATCGCTGACCGCGCTGTTTATTCTGCTCGTCGGGCTGATTCTTTTCTCCGCGTTCTTCTCCAGCTCCGAAACCGGCATGATGTCGCTGAACCGGTACCGCCTGAAACACATGGCCAAAACCGGCCACAAAGGCGCCAAGCGGGCCCAGAGGTTGCTGCAACGGACCGATCAACTGATCGGCGTTATTCTGATTGGCAACAATTTCGTTAATATTCTGGCGTCGTCCATCGCCACGGTAATCGCCATTCGGGTCTGGGGCGATGCGGGTATTGCCATCGCAACCGTCCTGCTGACGATTGTCATCCTGATCTTCGCGGAAGTAACACCGAAGACCCTGGCCGCCCTGTTCCCGGAAAAAATTGCCTTCCCCGCGAGCCACGTGCTCGGACCATTGCTCAAGATCCTGTATCCGATTGTCTGGGCGGTCAACCTGTTCACCGGGGGCATCCTGAAAGTGCTGGGCGTTTCAGCCACGGACGCCGCCAACGACCACCTGAGCCGGGAAGAACTGCGAACCCTGGTGAACGAGGCCGGCGCACTGATTCCAGCGAAACACAAGGACATGCTGGTCAGCATCCTGGATCTGGAAAAGGTCACGGTGAATGACATCATGGTGCCCCGCAACGAGGTGGTCGGCATTGATCTGGAAGACGACACTGACACCATCCTGCGCCAGTTACGCAGCAGTCAACACACCCGGCTCCCCGTGTACAAAGGCGACATCAACAACATCCAGGGCATTCTGCACCTGCGCAGCGCCTCCAAACTGCTGCAGCAGGAAGAGATCAACAAGGCGATGATCATGCAGCTCTGCCAGGAGCCCTACTTCATACCCGAAAGCACTCCACTCAACACCCAGCTGATCAACTTCCAGAAAGGTCGGCGCCGCTTCGGCATTGTGGTCGACGAGTATGGCGATGTGCTCGGGCTCGCCACCCTGGAAGATATCCTTGAGGAAATCGTAGGCGATTTCACCACCGATTACGCGGCCACCAGCCCGGACATCATTCCCCAGGACGATGGCACCTTCATCATCGACGGCACAGCCGCGGTCCGGGCCATTAACAAAACGCTCGGATGGAAGCTGCCTACCGATGGCCCAAAAACCCTCAACGGACTGATCACCGAGACTCTGGAAAACATTCCGGATACCAACGTCTGCCTGAAAGTGCACGGGCACCGGGTGGAGGTACTCCAGATCAAGGACAACGTGGTCAAGGCAGCTATTGTGCATCCCAAAAAACGCAAGAAGCGGGCGCTGTCACTGGGCTGACGCCCCGCGCCCGCCATATATCTTGCCGTTATAGTGGGCCCCACCGTTGAAAGATCAAAATTTAACCATCCGCTTGACCGGCACCACCACCCGGACAACACTGAGATATTCCGGCTACAGTCCGCACATCGCTACCATCCGCCCTTTTTGAATTTGCTCTCAGGTTAGCGTTTGGTCATGTTAACTTTTCAGAAAATGCGGTAAATTTAATCAATAACGAAAAGACAGGGATCACGAGCTCGGTCATGTATCCGGTTGAGGCGTAAACAGGAGTCTGCCATGAACAAGCAGTCCGGCATACATTACCTCCGCGAACACAGGGAAGCGGGAAGCAACAAACCGGTCCCTGCGGAGGTTACCCGTATCCGGGACACGGTTGTCGCCGGACTTGGTGATTTGCTTCAGGGCGCCTTTGACGCCGTGGACGACTCGCTGTTTGAACTGGCCAACAACGCCCGAAGCAACAACGAACAGAACCGCTACTTCGAGGCCATGCGCGAAATTCGCATCAAGCGCAAGGGCGTGGAGCGGCATTTTCAGAATACCGTGGCGCAGTATTTCGCCAATCCGCCACACACCGGTCCACTCCAGGAAGAAACAGCCAGCCGACAGGCCAGCGCTGACACCCTCTCCCTCGTTGGCAATGATGACCTGGAAGAACAGGTGGCCCTGAATGCCATGATCACCAAGGCAAAGGCGCATTTCCAGGGACCGTTGCTGCAGCTTCAGACCCGCTTCAGCCAGGTCTACCCCGGGGCCACCGAGGAGTCACCGGTCAACCCGATGGCGCCAGAGCACCTTTGCAGTGCGTTCACCGAAGCAATACAGGCCCTGGAAATTCAGATTCGAGAGCGCCTTATCCTCCTCAAGCAGTTTGATCGCTACGTGGTCTCAAATCTCGGCATGCTTCTGGACGAAGCCAACCGCATTCTGATCCAGGCCGGCGTCATTCCGAACTTCCGGTATCATGGCAAGACCGGACAACAGCAAAGCAGTCAGGACGCCCACCAGGAAACCGAAAACCGGCAATCCTCTGTAACGTCAGGCACATCGGGCCAAAGTGGCGCCGTGTTCGAACAGATTCGCCAGATGCTTGCCCTTCAGCGCGCCAATGCCGGCATACCGCCGCGTTCCACCAACCCCAACGTGCGCGTGGTGGGTGATTCGGAACTGGCCAGTTTGCTGAACTCTCTGCCATTGTCGGTGACACGGCAGGACCAGCAGAACCTCAGTGACGGGGAGCCGGTGACCGTAGACCTGCGGCAGCTAGTCAGGCAACTGATTGCCCAGCAGGCAGACCGTGGTGACGGCCGGAAACCGGAACTGAACGAGGTGGATGAAGACCTGATCAACCTGGTCTCCATGCTGTTCGAGTTCATCCTGGACGACTATAACCTGTCGGCACCGGTGCAGGTGCTGATCAGTCGGTTGCAGATCCCCATTCTCAAGGTGGTCATCCGCGACAAGAGCTTCTTCAGCCAGGCGACGCACCCGGCCCGCCGGCTGCTCAACTCGCTCGCCAGGGCCGGTATTGGCTGGAGCACCAGCGACGAGAAGGCCAAGGACAAGCTTTACGGCCAGATACACAACATTGTCCAGCGGATCCTCAACGAATTCGACGGGGACATTGAACTGTTTGAAACCCTGAACCAGGAATTCGAACGCTTTCTTGAACGGGAGAATCGCAAAGCGTCTCTCGTGGAACAGCGAACCCGGGAATCCGAACGGGGGCGCATCAAATCCCAGGCTGCCCAGCAGACCGTCGATAACCTGCTCAGGCAAAAGGTGTCACGCTACAAGCTGCCACAGCCCATCCACGACATTCTCATGAATGGCTGGAGCCGCGTTATGTTCCTGGCCTACCTTAGGGACGACGTTGAGCATCGCTGGAACGCCACGATCAAGGTGGTCGATGACCTGATCTGGTGCCTGCATCCGCATCAGGAGGATGAGGAAAGGGACCAATGGGTACGCGTGGTTCCCGGTCTGCTGAAGGCGCTACGTGCGGGCCTGGAAGAAGTCTCCTACAATTCCTCGCGCCTCGACGAAATGATGGGTCAGCTCAAGCACGAACTGGCCGAAGCCTTCCGTACCAACGCCGCCATCGAAGCCCGTCAGGATTCTCCGGAGGATCCGGAAGCGGAGGAAACGGCAGCAGTGCACCAGACCGCCGTCGAGAGGCAACAGGAACTCGAGGACGCGGCGGTGTCGGAGTACGTCGCTCAGATCGAGAGTATCGAAATAGGCAACTGGGTGGAATTCCGCCTGGTCAACGGCGCCAGCTTCCGCTGCAAACTGTCGGCGATCATTGAGGAGGCCGACTGCTTTGTGTTCGTTAACCGGATGGGCCTCAAGGTCATCGAGAAGACCCGCATCGAGCTGGCCCATGAAATGCGCCGCGGCAGGCTTACCCTGCTGGAGCAGGGCGCACTGATTGACCGGGCACTGGATGCGGTGGTTGGCAGCCTGCGGAGCAAGACAGCCTGACACATGCCTGACCAGAGCAGTACAAGCGCCCTACCAGCCGCCTATCGGCTGGGCCTGGCCGTGTCGCTTGCGCTTCTGGCCCATACCCTGCTTCTCTCGGGACTGCCCACGCCATTTGTCAGCCAGCAGGATCGACACAGGGAAAGTCTGAGTGTCGAGCTGGTCACCCCGGGCTCAAGCCCGTCTCGCCCGCAGGCCAGTGGTCAGTCCTCGACCGACCGAAAAGCCACGCCAATTCCCCCGTTCGAGCTGCAGCCGGAGATTACAACAGTCCCGAGCCCCGAAGTGTTGACCACCAACGATACCCGGCGATCACCCTCTCCCGCCGAGCAACCAGCGCCCGCACCGGCCGAGACTGTCCAGCAACCGGACACCAACACACCCCCTTCACCTGCGACCAGCTCACAATCCGCGAGCCCCAGCCGGGCCGGAAGTCAGGCCCCAGCCGACAGCGCACAAGAACCTGAGCCAATGACCCGGATAACACGCTCACCGGCGGAGGCCGACCCCTACCTGGTTAAACTCGCCACGCATTTGGCCAGAGAGCTTGAAAACATGCGGGTACCGGCCATCAGCCAGTTGCCAGGGCCGGTGGCTATGGAAGTGGAACTTCAGCTGCTGGGAAATGGAGCACTGACCCGTGCCAGGGTGGTGAAATCAACCGGGGTGGCGAACATAGACAGGGCCGCCTATCGGGCGGCTCTAGCTGCCAGCCCCTATCCGGAACCTCCGGGGGCAAGCCCCGGAGAAAACCGCTTCGAAGTAGAACTGCTGTTTACCCCGAAGCGGCTTTGACCAACATCCGATTGAGAGCGGGGATCAGGCTTCTGCCTGCTTTGCAGCGGCCTTGACCATCTTGGCCAGTTCACCACTCTCAGACATTTCCAACACGATATCGCAACCACCCACCAGCTCACCGTTGATGTAGAGCTGCGGATAGGTTGGCCAGCTGGAATAAACCTTCAGGGCCTCGCGGAGTTCCTGGTTGTCCAGGATGTTGACAAACGCAAACCGCTCGCCGCAAGCCATCAGGGCCTGTACGGTCTTGGCCGAGAAACCGCACTGAGGCGCCTGGGGGCTGCCCTTCATATACAGAATGATCGGGTTCTCGTCGAGCTGGCTTTTGATGGTTTCATTGATGTCCATGAACGTCTACCTCTGTTGGAACACTCTTGCCACACGGCAATTGACTTGGCACTCATTGTACACGGCTGCCGAACACCTCACCAAATACCGTGATTTGACCCCGGACAAGTGCGCTGGTTCCACCCCGGTAACGGCGTTGTCATACCGGGCCCGACGGGCTAGACTTGATCCCCCATTTTTTAAGCCAGCAGTCCGGCAACCCGCCAGCGGCGGGATTCGTGGAGATAAGGGCCAGTCCATGGCGGCAAGACATTTTCTGACATTGAACGACATGACAACCAGTGAACTGGAAGATCTGGTTGATCATGCCACGCACCTGCGCAACGAATGGCGTCAGGGCAAGGTGCGGGACTCCCTGAAAAACCGGGTCCTGGCGATGATCTTCGAAAAGTCGTCCACCCGGACGCGCGTGTCCTTCGAGGCCGGCATGGCCCAGCTGGGCGGCTCCGCCATGTTCCTGTCACCCAGGGACACCCAGCTTGGCCGGGGCGAGCCCATTGAAGACTCCGCCATTGTGATTTCCAGCATGGTGGATGCGGTGATGATCCGCACCTTCGCCCATGAAACGGTCGAGCGCTTTGCCGCCGCCTCGCGGGTTCCGGTCATCAATGCCCTCACCGACGAGTTCCATCCCTGCCAGTTGCTGGCCGACATGCAGACCTACCGCGAACATCGGGGCAGCATCCGCGGAGCGACCGTGGCCTGGATCGGCGACGGTAACAATATGTGCCACTCCTACATCAACGCGGCCGCACAGTTCGATTTTCACCTGAACGTTGCCTGTCCGGAAGGCTATGAACCTGCAAAGGAGTTACTGGAAGCCCACAGCGACCGGGTCACCCTGTTCCGGGATCCTCACGAAGCGGCCCGTCAGGCCCAATTGCTGGTGACCGACGTCTGGGCCTCCATGGGCCAGGAGGACGAACAGAAAGCCCGCGAGAAGGCATTTCGTGGCTACCAGATCAATCCGGACCTGTTGGCGGTGGCTGACAAGAGCGCCCTGTTCATGCATTGCCTGCCTGCGCATCGGGGCGAGGAAATTTCCGGAGACATGATGGACCACCCTGCGTCGGTGGTCTGGCACGAGGCAGAGAACCGCCTTCATGCCCAGAAGGCACTGCTTGAATTTCTGATTCTGAACCGTCTGGGCTGACGCGATGGATACCTCTGCTCACTCCCCGGCCGACTGGCTGCTTGAGGTTACCAACCTGTCGTGCGGTTATGGCGGTGATTCGGTGGTCAAGGACGTCAGTTTCGCACTGAGCCACGGCGACATTGGCTGCCTGCTGGGACCCAGCGGCTGCGGTAAAAGCACGATATTACGTGCACTGGCCGGATTTCTGCCGTTGAACGGTGGAGAAATCAGCTTGCAATCCCAGGCCATAAGCCTGCCCGGCCGAACATTGCAGCCAGAGAAGCGCAGGATCGGCATGGTCTTTCAGGACTACGCCCTGTTCCCGCACCTGACCATTGCTGACAACGTGGGCTTCGGTCTGCGCAATCTGGGCAAAGCCGAAAAACGCCAGAAAGTCATGGAACTGCTCAACGTGGTGCATCTGCAGGACCTGGCTGATAACTATCCCCACGAACTGTCCGGCGGCCAGCAACAGCGTGTCGCCCTGGCCCGCGCACTGGCTCCCGAGCCTACACTGATCCTGCTGGACGAGCCCTTCTCCAACCTCGACGCTGACCTGCGCCGAAGACTGAGCCTGGATGTCCGGGAAATACTGAAGACCCTCGGCATCAGCGCCATCCTGGTCACCCACGACCAGCAGGAGGCCTTCGCCATGTGCGATCAGGTAGCGGTGTTGCGGGACGGTCGAATCCAGCAGTGGGATGTGCCCTACAACCTGTACCACGAACCGGCAAACCGCTTTGTCGCCAGTTTCGTCGGCCAGGGTGGTTTCATTCCCGGGACGGCCCTTGGACCAGACGCCATTGAATCAGAGCTGGGCGTGATCCACGGCAACCGGGCCTATAAATGGTCCCCGGGCACTCTGGTGGATGTGCTGATACGGCCAGATGACATCGTGCACGACCCGGAGTCGGATCTGCGCCCCAAGGTCATTGAAAAAACCTTTGCCGGCACCTCAACCCTGTACCGCTTCCGTTGCTCCGAAGACACCGAGTTTGAGGCACTGTTCCGGAGTCACCTGGATTTTCACCTCGGCGAACACGTACCTGTTCGGGTCGAGGCGGATCACCTGATTGCCTTCGAACGGACCGCGTGACCACCGTAACCTATCAGTTGTTGCACACCCGCTCGACCGCGTCCAGCCAGCCTGCGTAAAGTGACTCCCTCAGAGCCGGGCGCATGGTCGGGTGAAATTGACGCTCGCACTCCCAGAGTTCTGAAATCTGTTCAAGACTCTCGAACAGACCGGTCTGAAGGCCAGCCAGATAGGCCGCACCGAGCGCGGTGGTTTCAGTGACCCGGGGCCGGTCGACGGTGACATTGAGAATGTCGGCCAGGAACTGCATGACCCAGTCGTTGACCGCCATACCCCCGTCAACCCGAAGTGATGCCAGGCTGGCGCCGTCGTTCTGGATTGCCCGCACCAGATCCTTGGTCTGATAACAGACCGATTGCAGCCCGGCGGTCACGATCTCGCCAATTCCGGTATCCCGGGTGAGGCCCATGATGGCACCCCGGGCATGGGGATCCCAGTGGGGAGCGCCCAGTCCGGTGAACGCCGGCACCAGATACACCGGGTTGTCCACGCCCACCGCCTCGGCATGGGCCGAGGACTCGCTGGCGTGACGGATCAGCTTGAGCCCGTCCCGCAGCCACTGCATGGCCGCTCCCGCCACGAAAATGCTGCCCTCCACTGCATAGCAGGGTTTGCCGTTCAACCGATAGGCCATGGTCGTTAGGAGCCGATTTTCGGACCGGACGGCCCGATCCCCGGTATTGAGCATGAGAAAACAGCCGGTACCGTAAGTGCTTTTGGCCATGCCCGGGCTGAAACAGGCCTGGCCGATGAGGGCGGCGTGCTGGTCCCCGGCAATACCGGCAATGCTGACCGGCGCCCCGAGCCACTCGGGCTGCGCTGTGCCATAGTCGGCGGCGCTGTCGAGCACCTCGGGCAGCAAAGCCTTGGGAATGCGGAAGAGATCCAGCAGGGTCGGGTCCCAGTCCTGATCGTGAATGTTGAACAGTGCCGTGCGGGAAGCATTGGTGGCATCGGTCCTGTGGGAACGGCCTCCGGTCAGATTCCAAAGCAGCCAGCTGTCGACGGTGCCGAACGCCAGCTCGCCGGCCTCAGCCCGGGCTCGGGCGCCATCCACATGGTCAAGGATCCAGGCAATCTTGGTGGCCGAAAAGTACGGATCAATAAGCAGGCCGGTTCTGTCCACGACGGTATCTTCGTGGCCGTCCGCCTTCAGCTTGGCGCAGAGGGATGCGGTTCTGCGATCCTGCCAGACGATAGCGTGATGGATAGGCCGGCCACTGTCCCGCTCCCAGACCACCGTGGTTTCCCTCTGATTGGTAATGCCGATGCCGGCCAGCGCTCCAGCCTCTATACCCGCCTGCTTCAACGCACCGCGGCACACCGAGAGGGTGCTTTCCCAGATTTCCAGGGCATCGTGCTCCACCCATCCGTCCTTCGGAAAATACTGGTGAAACTCCTGCTGGTCGGTGGCAATGCTGTTGCCGGACTGGTCAAAAACAATGGCGCGAGAACTGGTTGTGCCCTGGTCAATGGCAAGCAGATAGCGGGTCATGAACGGCCTCCTGTTGTTTCCTGCGATTCTAGCAGCAGTGGGGGCCGTAAAGAGTGACGAACCGGGAATTTCACCGGAGACTTAAAACGGAGACATAAAAAAAGGCCGGAAAACCGGCCTTCAAATGACGAATGAAACAAGGAAAGTTCGTAAGAACTACAACCTCAAAAGTCATCCCTTACCCTTCCCATTATGCTGGGGCATTGCCTGCCATTCAGTAGTGCTTGTGTAGTTCGATTGTTACATCAGGTGAGGCTGTGAGCACTGGGTCACAGAACGGCTTCGAGCGGTTTTTTGCGGGGCCATACCAGACTGAACCGGGCGCCGCCCAAGGTGTCGCTTCGGCCAACAAAGGCGTGGCCGCCGTGCCAGTACAGGATGCGCCGGACAATGGACAGGCCCAGCCCGTAGCCGCCGGAAGTTCGGGTGCGACTGTCGTCCAGACGGGCAAAGGCGGTAAACACCTTCTCCCAGTCTGCCTCGGGTATACCGGGGCCGTCGTCCTCTACATCGATTCGGCAGTTGTCCTCATCGCAATGACAGGTCACGCGCACTTTACCGGCGGCATAACGCCCGGCATTACCGACCAGATTCTGGATTGCCCGGTGAATGTAGCGCGGCTCAATATCGGACATCGACCAGCGCTCCGACTCAGGGTCCACCAGGCCTTCGATGGTCAGCTCCGGACGCACCAGTTGCTGCTCCGACACCACCTGGCGGACGATGTCGGTGACCGATGTTTCCTGCAGAGAGAACACGGGACCACCCTGCTCCAGCCGGGCATAGGTGAGAATTTCATCAATCAGCTCGTCCAGCTCCTGGATGTCTCCGTCGATTCCATCCAGCTGTTTCTGAAGAGCCTCCTGGTCCTGACAATCCTCAATCATCTGCACACCAAAACGGATCCTTGCCACCGGCGTGCGCAGCTCGTGGGAGACCGCATGGATCATTTCCCGCTGCACCTGTACCAGGCGCTGGATGTGCTCAGCCATGCCATTGAACGATACCGCCAGCCGGGTCACCAGCCGACTTTCCCCGGCTTCAACACGGGCACCCATTTCCCCACGGGCAATCCTAACCGCCACCGACTCCACCGCCCGGAGATTGCTGTCCACTTCCCGCAGCGCCAGAAACAGCGCGATGGCCAGCACGCCGCCCAGTACCAGGGCCACCAACAACAGCAGAGGCCAGGCCCAGGGGTTAAAGGGAGCGGGCATGTCAATCCGGAACAGTTCGCCGTCAGCAAGCTGGATCATCACCCGGCCGCGTCCGCTCTGCCCTTCCCGATAGAACGCCAGGCCCCGCTCAGCGACCTGTGCGAGCACCTCGGAATCCGGCAGCAGGCGGTCATCACCCACCGACTGAATGTCCACGTTCAGGGCCTCTGCCATCTGGCCGGCCACCTCCACCCGACCGGGCGGTGGCACCGAATCAAGATGCCAACGCAAGATGAGCCCCGTGGCTCTGGCAATATCGCGATAGGGGTCGGCAAGGCGCAACTCAAGAATGTCGCCGGAAACGCCGGCCACCAGCAAACGCAGGCCAACGTTGCTCTCGAGGCTTACCACCTGCCCGTACCCGAGGCGCTCGGCGACCACCGGGGACAGGTCGAACTGAGCGGCACTGCCCTCTCGAAGCTCCAACACCGCTCCGAGCCAGTGATACTGCTCCGCCGGTGCCGGAGCTGCCGCCAACCAGCGCATAAGCGGCTCGGGAAACCGTTCCTGCCAGTACTGCAGGCGAACAGAATTGATACCGGCAAACAGGGCAACGCACAGCAGTACCACCAGCGCGGTAACGCCTGCGAGACGGGCATAGAGCTTGAGGAAGAACTTCAGGGGCATGGCACCAACCCTGGCGGAGACCACCGGTGTGCGCTCAGGCCACACACCGGCTCCGGAGACAGAATCGTCAGGCTTCCTTCACAAACAGGTAGCCCTTACTGCGAACGGTCTTGATGCGCCGTGGATGGATCGGGTCGTCACCGATCTTGGGCCGGATCCGGGACACCCTGACGTCGATGGAGCGATCCTGGCCGTCATACTCGATTCCGCGCAGGGCAGTGAAAATCTCCTCCCGACTGAGCACCCGACCGGCGTTGCTCGCCAGCAACCAGAGCAAATCGAATTCAGCGCTGGTCAAATCGATACTCTCGTCGTTCAGCCAGGCCTCTCGCATGGAGCGATCAACCACCAGGTCATTGAACTGCAGACGCACGGGCTCTTCACCGCTGCCTTCATCGCCGGCACCCTGGCTGCCCTCAGTGACCCGGCGGAGCATGGCGCGGATGCGGGCCAACAGCACACGCGGCTTGACCGGTTTACCGATGTAATCATCGGCACCCATTTCAAGGCCGAGCACCTGGTCCAGGTCATCAGTGCGCGCGGTCAGCATGATAATGGGGCCGGAATAGAAGGGCCGGACCCTCCTGCAGATGGAAAGACCATCCTCGCCGGGCAGCATCAGATCAAGCACCACCAGATCCGGCTGCTCGTTGCGGATCCGCTCGACAGCGGGACCACCGTGGGTTTCGAGGGAAACCGTCAACCCGTTGCTTTCGAGGTACTCTCGGGTCAACTCAGCCAACCGCTCATCGTCTTCGACAATCAGAATTCGCCAACTTTCGTTCGTTTGTTCCACGCCGTCCATCTCTGATTTTGTTATTCCGGTTTCAGGTCATTCTGTGTTTCCGACCATACAGGCAACCTGCTGTAACAGCAATTATACATGCTATTCAGAAATATACATGGAACCGCTGCTTGGTTACACCCTGTGACACAGCGCCACCCGGCTCACTCCGACCTCCATGTCATACAGACGTCATTCCCCGGTCACCGGCCTGTCATACCGGCTTCATAGGCTTGTCGGCAAATGGAAACAAAAGAGACCGAGCCATGACCACACCCGCCGCAAACGCCCGCCGCAGTGCCCGTCGCCTCAAAACCGACCTGACCCGGTGCCCGCAGCAGGTTGAAGCCGCCCAGCGCCTGCGCTATCAGGTGTTCTCCGAGGAGTACGGCAGCGACCTCGGAGCCCGGACGCCCGGCCTCGACGCCGATGAGTTCGACAACGTCTGCGACCACCTGATCGTCACTGATCTCGATTCCGGACAATTGGTCGCCACCACCCGCATCCTGCACCAGGCGGATATTGGTGCCGTCAACCGCTTCTATTCGGCCAGCGAGTTCGATCTCACCCCCCTGCAGAACCTGCCCGGCACCATCGCCGAACTCGGACGCACCTGCGTGCATACGGATTACCGCAACGGCGCCACCATCAGCCTTTTGTGGTCCGCGGTGGCAGCTTACCTGATGGAACGCGACGTCGATTACATGATTGGCTGCGCCAGCATCAGCATGTCCGACGGCGGCCTGAAAGCCTGGCGCATTGCCCGGCACCTGCAGAATCAGTACCTGGCCGATCCCGCTCACCTGGTGGCCCCCTTGCGGGCGCTGCCCCACCTGACCCATGCCCGTGATACCGACCGTCCGGTGGAGGTTCCGGCCCTGATCCGGGCCTACATGCGCCTGGGCGCCAGGGTTTGCGGCGAACCGTGCTGGGATCCGGAGTTTCGCTGTGCCGATCTGCTGGTGCTGCTGGAAGTCAGCAAGCTGGCCGGCCGGTACAGCCGGCACTTCATGCGAACGGCTTCCTGAGCCAAATCCGGGAGAGGACCTGCCCCATGAGCTGGCTGCGACTGGTGTTCCGACTGACTGCGTTCGTGCTGTTCCTCGCGGCGACCTCCGGGCTGGCTATCGCACTGTGGATTATCGATCTGGTACGCACCACACCCATCAACCGGACACCCTGGGCTAACAGCTGTTTTCGCTGGGCCTGTCGCTGTCTGGGGCTGGAGATCCATCAGCATGGTACTCCGAGCGATACCACGGTTCTGTTTGTCAGCAATCACATCAGCTGGTCAGATATTCCGGTTCTCGGGAGCCTTGCCCCCATCCGCTTTCTGTCCAAGGCCGAGGTGGGCCGGTGGCCACTGATTGGCTGGCTGGCACGACAGGCGGGCACACTGTTCATCAAACGTGGCGGCGGCCAGGCGAGAAAGGTACGGGAGCGCATTGCGGACAATCTGCGAACCGGCGAGAGCGTGCTGGTTTTTCCCGAGGGCACCACCAGTGAGGGTCTGGCGGTACTGCCGTTCCATGGACTTTTGCTGGCGGCCGCGCCGGAAAGTGATACGCCGGTGCAGCCGGTCACCATCGCCTACCGCAGGGCGGGGAGACCCGACCACCTGGCCCCCTTCATCGGCCAGGACGAGTTCCACCGTCACCTGCTGCGCCTGTTACGCCAACCCGCGGCACGCGTCGACGTTATCTTCCATCCACCTATCAGTTTTCACGGGCCATCGCCGGTCGGCCCGAACACCGGCGCGTTGGCGGAACATGTCAGGGAAACCGTCAGCGAGGGCCTGGCCAGAATCCATGAGGGCAAGCTTGACCAGGAGAACACCGATACATTCAGAACAGAGGCCGACCCTGGGCAATCTCGTCGTCGGTCGCTTCCCGCCGGCCAACAATCTCCAGATCAAAGTACAGGGTAAAGCCCGCCAGCGGGTGGTTGGCGTCCACCTTCACCAGGTTGCCGTCAATGCCCACCACCTGCACCACCTGGGCGTCATCGCCGGTATTGGTCTGGAATTTCATGCCGACCTGGAGATTCTCGACTCCCTCGAAGAGCGAGCGCGGAACTTTTCGCACCAGATCCTCCCGGTGCTCGCCGTAGGCCATCTCTGGCGGCACGGTTACTTCCAGACAGTCGCCGACGTTGCGGTCTTTCACGGCCTTCTGGATGCCCTCGATGATCTCGGGAGTGCCATAGAGGAAGTGCAGCGGCTCGCTGCCCTCCGAGGTATCCACCAGCTCGCCGATCCGATTTTTAAGGACGTAATGGACGGTAAAAACGTCGGGTCTTGTGTCTGAAGCAGTCATCAGGTTGTCGAGTTTCCTGTATCCGAAGATGTATCGAGTTGCTGAAGGCCATGTATGACCAGTCGCTGATCGAGCCGGTCTCGCAGACTCGCGGGATTCAGCAATCCCATGCGCTCAAGCAGGGATCGGTATCGGTTGTCCTCATCCCTTGCCCGCAGGGCCTGCCAAAGAGTGGACAGTTTACCACGACGGGTGGCGGTTGCGGCCTTCAAGGCCTTAAGGGCTTTCCCTAACCGGAGTTCCTCTTCGGTGAAATCGCAGCCGAACGGAAAGGCCGGGAAGCTGCCCTCACCAGCCTCGGCGATGGCACGACGCACCGCAGCGGGCGTGTTGTTGCACCAGTGCGAGGGTAGCCGGAACGCCGGATCCACCTTGCCCGCCTTCTGCGCCCGGGCCAGTAATTCCGGCTGGAAGCGGGAGTCCGCAATGCGGATCAGTCGCAGGTAGACCTGCTCATCGCACTGCCCCCGGAGATCCGCAACACCATATTCGGTCACCACGATGTCCCGCAAATGCCGGGGTATCGTGCAATGGCCGTAATTGAACACGATATTGGACAGCACTTTGCCGTGCGCATTCCGGGTACTGCGCAGGGTCAGGATGGAGCGGGCTCCCGGCAGCTCGTGAGCCATGGCCACGAAGTTGTACTGCCCCCCCACGCCACTGACAACCCTTCCGTCATCCAGGCCGTCGGATACTCCGGCGCCGTTGAGGGTGTACATCATGGCCGAGTTGATAAAACGGGCAGACACCCGCTGCGCTGCCTTGAGTTTCTGGTCACCGAACGGGTGATCGTAGAGCTGATTGATGAAATTGACGCTGGTCATGCAGATGCGGGCGCGCTGGTGTTCGCTGAGCTCCCTGAGGTACTGGTAAAAACGCTCCGGCCCCACGTAAAACCCGCCATGCAGGACAATGCCGCCGGTCAGGCGCTCTCCGAGCATCAGGGCCTCGATGATTTCCCGGGCCTCGGCGTCGTCCAGGTCACCCTCCACCGAGTGACTTCTTAGACATAGCCGGCCACCCTTGAATTCTACCTCGTCCCCGAGAATGCCGTGCCGGACCAGCCAGCGAACGTCCCGGGCCCTGAGCGGATTGTCAATCAACTTTTCCTGCCGCAGGGTATCCAGGGTTTCCAGGGACACCTTCGACGTCAGTTCACCGCGGTTCATCAACGACTGAAGCCCGGCATGCTCGAACACCTCCCGGGTAAGGATGCCTTCCTGCATCAGGTACAGAAAGCCATCAACCATCATCTCGCTGCAGCCGTACAAGCCTTTCTCAAACGGCTCGGTACCGCCGTCTTCAGCGACTACCGGAAACTGCTCGTCGACCCGAAGATGATCGAACACCTTTCGCCAGGTGTCGTTATGCTTGTGACGCATGATGGCACTATGCACCAGCGCGGCGCCGAGCGATCCGATACCGACCTGGAGCGTGCCGCCGTCCTTCAACAGCGCACTGGCGTAGAACCCGATCAGGTGATCCTCCGGGCTCACCGCCATTTCAGGGGCGGAGAAAAGAGGGTAGTCCGATGACGGCTGTTCAAAAACAATATCGAAGCGGTCCGCATCGACCGCAGCATGATTCCCGAACCAGGGGAGACTCTCATTGAGCTCGGCGACCAGAGCGACGGGGGTACCGTTAGCCTCCCGCTCTCGCAGGCGCGGAATGAGATCGAGTGTGAGGTCGGGATTACAGCTCAGGCTAACGAGCCCCGGTTGGCCGTGAGCGGTGCCAGGCGCCACCATCTGGGCGACCACGTTCACCCCCTGAGCCATCAGATCGCGCACGGCATGGGTGTAGTTGGTGCACACATAGTGGCGTTGCTGGGCCCGATTGTTCAGAAAGCTGCCGGCCTTGAAAAAGAATTCCGAGACCCGAATGTTCCCGGGCAACCGCCCTTCCGACACGTCCCGTGCGTAGGCGAGCTCCGGAATCGGGCCATACAATCGTTCGGCGAAGGGCCCCATGAATCGCCGCTCCAGTGACGAGTTGCCTCTCGGCGCCAGCAGAGACAGTGCGGTGACGATGTGCAGTTGAATGCCCGGATCGTCTTTGGCTCTCTGGTACAGCGCATTAACAAACCGGACCGGTTTGCCCAGCCCCAGCGGAAGGCCGAGCGTAATGTTCTTGCCAACCCGGCGGATCACTTCATCCACGCAGGCGTTTACGTCGTTCGATACCTGCCCTCTGTCACCTGACATTACCTAGCTCCCTTTATTCAAACGATCCGTTCGGGGGATCCGCAGTTCACACCGGATGATCACACGAGCATCCCGCGCAAACAATGCGTCAGGTCATGGCAGAGGCAGATGAGGGGATGGCCTGGCTCAGAAATTCCACTTGAGATTAAGGCAGGCGCCTTCAGGGAGCAACGCAATGCCGTGGTCGGCCTGGGCCGGGTCGGAGGCATAGTGCTTGCCGGACTGGCGGGAGCGGGACAGAGTCAGGCTCAGCAGGCGGGACCCGATTTCGGCGAAGGCATCGGAGCTGTCTTCATCAATATCGCCGGAAACCCGCTCCTGAATCGCAAAGATCTCTTCGCTGGCCGTTGTCATTTCCGCTTCTTCGAACACGCGCTCAGACGCTTCGGCGCGAACGACGAAAGCCACGAGATTGAGAGCGAGTAATGCGACGAAGATACGAATAATCATGACACTGCCTGAGACCTTTTAGCGAGACGGAAGTCTACGGAAACCTAAGGCTTTAGTCTAATGATTACCGACCCGAAAGATGTGAATCTGCACACAAAGACGTCGATTTTTTGTCAGCAAATCGGGCTTTTTTTGTCAATTTATGATCCCCAATATTGCTGATTGTAACCAGCCCCGATAACCGGCGGATATCGGGGCTGAACGTGAGGTATCAGGGACAGGGGTAGGTGAACTCCTGGTGGATAGCTTCGATGGCTTCCAGCACCGCCGGGCTCAATGTGACCTTCGCCGAGCCAACGTTCTCCTTCAACTGCTCCATGGTGGTGGCGCCAATGATATTGGCGGTCAGGAAACTGCGGCTGTTGACGTACGCCAGTGACAGCTGCACCGGGGAAAGACCGTGCTGATGCGCGAGGTCGACATAGGCCCGGGTCGCGTCCATGCCGCGACTGCTCGTATAACGGCTGAACCGCTCGTACAGGGTCATTCGGGCCTTCTCCGGCCACTTGCCGCCCAGATACTTGCCAGAGAGCATGCCAAACGCCAGGGGCGAATAGGCCAGCAGGCCCGCCTGCTCGCGATGGGCGATTTCGGCCATACCCACCTCAAAGGCCCTGTTCAGAAGATTGTATGGATTCTGGATGCTGGCCACCCGCGGCCACCCCTTCTCACGGGCGAGGCGCAAGTATTCCATGGTTCCCCAGGGCGTTTCATTGGACAACCCGATATGCCTGACCTTGCCCGCACGCACCAGTTCATCGAGCGCTTCCAGCGTTTCCTCAATAGGAGTGAAGGTTTCGTCAGGATTATGCTCATACCCCAGTTTGCCAAAGAAATTGGTGCTGCGATCCGGCCAGTGCACCTGGTAGAGATCGATGTAGTCAGTCTGCAGACGCTTGAGGCTGGCGTCGCACGCCTGATGGATGTGATCGCGGGTCAGCCGCGGGCCGTTACGCAGGTACTTGAGCCCGTTGCCCGGCCCGGCCACCTTGGAGGCGATAACCAGATCGTCACGACGGCCCCGGCGGGCCAGCCAGTTGCCCAGGTAGGTTTCGGTCAGTCCCTGGGTCTCGGCCCTGGGAGGCACCGGGTACATCTCTGCGGCATCGATGAAGTTGATGCCTTCGGCCGTTGCGTAATCGAGCTGCTCGAAGGCTTCCTGCTCGGTGTTCTGTTCGCCCCAGGTCATGGTGCCCAGGCAGATGAGGCTCACGTCGATGTCCGTCTTGCCAAGCTTTCGTGTCTGCATAACGTCTCCGAAGCGGTTCGGTTAATAAGTAAACGGAATGTCACGGGATTGTCGCATGGCTGTCATGCCGCGTTTCCATAGTAGGGGCATGTCAAAGGACGCACAGGAAACACCGTGACCGAGACCCTGAAGGCCAACCGGCACCCGCAACACGTTACCATTGTTTCCGAGACTTTTCCGCCGGAAATCAATGGCGTGGCCAATACGCTCAGACATTTGTGCCAGGGACTGATGCAGCGTGGGCACCGCGTGACCGTTATACGGCCGAGGCAGCAACATGAGAGCAAGGGGCATTTCAAAAGCGCCGGCGAAGCGCTGTTCACCCACGAGCATGTAGTATCCGGATGCCCTCTGCCCGGCTATGCCGACCTGCGCTTCGGTGTGGCAACACCGGGGCGACTGAGAAGGCTGTGGGTGACCGATCGCCCCGACGCCGTCTATATCGCCACCCAGGGCCCCCTGGGGGTCTCGGCGACATCAGCCGCCCGCCAGCTCGGCATTCCGGTAAGCTCCGGATTTCACACCAATTTCCACAGCTACAGCCGCTATTACGGTGTGGGCGCGCTCGAACGGTTGCTTTGTCTTTATGGTCGATGGTTCCACAATCGCACCGCCATTACGCTGGTGCCAACCCGGAAAATGCAACAGGCCACCCGGGCCATGGGCATTACGGCTACCGGCATATGGAGTCGCGGCGTGGATTGCCGACGCTTTACCCCGCACAACCGTGACGCCGCGCTACGTGAATCCTGGGGGCTGGCCGCCAACGACCGGGCCGTTCTTTATGTTGGCAGGCTGGCGCCAGAGAAGAATCTGCGCATGGCCGTCGCCTGTTTCGAGAGAATCCGGGGACTACATCCGCAAGCCAGGTTCGTGTTGGTTGGAGACGGGCCGCTGCGGCGCCAGCTCGCCCAACGACACCCGGATTACATTTTCGCCGGCACCCGCCGGGGCGACGACCTTGCCCGGCATTTTGCCTCGGGGGACCTGTTCCTGTTTCCCAGCAAAACCGACACCTTCGGTAACGTGGTATTGGAGGCCATGGCCAGCGGGCTTGCCGTGGTCGCCTTTGACGATGCTGCTGCAGCCGAGCATATCCGTCATGAAGAGAACGGCATGAAGGTTCCGCTGGACCAGGACGAAGCGTTCGTCGACAGCGCGTTGCGCCTTGCCGACCAGCCCACCCTGCTGAACCGGGTTCGCGCCCAGGCCCGACTGGACGCCCTGGAACAAAGCTGGGCTGCGCAAATCGAACAGTTCGAGCAACTGGTTTTCAACCAAACGACAAAGGCCGGATATCATGCCTCCAGCAAGCAAAGCGTCTCGCTTCTTTGAACAGGCAGACCAGCGGGAAGTTGCCCTCTGCCAGGCCATCAATCGGGCCGTGCAATTCCGCCCGGCCCGGGGCTATTTCAGGCTGGTCAGCCGACTGGGCGACGGCTGGTTCTGGTACGCGCTGATCCTGCTGGTGCCCTTCCTGCACCCGATGAAAGGCCCGGGGCTGGCCCTGTTGATGGCACTGACGGGGCTCACCTGCACCCTGACCTACAAGTTACTCAAACGCTGGCTGATCCGTGAGCGGCCGTTCATCTCGTTTCCCGCCATCAATTGCGCCACACCACCCCTGGATCGTTACAGTTTTCCCTCCGGCCACACCCTGCACGCCGTCTGTTTCCAGGTGATGCTGACCCTGGCCCTGCCGGGGCTGGCACTGATGGTGCTGCCTTTCACGCTCAGCGTTGCCGCCTCCAGAGTGATACTGGGCCTGCACTACCCCAGCGATGTGGCGGCCGGCGCATTGATTGGCGGCCTGATGGGTTACGCGGCCATGCAGATTCTTTACGCCGACTGGGCCCTGAAGTTCGCCAGTGCGCTCTGATGCGCCACGGTACCCCGGTTAGTCGAACAGCCGGAGCTGGGTCACCGGTGCTTCATCATTGCGGAAGCGCACGCCGAGCCCCAGCAAACGTACCGGTCGCTCCCGGTTGGTGACCAGCTCGGAAAGCAGCGGCAGGTAGTCCTCCAGCTCGGGCTCGGTAACCTGCTCACGAACCCGCTCCAGAGTGTGAGTGGAAAAGTCGCTGTAGCGGATCTTGATGAACAGCTTGTGAATGGGCTTGCGTTGCGCCTTACGCGACAGCCGCAGGTTAAGGTCGGCCACCAGTGAAGCCATGACGGTGACGCAGGCGTCCATGTCGGGCAGGTCCTGGGAGAACGTCCGCTCCACACTGACCGACTTGGCAATGCGCGAGACCACCACCGGCCGCTCATCTCGCCCATGGGCCATCTCGTGAAGACGATACCCCTGCTTGCCGAAGCGCTCGATCAGCCGGTCGGCGCCGAGCGCCTGCATGTCGCCGCAGGTGTGAACACCCAGATCATGCAACTTACCGGCAGTCACCTGCCCCACCCCGAACAGCTTCTCCACCGGCAACTGTTGCACAAAATCGTCAACGTCCTCCGGGCGAATCACGAACAGGCCATCGGGCTTCTGCCAGTCGCTGGCAATCTTGGCCAGGAACTTGTTCGGCGCCACGCCTGCGGAAATGGTAATGCCCACTTCCTGGCGCACCCGCTCCCGCAGATGCCGGGCCATCAGGGTGGCGCTGCCTTTGTGGTCTGCCACGTCGGAGACATCCAGGAAGGCTTCGTCGAGAGACAGGGGCTCCACCAGGTCGGTGAGTTCCCGCAGAATGGCCATTACCTGCCGGGACACCGCGCGGTAGCGGGCCATGTCCGGCGGCACCGTCACCAGCCCGGGACACAGGCGCCGGGCCTCGCTGCCGGGCATGGCTGAACGCACCCCGAAGGCCCGGGCCCGGTAGTTACAGGTAGTGACCACACCGCGCCCGCCCTCGCCGCCTACTGCCAGCGGCACCTCCCGAAGGCTGGGATCGTCCCGCATTTCCACCGCCGCGTAGAAGCAGTCACAATCCACGTGGATGATCTTGCGTTGTGGCATAATCAGCGGGACTCGCGTCGAATTTCTGTACATTTATACAGCCTTGTATCTTAGGCTAACATGCAGAGAATGTCAGGAACCTTCATCCAGCAGTTCATGAATGAGTGAGAGCCCCATGAGTAACCCGATTCCCGAATCCGAACGCACAGAAATCGAAGCTGCCGCCTTCCGTCGGCTGGTCAAGCACCTGAGAGACAACACCGAGGTCCAGAACATCGACCTGATGAACCTGGCCGGGTTCTGCCGCAACTGCCTGTCCAAATGGTATCGGGCCGAAGCCGACGAGCGCGGCTTCGAGATTTCCGATCCGCAGGCCCGGGAAGAAATCTACGGAATGCCCTACGACGAGTGGAAGGCCAAGTACCAGACCGGCCCCAAGCAGGACCATAAATAATGAGCATCAAGGATGCCGTGAGAATACACCTGGCATCTCTGGACGCCGGCCACGCCAATTTCGCCGACTCCCTGGCCCTGATCGAGCAGCACTTCGAGTACCAGCCATGCCGCTTTCATAACGGCCCCCTGGTCAATGCCGAAGGCGAGAACGCCGGCTCCTGCCGCATCTTTGGCCTGGGCCAGTACTGCAACCTGTCCGAAGTGGATACCCTCAAGCTGTTTGCCGAACATTATCAGCAGGTTCTGGACGACCCGGTGGGCGACAGCCATGGCAACATCCGGCAATTCATCAGCACCGGCTGGTCCGGCATCCGATTTGACGGGATGCCCCTGCGGCCACGCCCGAACCCAACCGACAACATGACCAGGGAAGAGACTCCTTCATGAGCGATGCCGCCACGTCCGGGGTAAAACAGGGCTTTCAACTGAAAAGCGCCAGCGTCTCGATGACCGCACTGGAGCTTTACTATTTCGACGACGCCGAATTCGAGGGTGCCCTGCGGGACAAGATCAGCCAGGCGCCCGGGTTCTTCAAGGACATTCCCCTGATCATCAGTCTCGAGAAATACGAGGGCCTGGACAGTGAACTGGATTTCTTCAAGATCATCGGCACCTGCCGGCGCAACCACATCCACGTGATTGGCGTTCGCGGCGGCACCGACGATCAGCGGCGCCTGGCCCGCGGTGCCGCCCTCGCCCTGCTGCCGGGCAGCGGGCAGCGCGACCGGGCCCACGAGACTGACCAAAGCGCCGAACCGTCATCGGAGCCGGTCGAGACGCGTGCCGCCCAAGCCGGCGCAGGCGATCCACCGCCGGCGCGCATCGTGACGCAACCAGTGCGGTCCGGCCAGCAGGTGCACGCTCCGGAAGGTGACCTGGTGATCCTGGCCCCGGTTCAGGCCGGGGCGGAAGTGCTGGCCGCCGGCAACATCCACGTCTACGGGCCACTACGAGGCCGGGCACTGGCGGGCATCCACGGCGCCGAGTCGGCGCGAATTTTCTGCCAGTCTCTCGAGGCAGAGCTTGTGTCCATTGCGGGACACTATAAAATCTCCGAGGATCTTCAGGACAATGGCTGGAAAAGCGCTGTGCATATCCAGCTCAGGGACGACCTGCTGGTGGTAACGCCACTGGACAAGGCCTGATGTTGGAACGCAACACAATAATTTGACCGGACAATTCGGCAAACACGACGAAACCACCGAGAAACAGGAACAGAACCTTGGCTAGAATCATTGTCGTTACCTCAGGAAAGGGCGGCGTTGGCAAGACCACCACCAGCGCCTCAATCAGTACCGGCCTTGCCAAGCGGGGCCACAAAACCGTCGTGATCGATTTCGACGTGGGCCTGCGCAACCTCGACCTGATCATGAACTGCGAGCGCCGCGTGGTTTACGATTTTGTCAACGTGATCCAGGGCGAGGCCTCCCTGAACCAGGCCCTGATCCGCGACAAGCGCGTGGACACCCTTTACATCCTTCCGGCCTCCCAGACCCGTGAAAAAGAGGCGCTCACCAAAGACGGGGTGGAGAAGGTCATCAACGAACTGTCCGAGAGCTTCGATTACATCGTCTGTGACTCACCGGCAGGCATCGAACACGGCGCCCTGATGGCGCTCTACTACGCCGACGAAGCCATCGTGGTCACCAACCCCGAGGTGTCTTCGGTCCGGGATTCCGACCGGATTCTGGGCATTCTGCAGAGCAAGTCGCGCCGTGCCGAAATGGGTCAGGACCCGGTGAAGGAGCACCTGCTGCTGACCCGATACAACCCGGCCCGGGTTGAGAAGGGCGAGATGCTCTCCGTGGCCGACGTCGAGGAAATTCTGGCCATCCCCCTACTGGGCGTGATTCCGGAAAGCCAGATTGTTCTGAACGCGTCCAACCAGGGCCTGCCCGTCATCCTCGAAGAAGACAGCGATGCCGGTCAGGCCTACGACGACGCGGTCGCACGGCTTCTGGGAGAGGAGCGCGAACACCGCTTCATGACGGCTCAGAAGAAAGGTTTCTTCTCACGGATGTTCAAGGGGGGCTAAGGGATGAGTTTCCTCGATTACTTCAAGGGCAAAAAGAAGAACACCGCCAGCGTCGCCAAGGAACGTCTGCAGATCATTGTTGCCCACGAGCGTGGCCAGCGTGAGCAACCGGACTACCTGCCCCAGCTTCAGCAGGAACTGCTGCAGGTTATTCGCAAGTACGTGCAGATCAGCGACGACATGGTGCAGGTGGAAGTGGACCGGAACGAGAGCTGCTCGGTTCTGGAACTGAACGTCACCCTCCCGGAACGGTAACAGCACACGCCGCCTGCCCCATTCGGGGCAGGCCCGCCCGGCAGATCAGGCCAAATCTCCTCACCCGGCGCACAGGCCGCTACCTGGTTCACAATCCCTCGCATCCACCACCGAATCGGCGCGAGGCTCATGCTAGACTCGGGCCTCCATTTCCAGGGAAGAGTCATTCATGAGCAAGCACTGTGGCGGGAGCACCAGGGACTGGTTGGCCATCGGGCGTGCGCTCGCCTGCGCTCTGGTGGTTGCATTACCGACCACCCAGGCCCGCGCCGAGTTACCAACCGAAGACAACGAGAACTGGACCCTTCGAAAGGAAGCCGGTGACATCCGGGTGTATACCATCGACCAGCCAGATTCCAGCTTCAAGGCGTTCAAGGCCATTGGCGTTCTCGATGCTCCGATCGAGAATCTGATGGCCGTCATGATCAACCCGGGCTCCTGCGTGGAATGGGTGCACAACTGCACCGAATCCTACGCCTTCGGCGCTGGCGACTTCCATGACCGCTTTGCCTATTCAGTCAATGACATGCCCTGGCCAGTGACCGATCGCGATTACGTGCTGCGTATCCAGACCCGGGGCAACAAGGCTTCCGGCGAGGTGATCATGGACCTGAATGCCATGCCGGACCAACGCGCAGAAAGCGCGAGCCGCGTTCGAGTGGATCGCTCCGACACATTTTACCGTTTTACGCCCCAGGGCGAGCAGACTCGCATGGTCTGGGTCCAGCATACCGACCCCAACGGCGCCCTGCCCGGCTGGCTGGTGAACTCGCTCCTGGTGGACATCCCGGTGCGCTCCATGGAGGCCCTGGAGCGGGTGGCCAACCTGGAGAAATACCGCGGCTTCCGGCTTGAGTTTGACGACTCGGGTGCGCTGATTGGCGTCGTCCGCAATGCGCCCGGAAGGGATGACGCAACCGAAAACACACGCTAAGCTTTGGCAAAGGACTTCATAAGGCAGGCCCCGTTCAATGACTGTTCTCGCTTACGAGATCATGACCCCCAGCATCAAAGCCGTACCTCAATCCTGGACCATGGACCGGCTGGCCCGCTTCCTGACCGACAACGAAATCACCGGTAGCCCGGTCACCGATGACGAAGGCGAGATTGTCGGCATTGCAACCCTCAAGGACATCACCGAATTTCGCTGGAACGCCGCCCAGTCCGGCGCCGAACGCCATCTGACGCCAGAGGAACGCCAGGAAGCAAGGCGACTTCGCATGGTGATCTTCGAAGAGATGGGCAAGGTACCGGTGGAAGTGCGCGACATCATGACTCCAATCGTTTTATCTGTTGACGAGAAGACCCCGGTGCGCGACATTGCCAATATCATGATGCGCGAGCACCTGCACCGGATCTTTGTGACAAGCGACTCGAAAATTACCGGTATCATAACGACTTACGACATGCTGAAAGTGATCTCGGATGAGAAGCTCACGCAACGCTGTGCCGATAACGACTGAGCCACCAGAGAGGTAGCGCACCCTATGCCCAGAGCATCGCAAGCTCGCCGAAAGATGTACGTCCTCGACACCAATGTCCTGATCCACGACCCGAACGCCCTCCTCAACTTTGAAGAACACGATGTCATCATCCCGATGACGGTCCTCGAAGAACTCGACAGTCTCAAATCCGGTAAGCAGGCCGTGGCCGCCGACTGTCGCCAGGCCATCCGCAACATTGACAAGCTGCTGGGCGATGCCAGCCCCAAAGTGATCGAGAAAGGCGTTCCCATCGTGCGGGGCCAGAAAGCGGAACCGCTGGGCACCCTGTCGATCCTGATGAGCACCGGTGACAGCGGCAACCACTCCCTGCCCGAGCACCTGAACGACAACAAGATCATCAACACGCTGGCCGCGTTGCAGAACCGCCACAAATCCCGGGACATCATCCTGGTGTCCAAGGACATCAACATGCGCCTCAAGGCGCGCGGCTTTGGAGTGGAAGCCCAGGACTACCATAACGACCAATTGCTAGACGACATTGACCTTCTGCCCAAGGGCTATCGCGAGTTCCCCAACTCGTTCTGGGACACTATCGAGAAAGTCGAAACTGTTCAGCGCGAAGGCTCAACAGAGCATATCCTGAAGCGGGAGGGCGATCTTGCCCGACTGAACATCAACGAGTTTGTCGTGGACGAGATGGGCTTTGTCGGCAAGGTGGTCGATCTGAGCGACACCCAGCTGGTGATCAAGGACCTGCACCAGCACGACCTGATGAACGAAGAAGTCTGGGGATTGGTGCCCAGGGACATCTACCAGGCCATGGCGCTCAACCTGCTGCTGGATCCGGACATTCACCTGGTCAACCTGACCGGCTCGGCGGGCTCCGGCAAGACCATCCTGGCGTTGGCCGCATGCATTGAAATGACCGTTGCCAGCAAGCTCTACAAACGCATCATCGCCACCCGCTCTACCCAGGGACTGGATGAGGACATCGGCTTTCTGCCGGGCACCGAGGCCGAGAAGATGGAGCCCTGGCTGGGCGCCATCGTCGACAACCTGGAAGCCCTCCACGAGGACGACGAGAACATGACCGCCAGCGTCGACTACATCCTCAGCAAGGTACCGCTGCACTTCAAGTCCATGAACTACATTCGCGGCCGCAGCTTCCAGCACAGCCTGATCATCATCGACGAATCCCAGAACCTGACACCGCACCAGATCAAGACCATCATCACCCGCGCCGGCAACGGCTCCAAGGTCATCTGCCTGGGCAACCTGGCGCAGATCGATACCCCGTATCTGAGCGCCCTGAGTTCGGGGCTCACCTACATGACCGAACGCTTCAAGAGCTTCCGCCACGGCGGTCACATCCACCTGCAGGGGGTTCCCCGCTCGGCGCTGGCGGAATTCGCCGAAGCCAATCTCTGATCCTTCACCGGCGGGGTGGCGGAGCCGCACCTTGGCTTTTCCGCCATCTGCAGCCGGCAACCGGGCCATCGCCCTGCTTGCAGCCTCGCCTTATTGTGACGCACGTAACAAAACTCAACGTGTCTTAACAAAAACCGACAAACAATAAGGCAAACACAATGAAGTATGTGACCCGATTGGCGCTGGTGTGCGCTGGCTTTACCCTGTTGTCCGCCTGTGGCGGCGGTGGTGACGAGACGGCTCCGGCGACCCAAGACACCGTTCGGGCCGATGCCTCACGGGCTCCCCACTCCTCTTCCCGGCAACCCGCCCGCACCATCAGCCGGCCGGTACCCGAAAACAGCAGCGAAATGGCACATGCCTCCTGTAACAGCGGCGAGAACCTGAGCGGCGGGCGAAGCTACCGGGTCCAGATGCCCTCCCGGGTGGATGGCGCCGCCATCGTGTTTCAGGTGTTCGAGCCCGCCCTGTTCGATTGCGACACCCGACACCCTCTGATTCTCCAGGGCCACGGCTTCAGCGGATCCCGCACCACAGAAGCGGGCGACGATCTGCTTTCTCCCATCCGGCCGTTGGTCGAGGCCGGCTACACGGTGATCAGCATCGATCAGCGAGGGCACGGGGAAAGCGGCGGCACCATTCGCGTGATGGACCCCGATTTTGAAGGTGAGGACCTCGTTCAGATCCTTGACTGGGCCGAAACCCGCCTCGACTACTTGAAATACGAGGACGACAACCTTCTGCTTGGCGCCGTGGGCGGCAGCTATGGCGGTGGGTTCCAGTACCTTCTGTACAACGTGGACCCGGATCGTCGGATGGACGCGATGGTGCCCCAGATCACCTGGCACGATCTCACCTACAGTCTCAACCCGGGCGATGTCACCAAGAACTACTGGCTGGCCTTCCTCTCGCTGGCCGGCGATGCCGGCTCCGGCGGCTCAATGGATCCCTACCTGCGCAGCACGCTGATTGACGGCATCGTGAATAACCGTGTGGCGGAGCCGGCCCTCGACTTTTTCCACTACCACAGCCCCAGCTACTTCGCGGACAACGAACGCCAGCTGGAACTGTTCGACAGCGGCAACACCCAGGAATACCTGCTGGACCCGATCACCGGCCAGATTCCTATCACCGGTGACGGTCGGTACATCCTCAAGACACCCCAGCGCGAGCCTTATCCGGTGGATGTGCTGATGTTCCAGGGCATGCGGGACAGCCTGTTCCCGTTCAACGACGCCTATGAAAACTACCGGATCATGAAGCGGGGCGGCGGCGACGTGCGCTTGCTCACCTACCCCTTTGGCCACCACTACCTGGCGCCCAATGCCGGCCTGATCCAGGAAACCTTGGCCAATCTCACCTTCTACGCGGGTGAACTGCCCACCCTGGCGACCGGTGATCTGAACAGCCTTGGCAACTGCGGTGATATCGAAGTTACACGGGCCACGGTGGCCTGGTTCAACGAGAAGCTGCTTGGCAAGGGAGACGTGGATAACGTCATCACCACCGGTGATCAGATCTGCTATACCCTGACCCCCGGCGATGCGGTAGCCGCGCCAGAGGTGACGGTCGGGGGTGCCCGTTTCGCGGTAGCCAACAATGTCCTCGGAGCCGAACTGCCGGTCACCGCAACCACCGGGGCAGGTGCCCTGTTACCGGCGATCGTGCCGCTGACCACACTGCCGGAAGAAGCCGTGATTGCGGGCATTCCGACACTGGATGTAACGGTGGGTTTTGGTGTTCCGGAACTGGACGCCCTGTGCCTGGACGAGTCAGATCCGGTTACCGCGACAGGCACCTGCGATGCCATCCTGTTTGTGGGGGTTGGGGTGATCAGAAGTGGTCTGTCTGTTCCCGAGCTTATCGACGAGCAGGTACAGCCTCTGCGAGGGCTTGGACGCCACTCGGTGGAGCTGACCGGCATTGCCGAGCGTCTGCAGGCGGGCGACCGTCTGGTACTGATGATCTACGGCCAGCACCCGACCTTCGCAGGCGCCTTCTCGCGGGACATCGTGACAGCGTCGGTTCAGGTCAGTGGTGAGGTGGCGCTTCCGATCCTGACGCCAGACGGGCAGCAGGCTCTGGCCCCGGAGTTGCTTGCAGACTGACCCGACCCACGGTCACCCGGGCTCACCTGAGCCGGGTGACCGGGCCCGCACCGTCAGTCCTTGAACTGGGCCTTGTCCAGGCCGTGTTTGCGCATCTTGTCGTAGAGCGTTTTACGAGCAATGCCCAGTTGCACCATGGTGTCTTTGATGCTGCCATGGCAGGCATTCAGGGCACTGATAATGGCCGAGCGCTCAAAGCCATCCATCATCTCGGAGAGCGTCTGGCGACCGGCCACATTGGCAGTACCGGACGGATCGTTCTCGTCGAGGGCGGCCGGCCCGAGCAACACGTAGCGTTCCGCCAGGTTCCGCAGTTCCCGCACGTTGCCGGGCCAGGAATGCTGCATAAGGCGGGCGGCCTGGCCCGCGTCCAGCGGAACGCTTTCCCGATCGTACCGGGCTGCCGCAATCAGCACGAAATGGTGAAACAGGAGGGGGATGTCCTCCTTGCGTTCGCGGAGCGGCGGAATGTCCACCTTGACCACGTTCAGCCGGTAGTAGAGGTCGGAGCGGAATTCGCCGTCGTCGCTGAGTTTTTTCAGGTCTGCCTTGGTGGCGGCAATAATGCGCACATCCACATCCTGAACCACATTGCTCCCCAGGCGCTCAACCTTCTGCTCCTCCAGCACCCTCAGCAGCTTCACCTGCAGGGGCATCGGCATGCTCTCCACTTCATCGAGGAACAGCGTGCCTTTGTGGGCGTGTTCAATCTTGCCAATCCGGCGTTTGTCGGCACCGGTGAAGGCGCCTGCCTCGTGGCCAAAAAGCTCGCTTTCGATCAGGTTTTCCGGCACAGCGCCGCAGTTGATGGCAACGAAGTTATGGGCACTGCGGGCGCTGTTCTCGTGGATATACCGGGCCAGGGCGTCCTTGCCCGAGCCGGTTTCGCCGTGCAGAAGAATGTTGGCGGAGATATCCAGGATCGGATCGATGGTGGCCATGACTTTCTGCATGGTGGGGGAATCCCCCAGAATCCGCGGGCCGGGCCGCGCCAAATGCCGCAACTGGGCCTTGAGGCGACGGTTCTCCAGGGCCAGATGGCGTTTCTCGAGGGCATGCCGCAACAGCTCTATGAGCTCATCGTGATCGAAGGGCTTCTCGATGAAATCGTAGGCGCCCTGTTGCATGGCGGTCACCGCCGTGCTGATGTCGCCCTGGCCAGTGAGGATGATCACTGGTATGGCTTCGTCCATGCGGCGAATACGCTCGAGCATCTCCAGGCCGTTCATCTCCGGCATGTTGTAGTCACACAGAACCACACCATCGTAGTCGGCAGTGATGTGACCCAGCGCCGTCGGCGCATCACCAAAACAGCCAACCGGCAGCTCTTCCAGCGTCAGGGTCTGGGCGATAGCCTGGCGAATGTGCGGGTCATCGTCCACGAAGATTACCAAGGGCTCTTTCATTCCGTGGCCTCCCGTTTCCTGAGGGTTAGTACAAATTCCGCGCCCGGGCCGTCGCGTCGATTCCGCCCGGTGAGGCTGCCGCCCAACGCGTCCACAATCTGGCGCGAGATAGAAAGCCCAAGACCGAGGCCCTGCTTCACCGACTTGGTGGTGAAGAACGGCTCGAAAATCTGTTCGGTATCGCCCTGCAAACCGGGGCCGTTGTCCCGCACCAGGCACCGCCAGAAATCGTCGGTTTCTTCAATATCAATCCGCACTTCGGGGCGTTCGCCGCTTTCCACGGCCTGAACGGCGTTGGCCATCAGGTTCACCATCACCTGCTCGATGCGGATAAGATCGCCATGGCACATCACCGGTTTGTCCGGCCGGTTCCAGCGTATGGCAATCTCCGAGCTGGATTTCTGGGCAACAATAATCTTCAGCGAGGCATCAATCGACTGACGCAGATCCACCACTGCCGGCGGTCCCTCGGACTTGCGCGCGAACACCTTGAACTGCCGCGTCAGCTCCGCCATCTTGTCGCACAGCGAGATAATTTCTGTCAGGTTAGCATCCACCATCTCGCTGGCGCCTTTTTCGAGGAATCGCCGGCTGTTTCTGGCGTAGGTCTGGATGGCCGTCAATGGCTGGTTCATTTCGTGGTTGAGGCCCGCCGACATCTGGCCCAGGACCGCCAGTTTGGCTGCCTGGATCAGCTCCTGCTGGGTTTCCCGCAATTCGTTCTGGGTGCGTTCCCGCTCGCGGATTTCCTCCACCAGCTTGCGGTTGGAGTTTTCCAGATCTGCGGTGCGCTCGGCCACACTGCGCTCCAGTTGCTCACCCCGCAAGGCCAGCTCGGCTTCGCGTCGATAACGCTCCCGCAGGTAGAGCCAGGTCAGCAGCCCACCGAAAAACAGCGCGGCGCCACCGATGGCAAACCCGAGCCGGGTCCAGACCACCGAATGGGTGCTGACCATGACCTGAAGCGTCCAGTCCATGCGTGGCAGCGGCGTGCGTACACTCAGGTACTCCCGAGGCTTGCCGTTTTCCCGGATCCGGATGGTGGCCGACTGGTCGGACAACCCGGCGGGCTTGCCCAGGGTTTCCAGGGCCATGGGCGCCAGGTCGCGGTCGGGGTAGCGCTGGCGCGAGTACTCATCCGGTACCCCACTGTCCAGCCCGGAGAAGTTCCGGTAAAGCCAGTTGGGTTTGCTGGCAAGGAAACTGATGCCGTTCTGGTCCAGAACGACCATTTCAGCCTCACGCAGGCCCGCAGGGCGGTCCCACTGGGATTCCAGCTCGTGGACCAGCACCTTCACCGCAACCACACCAAGCATACGGCCGTCCTCGTCCCGAACCGGGTGCGAGAAATACAGCCCCCGAACCCCCGACATCAGACCAAGCGCAAAATAGATCGCGGAATCGCCAGATTCCAGGGCCTCGAAGAAATAGGGGCGAAAACCGAAGTTGCGGCCGACAAAGCTGTCGGGCTGGAGGTAGTTGTTGGCGGCGATGGTCAGGCCATCTGTGTCCATCAGGTAGACATCGGAACTGCCAACAATGGTCGCCATGCGCTGCATCTGCTCGTTGGCAGCCAGTATGGCAGCCGGGCTGTCCGGAGCCTCCAGCGCCCGGGCGAGTACCGGATGCTCGGCCATCAGTTCGGGCACAGGCAGATACCGGTTGAGCTCATTGGCCACCAGCTGTCGGTAGCGGAAGGATTCCTCAAGGCTCTCCTGCTCGACCTGCCGGTAACCGACCCAGCCACCGAGCACCCAGCTGCCCACGAGGGTCACCAAAAAGAGGAGGAAAACGCCGATCCGGTAGGCCATAAAAGCCGGTTCCTACATGACTCTTGAAAGCCGCTAGAGTATAGCCGGCCGGACCACAGAACAACCGGGCCAACGCCCGGCTGCTCTGTTCATCGGAGACCGCTCCCGGTCACGCCGGGTTAGCAGTCGCCAGACGGGCCCTGCGTTGCTTCTGGATAATAAACACCACCAGTGCCAGGCCAACGCCGGTGAGGTCGGTCCAAAGACCGCCTTCGATCATCAACAGGGCTGCGGCGATGAGCATAATTCGGCTCGCCCAGGAGGCAGATACCTGCCCGAACCAGCCCAGTACGCCGCCCGACAACAGGTACACACCGAAGGTGGCGGTCACCAGCGCCCGTGCAATCTCGAACCAGCCTGCGTCCATCAACAGCGCGCTGTTATAGAAGAACATGAACGGTACGATGAACGCGGCAATGCCGATCCGGAACGAGGCCACCGAGGTAGCCATGGCGTTGGCTCCGGAAATTCCCGCCGCAGCGTAGGAGGCAAGGGCAACCGGCGGCGTGATGGCAGACACGACAGCAAAGTAGAACACAAAGAAGTGCGCTGTCAGCGGCTCAATCCCCAACTGCACGAGACCGGGCGCAACCACTGACGCGGCCACCGCATAGGCAGCCGTGGTGGGCATGCCCATGCCCAGCAGGATGGAAATGAACATCGCGAAAATAAGCGCCAGCAACTGACTGGCTTCCGCAACATCCAGCAGCAGTACCGAAAACCGCGCGCCAACACCGGTCAGCGAGATGACACCGACGATGATACCGGCGGCGGCACACACCACGATGATCTGGATGGACATGACCGACGCCAGGTCCAGAGCCCTGAGGATGGCGCGAATGCCCATCTTGTTGGGCGACAGCCAGCTCACAACGGCGGCTGATACGGTAGCCAGGGTGCCGGCCCGAATCACGGAGTAACCCTGGAACAACGCCACAATCAGGATAATGATCGGGATGAACAGATAGATCTGCTTGATCAGACGCCGCAGCTTGGGCAGTTCGTCCTCACGCATGCCTCGCATGCCAGTCTTGGCGGCTTCGAAATCCACCATGAAGTAAACCGACGCGAAATACAGGATCGCCGGAATCACCGCCGCGATGGCGATTTCGGTGTAGGGGATGCCGGTAATCTCGGCCATGATGAAGGCACCGGCACCCATGATCGGGGGCATGATCTGACCGCCCGTTGACGCGGCGGCTTCCACGGCGCCGGCGGAGGTCTTCTTGTAACCCACTTTCTTCATCAGCGGGATAGTCAGCGAGCCGGTGGATACCACGTTGCCGGCACTGGTGCCGTTGATCATGCCCATAAGACCGGAGGCAAAGATGGCCACCTTGGCGGGACCACCACGGGACCGGCCGGCGGCCGCGAAGGCAAAGTTCACGAAGTAGTCACCCACCTTGGACGCCTGCAGGAAGGCGGCAAAGATGATGAACAGGATGATGTAGGTGGACGACACCGCCGTGGTGGGTCCCAGGATACCGGCGTCGGTGTATACCTGACTGAAGAAACGTTTGACCGACAGGCCCGGGTAGCCGAGGAAACCTGGCAGGTAAGGCCCGACAAACACGTAGGCCACGAACACCAGGCCTATGATCACGAGCGCCATGCCAGCCACGCGGCGGGTCATTTCCAGTATCAGGGCGCTGCCGGCGACCGCGGCAAAGGAGATCCCCACTGGAGAGAACGGGGTGCCCGTCGACATGCGGATGTTGGTGTTGTAAACCACCAGCAGATAAGCGGCGACAGACAGGGAGCAGACCATCAGCACCAGGTCCGGCACACTGAAACGTGAACGTTCCCGCTGGTGGAACCAGCTCAGAATGATGCCGAGGGAGGTGGCGGCAAGCAGCGGCCAGCCGTAGTGCCAGGTCTCAAGCTCCGGCGCAATGCGCATGGCCCCGTTGTTAAGGGTCTGGTAGAAAGCGAACGCCTGGTACAGGGAATAGAACGCAGGCAACAGCGCCACGGCCGCCATCCAGGTGGTCCAGCGGTGGCGGGCACCGCCCTCTTCGGCGGTGGCAAACCGCGTGCCCGCGTACAGCATGAAGCCGAGCAGCAGTGCGCCAGCCACGTGAACAATCCGGAACGACCAGGTTTCCAGCGGGGTGATGTTCAGGGTGTACAGATGGAACGACGAGTAGGCGATCGTCAGAACTGTCACCAGTTTCAGTAGCCAGCCATCGAACAACCGTCGATTGGCCTCGACCGGCTCCTCATCGACGTTGTGGGCCAGAATGTGGTCTTCGTCCTCGGTTACCCGGGGCGAATGTTGGAGTTCGCGTTCAGTGGACATGGTTCAAGCCTGCTAGCGGGGCAACGAAATGGAATCTGGGCTAGAAAATCAGGAGGCTGCCGAAGCAGCCCCCTCAGAAGCTACGGGTGTTACTTGATCCGGTCTGCCGGAATCTCGTAGCCGTTTTCATTGAACCAACGCGCTGCGCCCGGGTGCCAGGGCAGAACATTGTTCTTGGTGTAGTTCTCAGGAACGCTGGTACGCGCCGCCTTGTGGATAGACACCATCTTGTCGTTGTTTTCCATGGTGGTCTTCACCATCTCATAGACCAGGCTTTCAGAGACGTCGCAGTTGGCGATCGCGAAGTTCCACATGGACACCACGGTGGAGGGCTCATCCAGTGACTGATAAGTGCTGGCCGGGATAGTGAATTCGGCCACCGGGAAGGCCTCGGTGATCTTCTTCAGCTCTTCCTCGGTCATGCCGATGATGTTCACGTCGGTCTGAACTTCCAGCTGGCTTACGGCAGGGATGGGAATACCGGCGGCAAAGGCCACCACGTCAATCAGGCCATCCTGAAGCTGGGTACCCAGGTCGGCCCAACTGCCATTACGACGCTCGAAGTTCACACCCAGGGTTTCCATCATCTTCGGGAAATAGGTGTCAGAGGTGGAACCGGCCGGGCCGAAACCAATCTTGGCACCATCGGGAATGTCGGCGATGGACGTGATGCCGGAGCTGGACAGGGTGGTTACCGAGAACGGAGTCTGGTACATGGGGAACATGGCACAGACGTTGTCCATGGCCATGCCCGGAGCCAGCGGGCTGTTGCCTTCCAGTGATTCCCGGGCCGGGCCCATGGTGGTCAGGCCAAAGTTGAGGTCACCGGTGTGCACCAGCGCCATGTTCTGCATCGGGCCGCCAGTGATCTCGGCGCCACCGGAAATACCCAGAGTCTCGGCCATGTAGTTGGCCCAGCCAGAACCGTAGGCAAAGTAGGTTCCGCCCTGACTGGCGGTGCCGATGGTGAAGCTCTGGGGCCAGTCGGACTTGTCCTGGGCGGCTACGGGGCCGGCGATGATGGTAGTGGCAACGGCGGCTGCCAGAACGGCTTTGATCTTCATAGAGGATGCTCCCTGATATCGTTTTGTTAGTTGGGTGCTCAACGAAGCGAAAAGGCTTCGATTCTCCGGGTACAGCAAGGACCAGACCAAATCCCGAAAATTCTTATAAAACAGGCACCTACGATACGAGAGACCGTCGGCACATGTCTACGATGGGTAGGATCCCACCCATCACTGGGCACCAATGGGTGGGAAGCGAAACACACTTTGTGTAATCACGGAGGCGCCAATAAAACATAGGGCCCGTTTCCATACCCCGTCAAATAAAAAGACCGGCAGAAAAACTGCCGGCAGAAGGGCCCTTTGCAGGCCTGGAGAAATCCCGACGCAACGCAGGGATTGGATCGCTAGCCACCCGAATGTTTGCGGGCGGCATCAACAATTGATTTACCGATGGCAGACTCGTACTTCTGCCAGATGGGCACCATTACCTGGCGCCAGGTCGCAAGTTGCTCTTTGGTGGGCTCCAGCAGTTCAATTCCACGCATTGTTCTGAGTTCTTCCTTGTCATTGATGCTTTTGGCAGTTGCCACGGCATTGCCGTATTGAAGAGCCACATCAAGTGCATAGGACAAAAGACGCCTTTCCTCCTGTTTCAACCCAGTCCAGAAGGACTGACTGGTGATCAACATGTAACCGAGTACACCGTGGTTCGAGGCCATCATGTGAGGCTGATAGCGATAGAATTCACTTGAATAGATGTTTGACCAGGTATTCTCTTGGCCATCCACCTGGCCCGCCCTGATTGCATCGAACGTCTGCGGCCAGGGAATAGGAACAGGTTCCGCCCCCAGCGCCAGAAACTGGTCTTTAAGTACATCGGTATCAATTATCCGGAAACGCCGCCCCTGCAAATCTCCGGGCTCCGAGAAATGAGTGGTCGCTGTCAGTTGCTTCAGTCCATTCTGCAGGTATCCCAGGCCCAGAATGTTGTCATCACTCATGCTGGTAAGAAGCAGTCTGCCCATGAATCCTTCCTGGAAGCTGGTAACAGACTCCATATCGGGGAACATGAAGGGCAGATCAAAAACCTTGAGTTTCGACGTGTAGTTGGTGAATTTGGACAGCGCCGGTGCGGCGAAGTGAATTCGTCCCTCCGCAATGGCATCGACAGCCTCAACGTCCGACATGAGGCTGGCCTTCTCATAAATAACCACCTCGAACCGGCCGGGAAGTTTTTCTTCCACTATATCCTTGAACATGACTGCCATTTTGCCCTTGGGCGTATTGGGACCGACAACATGAGAAAAGATCAATTTCGTGGGTTCGGCGAAAGTTGAATTGCTCGCAAATCCCGCCAGCAAGCCAAGTGTCAGTGCCCTTATAATTTTCATTTCATCACTCCTGGCTTAGTGCTTTTTGTGGTTTCTTTGTCATGCTCAGAGCCAACACCAGCTCCTTATCACATTACATGCCAATATTTATGCCATTGAAAAAACGAAACTTTTTAGAAGAAAACTGATTTATTAAGCGGGAATCTGCCGGCAATGCGGGCTACCGATGAGCGATATTCAGCGCGTCGCGATCAATGGCGATGTAACAAGTCACCACCAATCCTCAGACAAAAAAAGGCCGACGAAACATCGCCGGCCAAAGGGTCCACCGGGCGCCCTGAAAAGAACACCCAACACAACAACGACTTCAGACTTGGACAGGAAAGCCTGAGGCCAACCCGCGAGAGGTAGCCTCACTCAACGGGTTCGCCAGACTTCTAAGAGCAGGAGTCGTGCCAACCTCGAATGCGCACAACTTCTTGTTTTCCGGTACTTCAGAGAACAGTTGGGCAGAATTCCGCCAGCTTTTAACCGTTTGGTCAGCGGTACCTCGCTGATCCGATCTATCAGGCTTCTCCGCCTCCATCGAATCCCACAAACGCCTCTCGCTTGAGACCGTGCTTCTGCATCTTCTCGTTCAGTGTTCTACGGGGTAACCCAAGCACCCTCATAACCTCTTTGATGTTGCCTTTGTGGTGGCTCAGCTCCGCGGTAATCAACGCCTTCTCCACCTGGTCGAGGCGTTCACTCAGAGATCGCTCCCCAGACAGCATGGACGACTGATTGCCAAGGCCAAGCTGCATCAGATCGGCAACCGAGATGCCGCTGATGCTTCTCGAAAGCAGATAACGCTCTGCAGTGTGCTTGAGCTCTCGAACATTGCCCGGCCAATCGTGCAGTTCCAGCGCCAGGAGGTCTTCGTAACTCAGTTGCGGAACGTCCAGGCCATTGCTTTTCCCGGCCTCGCGCAAAAAATGACTGAACAGCACCGGCACATCGTCAATCCGTTCTCTTAATGGGGGAAGATGAATGTCAGCTACCATAAGCCGGTAATAGAGGTCCTCCCGGAATCGGCCCTGATTGGCCGCTTCACGCAGATCTTCCTTGGTCGCGGAAATAATTCGCACGTTGATTGAAACCGGCGTATTTGACCCGACTCGCACCACTTCCCGCTCCTGCAATACCCGCAAAAGTTTGATCTGGAAGGACATCGGCATGCTTTCAATCTCATCGAGAAAGAGCGTTCCCTGATGGGCAGCCTCGAAAAGACCGATCCGACGCTTCTGCGCCCCCGTAAAGGCGCCGGCCTCGTGGCCGAACAATTCACTTTCGAGGAGGCTCTCTGGTATGGCGCCGACATTGATGGGCACGAACGGCTGCTCCCGCCGGATGCTAAGGGCATGAAGACTCCGGGCAACCAGTTCCTTTCCCGTACCTGTCTCCCCCGCTATGACGACATCGGCATTCACGCGGGCGAGCGCCTGAACATGCTGTCTGAGTGTTCGCGTCGGCTGGGATTCACCAATAATCACTGACGCCAGCCAGTCACACTCTTCCGACGATGAGTGGCTTGGCTGAGTGGCAAGCGTTACCCGACGTTGCTGACAGGCTCGCTTGATCACATCAATCAGCCGTTCCTGTTTGTAGGGCTTCTCAATGAAATCGTAGGCGCCCAGTTTCATGGCTTCGACGGCCTGGGCAATGCCACCGTGGCCGGTGATCAGAATCACGGGTATCCCTGGATCGACAGCCTGCAATAGGCTCATTCCATCCATTCCAGGCATTTTAATATCGCTGACGACCACTCCGGGAAAGTTCAGATCCAACAAAGGCAACGCATCGCGAGCATTGCTGAACGTTGCGACTTCAATACCAGCGAGCATCAGCCACTGCTCAAGAGATTCCAGTACCGTCGGTTCATCATCGATAACAACCGCATGCATGACGTCATTCATAACCCGGCCTCTGTTGTGATTGTGTTGGCCATCGGCAGATTCAGCGTAAAGCAGGTGCCTTCGCCCGTCTGGCTGCTGGCAGTCAATTCAGCACCAATATCGCAGGCGAGACTGTAGCTGATGGCCAGCCCCAGCCCCAGCCCCTCGCCCATGGGCTTTGTGGTGAAAAACGGTTCAAAAATCTGGCCCAGTTGATCGTCGGTCATGCCGTGGCCATTGTCCTCAATCGTCATGACCACACGATCAGGATTCTCGACGCAACGTCGGACCTGCACGGTTATTCGGGCGTCAGGCCCACCGGCCACCGCATCAATGGCATTCGACAGCAAGTTCACGACGATCTGCTCAAGCACCATGGCATTGGCGCGAACTTCGTAGTTTCCCGAGATGTTCAGATCGCAAACCACCGATTCCTTCTCCAACCTCGGCGCCAACAACTCCAGGGCGTACTCGATGGGCGCTTTCAACAACACAAAACTGCTGCCGGAATTGCGTTTGCCCGAAAAGATCCGAAGCTGGCGGGACAGCTTGGAAAGGCGCTGGACCAACGATTCAATCTTGATCAGATTGGCAGACACAAGTTCAGGCTTGTCCCGTTCGATGAGCACCTGGCTGCTGGCGACGAAATTGGACAACGCCGTGATGGGCTGATTTATTTCATGGGCGATAGCGGCCGACATCCTTCCCAATGCCGCCAGCTTCTGGTTCTGTGCAAGTGCAGCCTGGGCCTCCTCAAGATCACGGGTCCGCTCCCTTACCCGATGCTCCAGAGCCCGGTTGATCTTCTCCAGCGCCTCCTGCGCAGCGGTCAGCTCGGTCACGTCCTGCACCGTGAGAATGTACTCGTCGGTTTTGCCAACCCGAATGGGGTTGAGCGTGTAGATCACCGGGAATCGGGTACCGTCCAAACGGATGCCCTCAGCCTTGCATGGGCCCACACCTATGGCCGAGTGATTCCAGGGCTCAATCAGATCTGCCGGATCACAGTCGGCGTCTGAGACATCGAGCTTGAACAGTGAGCGAGCCTGTTCGTTAAGGAATATCGGCCGGAAGCTTTCATCCAGGTTAATCAGGCCCACATCGGTATTCTGGATAATCGCCCGCTGATGTGACTCCCGCTCTGCAGTGAGAAGAGCCAGGGCATCCTGAGCCTGGGTCCTGCGGCGCCGCTCTCGATAAAACAGGCTGGCTGCGGCAAACGCGGCGTATAGCAACACCACCATGGCCTGCTTGACGCCGGCCTTTGTCCTGATTTCTTTGAGGGGAACTCTCAGATGCATCGTCCAGGGGTAGCTGGCGATCGCCGATCCAAAAACCACCTGAGGCCCCATTTCGTCCAGCTCAAAGGTCGACCAGCCATCGGATTGCCACTGCGAAACACGCGTGAGGAGCGTGACCGGATCCTGCCCGTACTGGCGGGTATCACTCAGCTCGGATCTCAAGGCTTCCGAGATCGGGCGCAACGAAAAGTAATGCCAACGGGAATCCGAAGCCAGAAACACGATGCCGTTTTCATCGGTCACCCAAACGGAATCCCCCGAGGCCGCCCAGCTTTGCTCCAGCTTGCCCAGATCGATCTTGATCACGATGACTCCGAGGGTCGCACCGGCCTCTGATTGGACGGGCGCAGAAAGAAAGAGCCCTGGCACCCCGGACGTGGCACCGACCGCAAAATAGAAACCGGGCTTGCCGGCCATTGCGTCCCGAAAATAGGGTCGGAAGCCGTAGTTTTTTCCGACAAAACTTGTCTGGGAGTCGTAGTTGCTGGAGAAATGAGTCACACCTCTGGCATCCATCAGGAAAATCTCGTCTGACTCGGCCTTCTGGTTCAAATCCTGCAACAGATCCGAGCCGGCACTGCGGCCGCCCTGGGGAGGTCGTTGCAGGCCATCGAGGGCTTCGACGATTCGGGGGTCGGAGGCAAGCACGCCGGGTAAATAAAGATGCCGGTCAATGGTGGCAAGAAGGGAAGTTTTATAGGCACCCAGGCGTTGCACCGAATCGGTCCGTGCCTGTTGCAGCTCGTGTCGCATCAGGGCCGGCTGGGTAACCACCAGTGCCAGGCAGACTGCAAGCAGACCCAGCAGCAGCCAGAATGGCAGCCGATTGAGTGCCGCTTTACTCCGGCGCAGGGATAAACGTCTGAAATACATAGGTCGTTCTTCTTGTCATTATGATGTGCGCACCGATATCCGCCGCCCAGCTTTTAAGATAGATCACCCACGCGAAAACGACTCACTGCGGTTTGCAGTTCCGCCGCCAGTCTGGCCAGATCGGCACTGGCAATGGCAGTACGGTCGGCGCGCTCTGCGCTTTGCTCACCAACCTGGCTGATCTGCGACACGCTGTCGCTGATGCTGCTGCCCACCAACTGTTGCTGTTCAGCCGCCCGTGCAATCGACTGGTTCATCCGTTCGATGGCGCTGAACCGCGAGGCAACGTCGGACAGGCTCTCACAGGCCTCCGTTGCGGCACTCTCCACCTGTTGGCTGATGGCAAGGCTGGTCTGCATTTCCCGGGCTGCCTCGGTGGCGACCGCCTGGAGGTTGACCACCAGCACCTCGATTTCAGCAGCGGAGTGTCGTGTCCGCTCCGCCAACCCCCGCACCTCGTCCGAAACCACCGCAAATCCGCGCCCTTGCTCTCCCGCCCTCGCGGCCTCAATGGCCGCATTCAAAGCCAGCAAATTGGTCTGCTCGGAAACGGATTTGATCACATCAAGGACCGTGCCGATGGCATGGGTTTCCGTTTCCAGTTTCAGTACCGAGTCTGCCGACTGAGCCAGTCTACCTCCGAGGTGTCGCATCTGCTCCTGTACGGATTCGAGCAGATGTCTCCCCACATGCATGCCCTGATTCGCGGCGCTCGTATGGGAGGACGCATCACCCGCACTGGTCGCCACTTCCCGGATGGAGTTTGCCATCTGCTCAATGGCAGCCGCTGTCTGCGCGGTTTCAGACTGCTGGTGCTCAACACCGAGTCGAGTTGCCTCGGCGGTCTCGGACAAGCGTTTCGACTCGGTGGTAACCGTTCCCGTGCTGGCGCTGATCTGTCCGATCAGTTCCCGCAGACGTTGTGTCATGTGACACATGGACCCTGCCAGTAAACCCAGCTCATCACTTCGCTGCACGGACACCGAAACCGTAAGGTCCCCTCCCGAGATCCTCTGCGCCGCTTCCACGGTCTTACGCAGTGGGACAAGAATCAGCCGCGTAATTACCAGAGCCGCACCGATTCCCAATAGGACAGCCAGCGCACTCATCAGGCTTACACCGAGTATTGAACTCTGCCCCACCGATTCCATCGCTGATCGCTGACTGACCGATACCTCCTCGGCCCGCCGAAGAACGTCTGCAGCTGTTCGCTGCATTCGAGTCTCGGCTCCGGCGATGGCTGCCATTGATCGACGGTATCGCTCGAAAGCAACACGGTAGGTTTCGAGTGCTTCACCCGCGGCATCCAGAACAGCCCGCTCGGAACCACTACGCTCCGCTGCAAAGTTAGCAACGTCCTGACGGAGCGCCAGAAACGTGTCTTGCCACTGCTGGTACACAGAGGGCGAAGCGGTGCTCAGGAACTGGTGTTCAAGCTCACGTAAACGGTTCAGGTTCCGCGAAAAATTCACCGCTGTCTCAGCGAGGTCTACCGGGTCGCCGGCAGGCATTCGGGGTAATTTCAGGATGGCTCGCGTTCTTTCAAAGAACTTTTCCTCAAGCGATGCAAAGGCTGTGAGGGTCTCACGGGACTTCTCCCCCATCACCACTTGCGAATCCGAGGCCAGCCTTTTTGCCTCCGCGTAATGGTTGAACGCGTTCAGGTACTGCGCGCTCTGGCGGGCAATAGCATCGAACTGACTTCTGTATTCCTGGCTGTTGGATCGCGCCGCAGCGTCGCCGGCCAACGTGACAATTCGCCCAATCTCCTTCTCTACCTCCTCTTTGAGGTTGTTATTCGCCGTTAACGCGAACGTTTTTTCCCGTTCCCGGACAAGACCCAGCGACGCGTGTATTCGAGCTACCTGCTTTACGAGGTTGGCTCGATCCATTATTCCGTCAATCGCCAGTAGCCCGGCACCTGCGACACCGCAGGTAAGCAGGAGAACGAGGCCGAAACCGGCCATGAGTTTCATTCTCACGGAGAGATCAAGGAACCACTGGGTTACATGAGCCATAACCACTCCCAATTTGTCCCGGAGATACGTCAGAACGACGATGCCTTGCCGGGACTGCTAAGGCTCCGGCAAGGCATGGGCCTCAGAACTTCAGACGACCACCGACGAGTACAGTTGTGATGTCTTCAAAATCGGCTCCCGGGCGGTCGAGGGAGTGGCGGTTCACCCCGGCATAGGTATCAAACCACTTGATTGGCTGAAACACGTAGCCAACCCCGATGGTTTCGGCTGAATCGCCCTGCTGAAGCCGGTCTTCGGTTACGGCGTAGTGAACATCGAATGCGTGTTGGCCAGACTTGTAACCGAGCTTGCCGAGATAGAAATCTGCATCCGGGTTAGCAGGATTATCATCGCTGGTCGTGGAGTAGGCACCCGTCAGATTGATCCCACTGTCATGCAACCAGGAAACGGAACCGCCCAACGTCTGAAAACGGTCAGCCTGCCCCCCAACGTCTCGGGTCGAGAAACCAACGGCACCGATGATCTTGCCACCCAGCTCACCAGAAAATCTGGCGCCCACTTCCGTCACATCATCCTCGCCTTTGATACCCTGGCTGACTGCGGGTTGAATGCCGCCAATTGATGGAAGGTCGTAGCGAAGACGGCTGTATCTGCTTTCAAAATCCTGATCGCTCATGGCCGAAATCAGGCGAACACGAGTGGCAGAAGATTCTTCCAAAAACTCAAGGCCGCCGCCAACCAGGGCGGGGTTGGTCCAGGAAACGAGCAGCGTTCCGGAAAGGTCTCGTTCAATGTTGCCATTCGCGGCGCCATCGCCCTGGCCCAGCGACAGCTTGCCAAAGCCACCAGACACAAAGACGTTGAGATGGCGTTCATTAAACTCACCGCTTATTGAACGCTCGTTGAGACTGACAGCATTCGACGGATTCTGCTGATACTCCAGCTCAAGATGGGCTCCGATTGTGAGCCCTGTGTCATTGAGATCGCCGCTCAACCGGGCGCCCACGCGACTGGCACTGTTGTCGTTATCAACGATGAAGTGCTCACTGCCGTCCCCTGTGTCGCCAAACAGAAGCCCGTAGTTCAGCTGGCCATATGGATTCACAGAGACATTGGAAACCTTGGCCTGGGCGAGTGCACCCGAGGCGGCGACACTGGCGGCAGCGAACACCAAGCAAGATGCCAGTGAACGTCTCGCACTGACAGTTCCGCAGCTGACATTGGAATGAACAGTTTCTTGTTTTTTCATAGTTCTCACTCTCGTTTTGGTTTTAATTTCACAACGGTTTTTTGCTTCATCTCTGAATCGTTGGTTTTGTCGCACCCCCTTTTTCTGTTTGCTCAAAAGTCTTTCCACCAGGGCGGAGCGTTACCTCGAGACCTCTGCGAGTACCGCAGAGCCGCCCTGTTGCCGCCGGTAGCTTGCGAAATTCAGCCCAAGCAGTGCTGCAATGGTTAGAACGCCTGCGATCTCTACAGACACGTTCGGATAGAAGATCGCGATGACAGCGCCACTGAGTAGAATCCGCGCCCACGCCCTGATGTAGGTGAACAGGAAGCCTTCAAGTGCAGCCGCAAAGGCCAAGAGCGCAATAATTGCAATGAAGCCATTCCAGAGAACGATGGGTAGGGGCCCACCCTCGATAATCACGGGGTTAAAAACCATGAACAGCGGCACCAGATACAGACCCTTGGCAAACTTCCAGGCCTGCACGCTGGTTTCCATGGTCTTGCTGCCAGCTATGGCGGCGGCAGCATAGGCGGCAAGCGCAACAGGAGGCGTGACATTAGAGTCCTGGGAATACCAGAACACCAGAAGGTGTGCGACCAGTAACGGTATGCCGAATTCATTGGTCAATGCAGGCCCGACCAGAACAATCAGGACGATGTAACTGGCCGTCACCGGCAGACCAAGTCCGAGAATGAGACTGGCGATGACGACGAGGAGTAGCGCCATCAGGATATTGCCGTCGGCGAAGGCAATCATCATTGAGGAAAACTTGAGTCCAAGGCCCGTAAGGCCAACAACCGCGACTACGATCCCCGCAATTGCACAGGCGATGCTAACAGCCACTGCATTTCGTGCTCCAAGCTCCAAGCCCTGCAGCAGCTTGACCGCGCCCACCTTGAAGGCCAGTTTGACCTCGGTTACCAAACTGTCCTGGGCCTTACCCCGCTTTACCGCCTGCCATAGGCCGTTGATTCCGGCAATCGCGATGATGCCTACAACGGCGTAAAAGCCGACTCGCATCGGCGAGACTCCTATAACAAGCAGATAGACCAGCAGAATGATCGGCAGGAGGAAGTACCACCCCGTTGCCATGACATCTTTCACTTTGGGCAGTTCGTCCGAAGGCAGACCTTTCATACCCTGCTTGATCGCGATGATGTGCACTAGCAGGTATACCGTTGCGAAGTACAGCAGTGCGGGAAATACGCTGACCTTGACAATCTCGAGGTAGGGAACCCGGGTATATTCAGCGATCAGAAACGCGCCAGCACCCATTAGTGGAGGCATAATCTGCCCACCGGTACTCGCTGCGGCTTCAATACCACCGGCCTGCGCCGGCCGGTAACCGAGCTTTTTCATCAGCGGAATGGTAAAGGCGCCCGTGGTAACCACGTTTGCGATTGAGCTGCCTGAGATTGACCCCATGCTGGCTGAGGCCAGTACTGCCGCCTTCGCCGGCCCTCCTCGTTGTCGACCGGTGGCCGCAAAGGCCAGGTCGATAAAGAATCGCCCGGCTCCTGTGACTTCCAGCATTGCGCCGAAGAGGACAAAGATGAAGACAAATGTCGCTGCGACGCCAAGGGGCAAACCAAAAATCCCCTCCTGCCCGAGAAACAGCTGAGCACCTACACGATCAAACGAGTACCCGCGGTGATCCAGAATTCCCGGTAACCATTGGCCGAACTCGGCAAGCGGACCGCGCGAGCCGGCCACCGCATACAGGATTGCAACCACGCCAATAACGGTCAGCCCCGTGCCGACGGCACGTCGACTGGCCTCAAGCAGAGTGAGGGTACAAACCCATGCCATGACAATGTCGGTCTGGTTCCAGAAGCCAGCTCGCGCCATGATGTCGTCAAGAAACCACACCAGATAGAAACCCGAAGCGGCGGACGCGAGGAATAAGCCAGTATCTATGATCGCTGCCCATGTTCCTCTGGGCTGACCTGGCTTTGGACCGAATAGAAGAAAACACAACATCATCACTAGCGCGAGGTGAATGCCCCGCTGGTAGAACAACCCGAGAGGCTGGATTCCAGCGCTGTACAACTGGAACAGAGACAAGCCGATGCCCACCAAGGCAATAAGCCACAGTAGCGGACGCGGCCCGCTCAGAGCCTCGGGCTGCCAGTCGCTCGATGTCTTGATGTTGAATGGAATCGCTGTTTGCTGAGTCATTGGGTCTTGCTTCCTTTGTCTCCGACGAGATCGAGTCGAATCTCGACCCGCTGATTTTCGGCCAGCTGACTGAGATTCACGTACCGCGAGTCGACGCGGATACGGTGATTAACGGTGCTGGAACCGACCCGCAACCGGAGGACATTGCTTGAGATGGGCACGTTCATATCAACAATCCGATATCCGTGCTTTTGGTTTGTTTCCAGGATCCCCCGTCCCGCCAGGTAACCCAAACCTGCTGCAAAATCCGGTGTCTGGCTGCTGTCCAGAATCAATCGGTTCTCCTCGGTCCGAAAACAGTCGGTTACGGGAAACCCCTGTACCGAGTGATTCCAGATGAGGCACCAACGACCGGACGGAGGTAATGCAATCTCGGCAATCGGTGTGCTCTGGGCGTCGGAAATGACAAGGCGCTGCGCTCGACCCTCCTCAGCCTCAGCGGTGAGCACCACTGTCGATGCGAACCAGACAAAGGCTGCGACTGCACGTCGGTAACACGAACGGGAGATCATGGGGCTCAGTACCGGCTACGGACGCAGTTTGTCCGGAATGGACTGTCCAATTTCCTCGTAATAGCGAATAGCACCGGGATGCAGGGGAATCGGAGTAGACTCGAGACTGAACTCAACCGTTGTGTCATAGGCAGCAGGATGAATGGCCCGGAGTTCTTCCACCTTTTCGAAAAGCAGCTTGGTGATCTGGTAGGCGAGATCCTCTTCCATTCCTGAGTTCACCGTCAGTACGTTCGGAATACCAATCGTTGATACCGGCTCTTCTACACCTTCGTACACTCCCGCTCGCAGCTTGTATGGCGCGAATACCGCAACAGCATCCCGCGCGTTGGCAACTTCTTCCTTTGAGAGGGAAACCAGGGCAACGTCCCTAGTCGTGGCCAGGCTTACAATAGAGCTGGTGGGTGGGCCAACGCTCCAGAAACCCGCGTCAATATCGCCGTCCCGAAGAGCATCTGCAGATTCATTGAAATTGAGACCCCGAACATCGAAGTCCTCGAAGCTGATTCCATTGGACTCGAGAAGCGCCTTGGCATTGACCTCCGTGCCACTTCCGGGGGCCCCGACCGACACGCGCTTACCCGCAAGGTCAGACAAAGAGGTGATACCGGAGTCTGCAAGCGTCACAATCTGGACAGCGTTGGGGTAAAGCGAGCCGAGAGCAAGAACATCCAGCTTATTGCCGTTGAACCGCTCTCCACCGTGGTAGGCCTGATGAACCGTGTCGGCAAGCGCAATGGCCAGATCCGAATCCTGCCGATGAATCAATCCCATGTTTTCGACAGAAGCACCAGTAACTTCCGCCACAGCGCTGTAGCCTCCAATGTGGCTGCTGATCAGCTCAGCAAGCCCGCCTCCCAGGGGATAATAGGTGCCGCCGGTTCCACCCGTGGCAATGGAGAGATTGGTTTCAGCCTGGGTAACTCCCACGCCCATCAAAAAAGTAGCGCTGGCTGCCAAGAGCAACTTTCGCATGTTAATCACCTCGTTTTTGTTGGATTGGTATCGATGTCCTCTGGACGTCGATTACGCAACAAGGTGATTGCAGCTACTGTGCCAAGGCCAAACCCCTTGCGACACAAGGGCTGGACAGGGCAAGGAATTACGGTCTGCGCAGATTTTCGCCGATCGGTAAATTTTCGATGAGCGGATTATGGCTTACCAACGCCCCTGCAGCGTCGCCACAATCCGTCGGCTGCCAGCCCGGTCCCGGTGCTCACACAGATAGATGCCCTGCCAGGTGCCCAGAGCCAGGCGGCCATGATGCACCGGGAGGGTCAGGGACGGTCCGATCAGGATGCTCTTGATGTGGGCCGGCATGTCGTCCGGGCCTTCGGCCACATGCTCGTAGTGCGGGGCATTCTCGGGCACCATCACATTGAAGTGGCGCTCCAGGTCGCCGCGGACGTCCGGATCGGCGTTCTCGTTTACCGCCAGGGAGGCGGAAGTGTGCTGGATGAACAGGTGCAGCAGGCCCACCTCGCAGTTGGTCAGATCCGGCGCCTGGGCAACAACCTCATTGGTTACCAGGTGGAAGCCCCGGGGCAGTGGTGCCAGTTCGATGAATGTCTGATCCCAGATCATGGTAACCCTCCTCCGCTGTCCGTATCAGGCGCCCATGCCGGCTATTTCTGCCTGTCGTCCCAGGGGTGAACGGGCACCACCGCATCGCCCATATCGCCCTCGTAACTGCTGCGGAAATACTCCATGGCCTTCTCGGCCTCGCTGAGCTCGTCAAAGCGGGCCACGTGGTAAATGGCCTCCCCCTCGTTCACCAGCGGGAGATTGTTCACGCAGATCACAATGCCCGAGCAGGGCGACACCACGGCAATCTCCGACTCACCAAACGGGTCGGCCACCATGGCCAGGCGCTGGCCCTTGCGCACCTTCTGGCCCAGGCGGGCCACCGGACGCATGATGCCGTCGATATCCGCCCTCGCCCACAGGGAGTTGGCGGCGGTTTCCGAGCGCTTTCTCGGGGCCTTGGGCCCCTTTTTCGGGGGCACCATGGCCAGTTCCCGCATCACACGGATAACGCCTTTCACGCCGCTGCTGATCACTACGTCGTCGAACCGCAGCGCCTCGCCGCCCTCGAAAGTGATTACCGGTATGTCCTGGGAGTCGGCGTAGGCCCGCAAACTGCCTTCACGCAGACCCGAGTTGATGATGATGGGCGCCCCGAAGGCCTCGGCCATACGCACGGTTTCCGGATTCTTGAGCTCGGCCCGGATTTGCGGCAGGTTGAACCGATGCACCGCGCCGGTGTGCAGGTCGATGATGTGGGTGACCTTCTCCATGATCTGGCTTCTCAGCAGGTAGGCAATTCGCCCACCCAGGGAGCCGGTTTCACTGCCCGGGAAACAGCGGTTCAGGTCGCGCCGGTCGGGCAGGTACCGCGTACGCTGTACAAAGCCGAAAATATTGACGATGGGCACCGCCACCAGGGTGCCGCGCAGGTGCCTCAGGGCAGAATTGGTCAACACCCGGCGCACAATCTCCACGCCGTTGATCTCGTCGCCGTGGATGGCGCCGCACACCATCAGCACCGGCCCGTCCCGGCGGCCGTGGACCACTTCCACCGGAATGTGCAGGGGGGTGTGGGTGTAGAGTTTGGCCACCGGCACTTCCACGGTCTGGCGAGTGCCCGCCTTGATCTGGCTGCCGGCAATCTCGAAGGGCGCTCGGGCCATGGCTCAGCCTCTCCCGCCCTTGGTACCGGTTTTCCAGGGTTTCTGGTTTTTCTCGGTCCAGTTGATGATCATGCCAGCGACGTTCTTGCCAGTGGCGTTCTCGATGCCTTCCAGGCCCGGCGAGGAATTCACCTCCATCACCAGCGGTCCACGGCTCGAACGCAGCAGGTCAACGCCGGCCACATTAAGGCCCATGGCCTTGGCAGCCTTGATGGCAGTACGGCGCTCCTCCGGCGTAATGCGAACCAGCGAGGCGGTGCCGCCCCGGTGCAAATTGGAGCGGAATTCGCCTTCGGCGCCCTGGCGCTTCATGGCGGCAATCACCTTGTCGCCAATCACGAAGCAGCGGATATCGGCGCCGCCGGCTTCCTTGATGAACTCCTGCACCAGAATGTCGGCCTTCAGGCCCATGAACGCTTCAATCACACTCTCGGCAGCCTTGCGGGTTTCCGCCAGCACCACACCGATACCCTGGGTGCCCTGAAGCAGCTTGATCACCACCGGCGCACCGCCGACCATCTTCAGCAGCTCGGGTACGTTGTCCGGCTTGTTGGCAAATCCGGTAATCGGCATGCCGACGCCCTTACGCGCCAGCAGCTGAAGCGAGCGCAGCTTGTCCCGGGAGCGGCTGATGGCAACCGATTCGTTCACTGGAAACACCCCCATCATCTCGAACTGGCGCAATACGGCGGTACCGTAGAAGGTGACCGAAGCGCCGATCCGGGGGATCACCACGTCAAAGTCCTCCAGAACCTCCTCGTGATAGTGGATCTGGGGGTTGGCAGAGGTGATGTTCATAGAGCAGTGAAGGCAGTCGATTACCTTCACCTCATGGCCACGATTGATGCCTTCTTCCACCAGACGACGGGTGGAGTAGAGATGGCGGTTTCGCGACAGTACCGCAATTTTCATTTATCAGTCCTTAGGGCCGGTTCACCGGCAAGATAGGAAGCTTCAGGATAGACCACCGCACGTCCCGCCATGGCGGTTCGACCGAGCAGCATCCGGAACCGCATGGAATCGCGGTTGGTCAATGTCATTTCGATGGGCCAGCTCTGGCCAGCGATCACCAGCGTGGTTTCAATCACCACGCGCATTTCCTTGTGCCCACCGGAATCGGAAACGTTACGTTCGTCCAGGACCCGGGCGTCGCATTCCACCACCTGATGCAGGTCGTTCTGGACCGGATGCACCCAGAATCGGACGCGGCGTTCGCCTTTTTCCGTGTAGGGTTCCACCCGAAAGGTATGCAGACACGAGGTGCGTGCCCCGGTGTCAATCTTGGCCTTGATCCGGCCGATGTCCAGATCCGGCAAAGCCACCCACTCACGCCACCCCAGGTCAACCTTGTTCTCGGCAGGCTTTGGCCTGATCGTCTTCAACGGCGGCGTGGCTGTTTCAGTGGTTTTTGTCGACATCCGGGCGATCCTTATCATTTCCTGTTTCAGGCACTGTTGCCGGCGCCCCGTCCGCGCCCATCAACTGAATGCGGAAGGGCTCCGAATGACTGCCGGCATAAACGCTGGTGTGGGGGAACGGAATCTCGATGCCCTCCTGGTCCAGGGTTTTCTTGATGGCGACCATCATCCCGCTGCGCCCCTCAAGAACCCGGTCTTTGGGCACCCAGAAGGAAAACTGGAGATCCACGGACGAAGGCCCGAAGGCGGTCACCAGGGTAAAAGGCTTGGGCTCCTCCAGGCAGTTGGGGTCCTTTTCCGCCAGCTCCAGCAGCAGCGCCTCAACTCGTTCCACATCTTCAGCGTAGGCAATTCCCACGGTCAGGTCGAGCCGGCGGATGGGAAACCGGGACCGGTTCACCACACGGGTCTTGATCAGCGTCTCGTTGGGAATGCGCACGTAGAGGTTATCGGAGGTTCGCAGTTTCACACTGAGCATGTCGATGCCCACCACCTCACCCATGGTGGCTTCCACTTCAATGAAGTCACCGATCTCGAAGGGTTTTTCCACCAGCAGGAACAGGCCACTGATCATGTTCGAGGCCGAGGTCTGGGAGGCAAAACCAATGGCCACGGTGAGAATACCGGCAGCGCCCAGTACCACATCCAGGGAGAAACCGGCCTCGCGCAATGCCGCAACGAAAAACAGGATGATGATGAGATAGAACACGAACCGCCGAACCATCACCGTATGGTGGCGGGTGGAGCGCTCTGCCATGAACCGGGTGACACTGCGGGCGGCCAGGGTCGCCAGGAAAATACCGAGCACCAGCAGAAATGCCGAACTGATCCACTGGCCCCAGGCGATATCGGTAAACACCCTCATCACGCCGGCCTCGATTGTCTCTAACACGGTAACAACTCCATCAAAATCCAGTTCAGCCAAACATTCGGTCGAACGCCCGAACCAGACGGCCCCGGGCTACTTTTTCACGGGCATCCGCCACGTGCCGGCAGGGGCCTGCAGCCGCGAGCAGGCTCTGTTCCACATGCAGACTGGCGGAATTCAGCTCCGTTTCCACCTCTACCGTCACACCCGGCGTCCACAGCTGGCCCCGCTCATTGAGGTGCAGTGACAGCAACGGCGTGGGCAGACTGAACCGCTCCAGCAGCAGCGGCTCGTCCCGACTGTTGATCAGGGTCACCGGTGTCACGGCCCGCCATGGGCGTTTGGGCACGGCCTCCAGCACCAATCGGGCAACGCTGGCCGACGCGTAACACAGCTCGCCCTCCATGGTGTTGCGCCCCACCCAGGTGAGTGACGGCGTTGCCAGTGGGATTTCCGTCAGTACCGTTTGTCGCTCACCGACACAGACTTTCATCCAGACCAGCGTGCCTACATAAATGGTGCAGCGACCGCCGGCCGGAATGGTGAGCGGCTGAAACGGCCGGATAACCGTGGGCAGCTTGGCCAGAGCGGGTACGAAGGTGACCGTCGACGACGGGTTTTGCCGGATGAATCGCTGTAGCGGAACCGATGCCGACGGCAGGGTATGGCCAATGGTTTCTGTCCAACCCACCGGATCGGTGTCGAGTTCGAGAGTCTCAGACCTTATCTGCCACTCGAGATCCAGCATCGTGACCCACAGCCGGATATGACCCAACTGGTGGTACTGGGTCTGCCCGGAAGCCAGGGAATACGGCTGGGCCCACACGCCGTCTCGACGGCCCTCGGTAGTGTTCTCCATGTTCCGAACCAGACTCCTAGAATTTGACCGGCTGACTGATGGGGTTCTTCACTCGCGTATTCTTGACTGGAAAGTGCCTTCACTATAATCCAATCCTCTACCCCGGGCGAATATCCAAGTCAGTGATTTTATTGAAGCACCGGGCTGTATTTACCCCTACAACGACCACTTTGACGGGAATGGACAACGGATGACACAACTGGTCTGGTTCCGAAACGATCTGCGCCTTGCCGACAACCCGGCACTCACGGCCGCCTGTGAGAGTGACGACAGGGTGGCGGCCTGCTTTATCCTCACCCCGGAGCAGTGGCAGGAACACGACTGGTCGCCGGCCCGGGTGCAGTTCGTGATCGCGCACGCCAACGCCCTGGCCGAACGGCTGGCGGAACTGGGCATCCCTCTCTCCTTTATCCACGCCCGGCGTTTCAGCGACAGCATCAATGCCCTGGCAGACCACTGCGCGAAAGAGGGCATCCGTACCCTGCACTTCAACGAGGAATACGGCGTTAACGAGCGGAAACGGGACAAAACCATCAAAGCCCGGCTCGACGACCTTGGCATCGCCGTGCGCAAATACCGGGACCAGACCGTGGCCCCCGTGGGCGAGATCCTCACCCAGCAGAACGAGCCCTATTCCGTATTCACACCCTTCTCGAGACGCTGGCGCAGCTGGATAGACGAGACCCAGCCAGGCCTGTTTCCAGCCCCGACCTCCCGGGGCGACCGCCTGAAACCGGAGCGCATCGATGCCATACCCGAGGCCTTCCGCGATGCCCCGAAGCCTCTGGTAGCCACCGGTGAAGACGCCGCCCACAACCAGCTGGAACAATTCCTCGAACACCGGGCCGGCGCCTACAAGGATCAGCGCGACTTTCCGGCTGTTGATGGCACCAGCCAGCTCTCCCCTTACCTGGCCAACGGCGTGCTTTCCGGGCGCCAGTGCCTGATCGCCGCCAGACAGGCGCAGGGTGCGGGCGGCAACCAGCAGGGCCTGAGCACCTGGATCAACGAAATCGCCTGGCGCGACTTCTACGTGCACATTCTTTACCACTACCCGCGGGTGAGTATGCACCGCGCCTTCAAACCCGAAACCGAAGACCTGCGCTGGAACACCCCCAGCGAGCACTTCGAAGCCTGGAAAACCGGTAACACCGGCGTACCCATCGTCGACGCCGCCATGCGCCAGCTCCGGGAAACCGGCTGGATGCACAACCGCCTGCGCATGATCACCGCCATGTACCTGACCAAGAACCTGTTCATCGACTGGCGCCTGGGCGAGGCCTGGTTCATGTCCAACCTGATTGACGGCTTCCTGGCCTCCAACAACGGCGGCTGGCAATGGAGCGCCTCCACTGGCACCGACGCCGCACCCTACTTCCGGGTGTTCAACCCGGTCACCCAGAGCCAGCGTTTTGACCCGAACGGCGACTTTATCCGGGAATGGGTTCCGGAACTGGCCAAGCTGGACAGTAAACGGATTCATGATCCCGGAGCGAAAGGCGGTGTGATTCCGAAGGGGTATCCAAGGCAGGTCGTGGATCTCAAAGAGACGAGGAAAGAGGCCATCGCGAGGTTTCAGGAGCTGAAAAACTGAAACAAATTGGAGCCGGCGAAAACAGCTGACTCATAAGCTTGCGGAGAGCTTGCCAAAACCCTGCGGAGCCATGGGTGGAGTGCGCAGCACTTCACGGGCAAGCCAGGGACGGCTTGCCCAGGACCTCTGGCGCGACGCAGGAGCATTAGCGACAGAGGGCGGAGCGGAGCCTACAGGGATGTATTCACGGCGTGTTTTGGCAAGCTCTCCGCCAAGACCGCCCTACTCCAAATCCGGCTGCACCGAGTTCAACCAGAACAAACCGGACAAGAAGGATCCCGAGCCAGCTTCATCTCCCGCCACTGCATCTGCCAGGCATCCAGAATCAGCAACCGCCCGATCAATGGCTCGCCCACCCCGGAAATCACCTTGATGGCCTCCATCGCCTGGGCCGCGCCGATCATCCCCACCAGGGGCGCAATCACCCCGGCCTCGGAACAGGTCAGATCCTCATTACCCTGCTCCGGGTACAGACAGTGGTAGCAGGGGCTGTCCTCGCGCCGGCTGTCGTAAACCGAGAGCTGGCCTTCCCCGCGAATGGCGGCGCCGGACACCAGCGGCACCTTTGCCGCCACGCAGGCGCGATTCAGGGCAAACCGGGTGTTGAAGTTATCGGTGCAATCCACCACCAGACTCGCCTCCTCCACCCGACGGGCCAGGGCGTCGCCCTCCAGGCGCTCATTCACGGCGGTCACCGACACCAGCGGATTGATCCGGAGCACCCGCTCGGCCAGGCTTTGCGCCTTGGATTCGCCCAAGTGGCCCTGGTCAAAACCGATCTGACGCTGCAGGTTGGCCAGCTCCACCGTGTCGTCGTCCACCAGCGTGAGGTTACCCACGCCGGCGGCACCCAGGTAGAGCGCCACTGGGCAACCCAGGCCGCCGGCACCAAGCACCAGCACCCGGGCAGACTTCAGGGTTTCCTGGCCGGCAATGTCGAACCTGGGCATCAGGATCTGCCGACTGTAGCGCAATAATTCTTCGTCACTAAGCATTCACATCTCCCTACCCGGCCTGGGCCGTTTCAATCCGCTGACGCCAACCACTGGCCGAGGGTCAGCCGGTCCCGACCACCATAATCCTGCATTCCACGGATACTGGAAAAGCCTCGTTCCCGAAACAGGGCCGCCACGGATTCTGCCTGATCATAACCATGCTCCACCAACAGCCAGCCGCCTTCAACCAGCCAGTCCGGCGCCTGCTCCACGATCATTTTCAGGTCATCCAGGCCATCGGGGCCCGAGACCAGGGCAGAGGCAGGCTCGTAGCGCACATCGCCGAGGGCCAGATGTTCATCCTGCTCCGGTATATAGGGGGGATTGGAGACAATCAGATCAAATCGCTGCGGTTGCAGCCCGGAAAACCAGGTACTTTCAACCACGGTGACAGACAACTCCAAATCCCGAGCATTCTCCCGGGCCAGGTCCACCGCCGCGGCGACCGCATCGCTGGCGGTAATCTGCCAACCCGGGCGCTCACTGGCCAGGGCCAGGGCAATGGCACCGGTGCCGGTGCCCAGATCCACAACCCGGGCATCCTCGGGCAACGGCAGTGCGAGGGCGGCTTCCACCAGGCATTCCGTGTCGGGTCGGGGAATCAGCGTCGAGGCCGAGACTTTCAGGGGCAGCGACCAGAATTCCTGGTGCCCCAGCAGGTGTGCGACCGGGCGGCCAGACTGCCGCTCCCGAACCAGAGCCTCGAACGCCTCCGCCTGATCAGCCGGAATTGACTGCTCCGGCCAGGCCCGGAAGCGCGTCCGGCTCAAGCCGGTGACATGACTGAGCAGAAGCTCGGCATCCAGCCTCGGCGATTCCCCACCAATCTTTACAGAGGCGGCGTGCAGGAGGGCTTCGCAGGTCAGTGAGGATTCACTGGCCATCGGCAAGCGAGGCCAGCAACTCGGCCTGGTGCTCCTGCTGCAGAGGCACCACCACCGCATCCAGATCGCCAGCGATCACCTCATCCAGCTTGTAGAGCGTGAGATTGATGCGGTGATCGGTCACCCGGCCCTGCGGGAAATTGTAGGTGCGGATCCGCTCGGAACGGTCGCCACTGCCGACCAGACTCTTACGGGTCTCAGCCATGGATTTCTGCTGGCGCTCGGTCTCGGCGTTCTGCAGCCGGGACGCCAGGAGGCTCATGGCCTTGGCCCGGTTCTTGTGCTGGGAGCGTTCTTCCTGGCACTCCACCACAAGGCCCGTGGGCAGGTGGGTGATACGAATGGCGGAATCGGTCTTGTTAACGTGCTGACCGCCGGCCCCGGAGGCCCGGAACGTGTCCACTCGCAGGTCGGCTTTGTTGATCTCGATGGCCTCGGCCTCGTCCGCTTCCGGCATCACCGCCACCGTGCAGGCGGAGGTATGAATCCGGCCCTGGGATTCGGTTTCAGGCACTCGCTGCACGCGGTGGGCGCCAGACTCGAACTTGAGAGTGCCATACACGCCGTCGCCGGCCACCCGGGCGATGAGTTCCTTATAGCCACCGTGCTCGCCTTCACTTTCGCTCAGCACTTCCACCTGCCAGCGTCGGCGCTCGGCATAACGACAGTACATGCGAAACAGGTCCCCCGCGAAAATTGCGGCCTCATCGCCCCCCGTTCCCGCGCGGATCTCCAGAAACACGTTCTTGCTGTCGTTCGGGTCCTTCGGCAGCATCAGGCGCTGGAGTTCCTCATCCAGCTCCTCGCTCTTCTGCCGGGACAGGGCCAACTCCTCCTCGGCCATCTCGCGCATCTCGGCGTCGCCATCTTTAGCCAGCTCCCGTGCCGCCTCAATGTCGCTTAGCGAGCTGCGCCAGGCCTCGAAACACTGCACGATGGGCTCGATCTCGGCAAATTCCCGGGAAAGCTCCCGGAACTTGTCCTGCTGGGCAATAATGGAAGAATCGCTGAGCAAAGCGCTGACTTCCTCGAAGCGGTCTGTCAGTTGCTCGAGGCGGGATTGGATCGATGGCTTCATAGTTTTTCCGGAGTGGTCGTCGCGTCCGCGTCCAGTGCATCCAGCTGGTGCAATTCACGCAGCCACTCTGTCACCTCGGTTCGACCTTCGGTTGTGGCCTTGCGAACCTGAACCGAGGGTTCATGCAGAAGCTTGTTGGTCAGGCCCCGCGCCAGACTGCGTAGCACGGTTTCTGGGTCACCGCCATTACGCAGAGCGCGAAGGGCTTTGTCGGTTTCGTTATCGCGCAGCAGTTCTGCACGCTGCCGGAACTGCTTGAGAGTGGAAACGGCGTCCAGGGCCCGGAGCTGGTTAAGGAAATCCTGAACCCCTGCAGCAACCAGGTTTTCGGCTTCCCGGGCCGCACCCTCACGGGAACGGATGTTCTCTTCAATCACCTGGCGCAGGTCGTCCACGGTGTACAGGTAAACATCGGCCAGGGAGCCCACTTCGGGCTCGATATCCCGGGGTACTGCAATGTCCACCATGAAATAGGGCCGGTGCTTGCGTCGCTTCAAGGCACGCTCGACGGCGCCCTTGCCCAGGATTGGCAGAGGGCTGGCGGTGGAGGAGATGATGATATCCACATCTGGCAGGTGCTCCGGGATTTCGGACAGCACGATGCCTTTGCCGCCGCGTGACTCCGCCAGTGCCTGAGCACGCTCAAGGGTACGGTTGGCCACCAGGAAATCTCGGACGCCGGCATCGGCCAGATGGCGAGCCACCAACTCGATGGTTTTACCGGCACCAATGAGCAGGGCCTTGTTGCGGGACATGTCGGCAAAAATGTGGTGCGCCATACTCACCGCGGCGTAGGCAACCGACACCGGATTTTCGCCGATGGCCGTCTGGGTCCGCACCCGCTTGGCTACCGAAAAGGTATGTTCAAACAGACGTGACAGGAAGGAGCCACTGGCCCCGTGCTCGCGCGCCAGGGCATAGGCATCTTTCAGTTGCCCCAGGATCTGGGGCTCGCCCAGCACCATGGAATCCAGCCCAGCTGCCACCCGCATCATGTGCCTCACGGCATCGCCATCCCGGTGCATGTAGAGAGCTTCCTCAAGCTCGGCCGCTTCAAGACCATGGAAGCCCGCCAGCCACCGCAGCACCATTGGCGCGCAGTCATCATCGCCCGCCAGGTAAAGTTCGGTCCGGTTGCAGGTGGACAGAATGGCCGCCTCGCTGGCACCGGAGGTAGCGCGCAGCTCGGCAAACGCCTCGGCCATGCGCTCGGGCGTAAACGCCACCCGCTCCCGAAGCTCAACGGGGGCGGTGCGATGATTGATGCCAAGCGTTAGAAGTGCCATGGGCGGGATGTACGACCTTTTACCGGAAAGATGTCAGAACCTTCACAATGCCTGACATTTTAACGATCAGAAGGCCTTGCTGCCACCTGAAAGCACGGACGCTTCGGCAAGTGCGGACAGGTTGGGCAAGATCAAACGCTTATGCCATTATAGGGGCTCGGCCTGAGCCCGAACCTTATCTATCCCGGTTCCACAGGTGGGGCGGCTATTCTGACGCGTTTTTTCGACAGATCATGGGAAGTTGCATGCATAAATCCGTACCCTTGTTCCTCACCTCCCTTTTTGGCCTGACCCTGGCGGGATGTGCAAGCCTGAACGGCACCGATGAGCCGCCCACCCCGGAACCGACGAGCGCCCAGGCCACGCAGAGCAAGCCGACGGCGCCCATTGAATACGCCGACTTCGAGCCGGAAACCCTCTACCTGTTGCTCTCGGCCGAAATTGCGGCACAGCGGGGCCGCTTCGACATTACCCTGGTGAACTATCTCAATGCCGCCAAGCAGTCCCGGGACCTGGGCGTTATTGAACGGGCAATGCGCATTGCCCAATCACTCAACGGGGACAACGCCCAGAAGCAACTGGCGGAACTTTGGCTTGAGGTGGATCCGGACAACCTGCAGGCCCACCGCATTTCCGCCATCCAGGCCGTCAAGGGCAGTGACCTCCAGACTGCCATGCACCACATGGAACAGATCATGAACCAGGGCGGTGATGCGGATTTCGACAGCCTCGCCGCCATGGCCAGCAACCTGCCCGAGGAAAACCAGCGGGAACTGCTGTCGCTCTATAAAGAGATGGCGGGCCGGCACCCCGATACGCCGGAACTCGAATACAGCATCGCCCTTCTGCTGAAAGTAACCGGCCAGCCCCAGAAGGCCCTTGAGCAACTGACCCCCCTGCTTGAGGAGAACCGCAATTTCCAGCCCGGCATCATCCTCAAGGGGGATCTGCTTTATCAAACCGGACGCGAGGATGAAGCCCTCGATTACCTGCTCACCAATACCCGGCGGTTTCCTGCCAACCGGCAGATGGGCACTCTGTATGGCCGCATGTTGATCAACGAGGGCGAGTTGCAGGCGGCACAGGACGAGTTCGCCCGACTGGTAACACGCTACCCGGATATCCCGGGCCTGCGCCTCTCTCACGCCCTGGTGGCCCTGGAAAACGGGCAAACCCAACTGGCCCGAGAGGAACTGACCCGCCTGCTGGAACAAGGCCATCACGTGAGTGAGGCCAACTATTACCTGGGGCGCATTGAGGATCAGGCAGGCAATGCCGAACAGGCTATCGGGTATTATCAGAGTGTGGAGGAAGGCAACTACTATTTCCCCGCGCTGGCCCGGGCAAGCGCCTTGCTGGCCGAAAACGGCCAGCTTGAGCAGGCCATCGACCGCATTCACCGACTGCGTGAGGCCAATCCGCGGCAGGCCGAGAACTTCTGGCTGCTGGAAGTGAACCTGCTGTTGGATGAGAAACAGCAGCAGGAAGCTCTGACCACCGCAACCGAAGCCCTTGAGCAGTACCCGGACAACATCGAGATCCGTTACGCCCGCGCCATGCTCTACGACACACTGGGCCAGACCGCCGAAGCGGAAGCGGATCTGCGCCGCATCATTGAGCAGGAACCGCAGAACGCCGTGGCCCTGAACGCCCTCGGCTACATCCTGACCACGCGCACTGACCGGCTCCGGGAAGCCCGGGGGTATATCGAACAGGCCCTCAAACTGGATCCGGACAACCCGGCCATTCTGGACAGCATGGGCTGGGTCCTGTTCCTGGAAGGTCGACTGGATGCCGCTCTGGACTACCTGGCCCGGGCCTGGGACGCCTACCCGGATCCGGAAGTGGCGGCCCATTACGGGGAGGCCCTCTGGATGAGCGGCGCCGAAGACCAGGCCCGGATAATCTGGCAGGAAGGTCTGGAACAGGACAGCAGCCACGAGGTCCTGCGGGAGACCATTGACCGCCTGACCAACGGTAGCGAGCTGCAATGAGTCTGATCCGCTTACTGGCGGCCGCGGCGCTGGCCGTCATTCTCGGCGCCTGCACCAGCATCCCGGTTGAACCTCTGCCTGAAGGCATGACCGACCAGCCACCGGCAGAGTGGGCGGCCCGGTCTGCCCGCCTGGCGCAACTGGACCACTGGGAACTGAGCGGCAAACTGGCGGTGCGCCAGCCATCGGACAGCGGCACGGCGATTATCAACCACTGGATCCAGAACGGCGAGGCCTACGACCTGGCCCTGTCCTCCTCCTTCCTGGGCATGGGCAGCACCACTCTCAGAGGCGTGCCCGGATTCATTGAACTTACCCTTGCCAATGGCGAAACCTACCGCTCGTCCGAACCCGAAGCGCTGGTAGCCGCCGCCACCGGCTGGCAGTTGCCCCTGGACGACCTCGTCTGGTGGATTCGCGGCCTGCCCTCCCCGGCCAGCGACTACCGGCTCCTGTTCGAGGAACAGGGCCGACTGGCGATGATCCGCCAGGCCGGCTGGGAGATCCGTTACGACCGCTGGCAGCCCTTCCTGGCAGACTATCCAGAGCTGCCGGCCCGGATTACCGCGCTCAAGGAAGACAAAAGAGTCCGGGTGGTGATCAGCGACTGGCAGAAGCAGGCGCCATGATGCCGGATCTGATCCTGCCCTCGCCGGCCAAGCTTAACCTGTTCCTGCACATTGTTGGGCGCCGACCGGACGGCTATCACGAACTCCAGACGCTGTTCCAGTTCCTCGACTACGGTGACGAGCTTGGCTTTACGCTGACGCCAGAACGCCCCGGGGTGCGGCTGGCGGAACCCCTTGCCGGCGTTCCCGACACCGACAATCTCGTTATCCGCGCCGCACATGCCCTGATGGGGCAAGTCTCTGCCCCCCTGACCGGAGTCACTATCCATGTACGCAAGCGCCTGCCCATGGGCGGCGGCCTGGGCGGTGGCAGCTCCAATGCGGCCACCACCCTCCTCGGCCTCAATCATCTGTGGCAGCTGGGCCTCAATCTGGACGAGCTGGCCGACCTCGGCCTTAGCCTGGGTGCGGACGTACCGGTGTTCGTGCGCGGCCATGCCGCCTTCGGAGAGGGTGTGGGCGAAAAGCTCACGGAGGCCCATCCACCGGAGGACTGGTTCGTAATTCTCAAGCCCGCGTGCAACATCAACACTGGCAAGATTTTTTCCGAGCAAGGGTTGACAAGGAACACCCCTAGAATCAAAATAGCGCCCGCTTTTGAGGGAGACGCCTCGAGGTACCGAAACGACTGTGAGGATGTAGTTCGCAAACTGTATCCTGAGGTTAACCAGAGCCTGGACTGGCTTTCACAATTCGGACCTGCAAGATTAACCGGAACCGGGGCTTGCATCTTTGGACGTTTCCCGACAGAATCCGCAGCCCGGATCATCTGGGAAAGCAAACCCTCCGGCGTCACGGGGTTCGTAGCTAAAGGGGTGAACATTTCACCTCTGCACAAAAAGCTAACAGAGCTGGAATGATGCCAAAAAAGCACGATACTGGGGTGTCGCCAAGTGGTAAGGCAACGGGTTTTGATCCCGTCATGCGCAGGTTCGAATCCTGCCACCCCAGCCACCTTTCTCCCGCTTCTTCTGAATCAAACGCCGATACTGAGAAGGATGCCGTCGTGTCCAAACTGATGATCTTCGCAGGCAACGCTAATCCTGAGCTCGCCCAGGCCATTGCCCGCAAACTCCACATTCCCATGGGTCAGGCCACTGTAGGCCGTTTCAGCGACGGAGAAACCACCGTCGAGATCAATGAGAATGTCCGCGGCCATGATGTCTTCATCATCCAGCCGACCTGCTACCCCACCAACGACAACCTGATGGAACTGATCGTGATGGCCGACGCGCTTCGTCGCGCCTCCGCCACACGGGTCACCGCGGTTATCCCTTACTACGGGTATGCCCGCCAGGACCGCCGGGTACGTTCCACCCGCGTTGCCATCAGCGCCAAGGTGGTCGCAGACATGATTTCCAGCATCGGCGTTGACCGGGTTCTGACCGTTGATCTGCACGCCGACCAGATCCAGGGTTTCTTCGACATTCCGGTGGACAACATCTACGCCACGCCGGTGATGCTTGAAGACATCTTCAAGCAGCGTTTCGAAAATTTTGTGGTGGTCTCCCCCGACGTGGGCGGCGTGGTTCGCGCCCGGGCCGTGGCCAAACGCCTCGACGACGCCGATCTCGCCATCATCGACAAGCGTCGCCCGAAGGCCAACGTCTCCCAGGTCATGCACATCATCGGCGATGTGAAAGACAAGACCTGTATCCTGGTGGATGACATCATCGATACCGCCGGCACTCTGTGCAAGGCCGCCAACGCCCTGAAAGAGCACGGCGCCGCCCGGGTGGTTGCCTATATTACCCACCCGGTCCTCTCCGGCCCGGCCATTGATAACATCAATGCCTCCCAATTGGACGAACTCGTGGTGTGCGACACCATTCCACTGGGTGACAAAGCGAAGAATTGTGATAGAATCCGCGTCCTCGGAATGGCCGGACTGCTGGCGGAGTCCATTCGCCGCGTCAGTAATGAAGAGTCCATCAGCGCCATGTTCGAGAATGCCTGAGTGGCCCATCGGCCTTAATACTTCGGCATAACAAGCAGTTACCGGGTCGGGAGCCTCAACAGGCTCCCGACTCTTTTAGTCAGCCGGAAAAATCCGGCTTTTCGAGAACAGCATCCGGAGCCAGCCTGGTCGCGGGCCCTCCAGATGCCGATTGAGGTACATAGCATGTCTCAGGATTTTGTAATTGAAGCATTTCCTCGTGACGATCAGGGGAGAGGTGCGAGCCGCCGCCTGCGTCGTGAGGAGCGTAAGATTCCGGCCATCATCTATGGTGGCGGAAAAGACGCAACACCGGTTGCCATCTGGCACAACGAACTTAAAAAGGCCCTGGAAAACGAAGCCTTCTTCTCGCACATTCTGACCATCGAACTCGGTGGCAAGAAAGAAAGCGTGATCCTGAAGGATCTGCAGCGTCACCCGTACAAGCCGATCCTGACCCACGCCGACTTCCTGCGCGTTGACAAGGACCACGAGATCCACGTCAATGTACCGCTGCACTTCATCAACGAAGACAGTGCGCCGGCCATCAAGCTGCACGGCGGTGTTGCGAACCACCAGATCAACGAAGTGGAAGTGATCTGTCTGCCGCAAAACCTGCCGGAGTTCATCGAAGTGGACATGACCACCGTTGAGATGGACCAGGTAGTTCACCTGAGCGATCTCAAACTGCCGAAAGGTGTTCGCGTTGCAGCCCTGCTGCAGGGTGAGGATCACGACCTCCCGGTTGTGGCCATCCACAAGCCGCGCGGCGCCAAGGCTGACGACGCCGAAGAAGGCGACGAGGGCGAGGAAGGCGAAGACAAGGAGTAATCACTCCTGGACGAACGGGAGCGGCGGAAGATGGCACAGGATATCCTCATGGTGGTGGGCCTGGGAAACCCCGGAGCTGACTACGAGAATACCCGCCATAACGCCGGCGCCCTGTTCGTCGATGCTCTGGCCCGCGCTGCGGGCCAGACGCTTCGTCCGGAAAAGAAGTATCACGGGCTGTATGCCCGCATCCAGTGGCAGGGCCTGGACCTGCATCTACTCAACCCCACCACCTTTATGAATCGCAGCGGCCTGGCCATCAAGGCCCTGGCAGACTTCTTCAAGATTCAGCCCCAACAGATTCTGGTTGCCCACGACGAACTCGATCTGCCCCCGGGTACCGCCAAGCTCAAGAAAGGCGGCGGCCACGGCGGACACAACGGCCTGCGCGATGCCATCTCCCACCTAGGCACCAACGAGTTCCAGAGGCTGCGCATTGGCATTGGCCACCCCGGCGATAGCCGGAAAGTCACCGGTTTTGTGCTTGGCCGCCTGGGCAAACAGGAAACTGAAGAACTCAACGCCGTGATCGACGAAGTCCTGCGCATACTGCCGGATGCCGCCAATGGCAAACTCCCGGCTGCCATGAACCGCCTGCACAGTTTCAAACCCGGGGTCTGACATTCCCCTTACTCGCTTACGCACCCCCACACCGGTATAATCCGCGCAAATTTTCAGCACCAGCAGAGGCATTCCATGGGATTTAACTGCGGCATCGTCGGCCTCCCCAACGTCGGCAAATCCACCCTGTTCAACGCATTGACCAAATCCGGCATCGGCGCGGAAAACTTCCCCTTCTGCACCATCGAACCCAACGCCGGGGTGGTGGCCATGCCCGACCCACGACTGAACAAGCTGGCTGAGATCGTCAAACCTCAGCGCGTGGTGCCTACCACCATGGAATTCGTGGACATCGCGGGCCTGGTGGCCGGCGCCTCCAAAGGTGAAGGCCTGGGTAACCAGTTCCTGGCCAATATTCGCCAGACCGACGCCATTGCCCACGTGGTGCGCTGCTTCGAGGACGGCAACGTGATCCACGTGGCCAACAAGGTGGATCCGGCCTCGGACATCGACGTGATCAACACCGAGCTGGCCCTGGCCGACCTGGAAACCGTGGAGAAGGCCATCAAGCGGGTGCAGCGCGTAGCCAAGAGCGGCGACAAGGAAGCCAAGGCCCAGCTCGAGATGTTCGAGAAGCTGCTGCCGGTTCTTAACGAAGGCAAGCCGGTGCGTAGCATGAACCTCGACAAGGACCAGATGGCCCTGATCCGGGAGCTGTGCCTGCTCACCGTCAAGCCCACCATGTACATTGCCAACGTCAACGAAGACGGCTTCGAGAACAACCCGCACCTGGACACCGTGCGCAAGATTGCCGAATCCGAAAACGCCGTGGTGGTGCCCATCTGCAACAAACTGGAAGCCGAGATCTCGGAACTGGAAGACGACGAGAAAGCCATGTTCCTGGACGAAATGGGTATGGAAGAGCCAGGCCTGGATCGGGTGATCCGCGCCGGCTACAGCCTGCTGGGCCTGCAGACCTACTTCACCGCCGGCGTAAAAGAAGTGCGCGCCTGGACCGTGAAGATTGGCGCCACTGCACCCCAGGCCGCCGGCGTCATCCACACCGACTTCGAGCGCGGCTTCATCCGTGCCGAAGTGGTCAGCTACGACGATTTCGTGCAGTTCAATGGCGAAGCCGGCGCCAAGGACGCCGGCAAGTGGCGCCTGGAAGGCAAGGACTACATCGTCCAGGACGGCGACGTTATTCACTTCCGCTTCAACGTGTAATTTTTCAGGAAAAACCAGGCCCAAGTCTTGACAGACTGGGCCCAAATACTGAAAATACGCGCCTCGTTTGGGGCGTTGCCCGAGACGAAATGGCAAGGTAGCTCAGTTGGTTAGAGCACAGCACTCATAATGCTGGGGTCGGCGGTTCGACTCCGCCCCTTGCTACCAGTATTCTGAAAAGCCCGTCGCGAAAGCGCCGGGCTTTTTTGTGCCCGGGGAAACCTGCACCGCCTTTCATGACAATCCCTTGAAAAAATCCAACGTCACTTAAACAAACTTTGACAATGTCCCGCCCCGTATTCGGATAGCATTAAGTCTTTCTCCGGTGCGATGAAAGGCAGTGCACATTATGAAATCCCGCCACGCTCTCACGGTTTTTCTGGCCGTCATTCTGGTGCCCGTTGCTCTCGGGTTCTCCGGCGCGAGCGTCAAGGCCGCCCTGCTGTCCATCGGCGTGTTCTGGGCCTGCCTGGGCATCTTCTTCTACCCCACCATAGCCGACTACGTGCGAGCCCGGAATCGTCACCGCTGACGCTGATGCCCCCACGATGCTTAGCCGGTAAAGTCTGTGTCATACTCTCGGTCCTGAACGCCAGAACAACAAACCACCAGCAAGGATCGTTGACATGAAACCGGAAACTCTCGCCCTGCACGCAGGCTTCAAGAGCGACCCCACTACCCGGGCCGCCACGACGCCGATTTACCAGACCACGTCCTACACTTTCGACGACACCCAGCACGGGGCCGACCTGTTCGACCTGAAGGTTCAGGGCAACATCTATACCCGCATCATGAACCCCACCAACGCCGTACTTGAAGAGCGGATGACCGAGCTCGAAGGCGGCGTGGGCGCATTGGCGGTTGCCTCGGGCATGGCGGCCATCACCTACGCCCTGCAGACCATCTGCAAGGTGGGCAACAACATCGTCAGCACCAGCCAGCTGTATGGCGGCACCTACAACCTGTTCGCCCACTCGCTGCCGAACCAGGGCATTGAGTGCAAGATGGTTAGCCACGACGATTTTGACGCCGTGGAAAAAGCCATCGACGGAAACACCCGCGCCCTGTTCTGCGAATCCATCGGCAATCCGGCAGGCAACGTGGTGGATATCCAGCGTTGGGCGGAGATTGCCCACAAGCACGGTATTCCACTGATGGTGGATAACACCGTGGCCACACCTTTCCTATGCCGCCCCTTTGATCACGGGGCCGACATCGTGATTCATTCGCTCACCAAGTACATTGGCGGGCATGGCACCACCGTGGCCGGGGTGATTGTGGATTCCGGCAAGTTCGACTGGAAGGCCAGCGCCGACAAGTTCCCGATGCTCAATGAGCCGGACCCTTCGTACCACGGCGTGGTCTACACCGACGCCCTGGGCCCGGCCGCCTTTATCGGACGCTGCCGCGTGGTCCCCCTGCGCAACACCGGGGCTGCCCTGGCGCCGTTCAACGCCTTCCTGATCATGCAGGGACTGGAAACCCTGGCACTGCGTATGGAGCGCCACTGCCAGAATGCCGAGAAAGTGGCCAATTACCTGCAGGAACACCCGGCGGTGGAGTGGGTCAACTACGCCACACTGGCCAACAGCCCCTACAAGGCAACCTGCGACAAGATTTGCGGCGGCAAGGCATCAGGGATCCTGAGCTTTGGTATCAAGGGCGGCCGGGAAGCCGGCGCAAAATTTATCGACGCCCTGGAACTGATTCTGCGACTGGTGAACATTGGCGACGCAAAGTCCCTGGCCTGCCACCCGGCCACCACCACCCATCGCCAGTTGAATCCGGACGAGCTGAAAAGCGCTGGGGTGAGTGAAGACCTGGTGCGCTTGTCCATCGGCATTGAACACGTGGACGACCTGATTGCCGATATCAGCCAGGCCCTGGACAAAGCCCAGGCCTGACGGACGCCCGCTGCCGTACAACCGCCCTGGAAACGGGGCGTATTTGACAAGGGTCAAGGGCTTCGACGAAAGTCGTGCCCTGCACCCCCGTGATTGCCACTACCCGCCTTGTATCTGATCTGGCAGCCCATTACTCTTAACGATCCCCACGTTTTTATTGAGAGTCCGGTTGTAATGAGCGACAGCGCCAAGCCCCGCGTTACCAGTGGTTCCAAATTCCGCAGCGAGCACGGCTTTTCCGCCATCAAGGACGGTGTCAAGCGCTCCTCCAGACCGGAGGCCGAAGAGGCGGAGCAAAAGCCACAGCGCAAGCCCAAATGGTTGCGGGCACGCATGCCCGGTGGCGAACGCTACGAGGCGGTGCGCAAGAACGTCAGCGAACATCGCCTGAGCACCGTGTGCCAGGAAAGCCACTGCCCCAACATTGGTGAATGCTGGACCGCCGGCACCGCCACCATCATGGTGATGGGCTCGGTGTGCACCCGGGCGTGCAAGTTCTGTGCGGTGGACACCGGCAACCCCAAAGGCTGGCTGGACCCGGAAGAGCCAGAGAATACGGCCAAGTCGGTGGAGCTGATGGGCCTGCGCTACATCGTGCTCACCTCGGTTGACCGGGACGATCTGGACGACGGCGGCGCCGCCCACTATGCGGCCTGCGTGTCGGCAATCAAGCGGCGCACGCCGGAAGTGGCGGTGGAAGCCCTGACACCGGACTTCGATGCCGTCATGTCCGACGTCGAAAAAGTGGTGGATTCCGGCCTGGACGTGTTTGCCCAGAACGTGGAAACGGTCAAGCGCCTGACCCGCCGCGTGCGTGACCCCCGCGCCGGCTATGAGAAAACTCTGCGGGTGCTGGAACACGCCAAGAAGCATCGCCCGGACGTGCTCACCAAAACCAGCCTGATGCTGGGCCTGGGTGAAACCGAGGAGGAGATCCTCGAAACCATGGACGATCTGCGTGCCATCGGCGTGGACATCCTGACTCTGGGCCAGTATCTGCGCCCTACCCCGAACCACCTGCCGGTGGAACGCTACGTGACCCCGGAAGAGTTCAACCGCTATCGGGAAATCGGCCTTGAGAAAGGCTTCATGGAAGTGCCCTCCGGCCCCATGGTTCGCTCAAGTTACCGGGCCGACAAAGTATTCGACAAAAACAATCTCGGTCTCGCTGTGCCCGAGGTCCCCCAGACCTCCAACGCCATGCAGATACCGGTGAAGGCCATCGACTGAGGCCCTCCATGCTCACATTGCTGCGAAATGCCCGGCTGAAGTACAAGTTCTGGTTGCTGAACATTGTCGTTTTTGCAGTTCTCTGCCTTCTGGTGCTCTACGCCATGCATACCATGGCCGGGCAAACCGGTCGGCCTTTTGCCGATGTCTTCGGCGATACCGCGCCGGGGTTTGCCCTCGTGGTCGCGGTGCTGATGGTTCTGGAGATGGCCGGCTCGCAGCTGTTGATCTCCTTTATCGAGCGGCATGTCAACCGCCTGAAAGACACCATGGTTTCTGTCCAGGGCTCGGGCAATCTCAGCGAGCGGGCCCACGTGGACTCCACCGACGAGATCGGCCAGATGGCCAGTGCCTTCAACGCCATGCAGGACCGCACGGGCACGGTGGTTCGAAGCATGAAGGAGGCCATTGATCGTCTGCATCACGAAGTGCAGGAACTCACCACCGCAGCCGAGGCCCGACGGGACGACCTGAGCCGGCAGCAGGCCGGTGCAGACCGCTCCGCGGAAGTCATCGAGACCATGCTGCAGAGTTTTACCGGCATTGCCGAGCAGGCCGGCATTGCCAAGACACTGTCCCACGAAGCCCGGGATACCGCACGGGACGGAAGCCAGCGGGTGGGCCAGAGTGCCGACAGTATTCGCCGGCTGGCCGACGTGGTGCGCAGCTCCGCCAGCAGTGTCGAGGCCCTCGCCGAAAACAGCCACGAGATCAGTCATGCCATTACCGAAATTCGCGGTATCGCCGAGCAGACCAACCTGCTGGCCCTGAACGCCGCCATTGAGGCAGCCCGGGCCGGTGAGCAGGGCCGGGGATTCGCGGTGGTGGCCGATGAAGTTCGCAAGCTGGCCCAGCGGGTTCAGGATTCCACCGACCAGATCCAGGGCACCATCGACCGCCTGCTGGCAGCCATGGACACCGCCGTCCAGCAGATGACCGGCAGTTCCGAGGACGCCACCCGCTGCGTTGAGGAATCCGAACAGGGACGCCGCGCCCTGGAAGCCATCAACGAAGTGGTGGGCCGCATCGACCAGACCAACCAGGAAATCGCCAACGTCTCAGCCCACCAGACCGCCGGTACCGACGACGTGCTGGCCAACGTCCAGGGTATTCGCGAGACCACCCAGAACATGGTCACCCAGCTTGCCGAGAGCGCCGATATGAGCCTACGGCTGAAGCGACTGATCGATTCTCTCGAAGAAGCGGGTTCAAAGGTCACGGTTCACTAAGGTTTGTGGCACACTCTGCACTCGTTTTCACCGGCAGAGTAGTTGTTCATGAATCGTCTTCGCGCCCTGTATGATCGCCTGATCTTTCCACACCCATTGCTTGTGCTGGCCGTTTTCGGGGTGTTGCTCGCCCTCGCGGCGTTAAGGTTCCACGAATTCCGTCTGGACGCCTCCGCCGAATCCCTGGTACTCGAAAACGACCGGTCACTGGAACAGTACCGCCAGATCAACCGCCGCTTCACCACCTCCGACGACTTTCTGGTGGTGACCTACACGCCCGGGGGCGAACTGTTCTCCGAGGACGGACTTGCGCGGCTGGCCAGCCTGCGTGATGAACTGCAGGCGCTGGATGCCGTGGGCTCCACCAACAGCATCCTCAGCGTGCCCCTGCTGCACAGCCCGGACCTCACCCTCGACACCGTCGACAGCGAGATCAAGACCCTGGACCAGCACGATGTGCCACCAGACACGGCCAGGCAGGCGTTGCTGAACAACCCGCTCTACCCCAACCTGCTGATCAGTGAAGATGGCCGCACCACCGCCATTCAGGTCAACCTGCCGACACCGGATCGCTACTTCGAGCTGCTCAGAGCACGCAACGACCTGCGGGACAAGGCCAGTGCCGGTAACGCCTCTGAGGCCGAACTGGCCGAGCTGGAGCGGGTCCAGCAGGCGTTCATCGACTATACCGAAACCCTGGGCGTGGAACGGGACGCCACCATCCGGACTGTGCGGGACATCCTGGACAAATACCGCAATCACGCCGAGATTCACCTGGGCGGCGTGCCAATGATCGTCGCCGACATGATCCGCTTCATCGAGAACGACCTGTCCACCTTTGGCCTGGGCGTGCTGGCCTTCCTGCTGCTGACACTGGCCATCATCTTCCGTCAGTGGCGCTGGGTGCTGGTGCCCATGCTGTGCTGCGGTTTCACGGTATGGTTGATGATCGGCTTCCTGGGCTGGACCCAATGGCCGGTGACGGTCATCTCATCGAACTTCGTTTCCCTATTGCTGATCATGACCCTCTCGCTCACCATCCACCTGATCGTGCGTTACCGGGAATTCCAGCACGACGAGCCCCAGGCCAGCCCCCGGGAGACTCTGCGCAACACGGTGATGGCGATGATCAAGCCCTGCTTCTATATGGCGATCACCACCATCGTCGCCTTTGGCTCCCTGACCTTCAGCGGTATTCGCCCGGTGATTGATTTTGGCTGGATGATGACCCTGGGGCTGACCGTGGCGTTCCTGATCACCTTCCTCATATTCCCGGCGCTGCTGACTCTGCTGCCACCGCCTCTCGACAGCCATGTCAGCGCCAACCGCGTGCCCTTTACCGACGCCTTTGCCCGCTTCACCGAACGCTTCGGCAATACGGTGCTGGTCGGATCTGCGGTGATTGCAGCGTTATGCGTGGTAGGCCTGACCCGGCTGTCGGTTGAGAACAGCTTCATCGACTACTTCAAACCCTCCACCGAAATTCACCAGGGCATGATTACCATCGACAACCGTCTGGGCGGCACCACGCCCCTGGATGTGGTGATCACCGACGACCCGCCCCCCGAGGGCGCAGGCGGCGATCCGTTTGCCAGCGACTGCGACCCCTTCGTGCAGGACTGTGGCACAGGCGAGGAATATCGGGATACCTGGTACACCTATCAGAAAATGCAGGAACTGGAAGCCGTACACAAATATCTGGACGGCCTGCCGGAAACCGGCAAGGTACTGTCCATCAACACCACCCTGAAGCTTTTGGCCAAGATCAACGAAGGCGAGCCCCTGAACGCCCTCGAGCTGGCTTTCGTGCCGGCCGCTGTGCCAGACGACCTTCAGGATGTTCTGCTGACGCCATACATCTCTGAGGAGCACGATCAGGCAAGGTTCAGTGTCCGCATTCTGGAAACCATGCCGGATCTGAAGAGGGATGCGCTCCTGGACCGGATCCGCAACCACCTGACCACGGAATTGGGCTACGACCAGGATCAGATCATGCTGGCTGGCATGACGGTGATGTACAACAACATGCTGCAGAGCCTGTTTGATTCCCAGATCAAGACCATCGGCGTGGTGTTTGTGGCCATCATGCTGATGTTCCTGATCCTCTTCCGCTCCCTGAAACTGGCTCTGATCGGCATCGCCCCCAATCTCATCGCCGCCGGCTCGGTGCTGGGCCTGATGGGCTGGCTGGACATCCCCCTGGACATGATGACCATCACGGTTGCCGCCATCACGGTTGGCATCGCCGTGGACGACACCATCCACTATATCCACCGATTCAAAACCGAGTTCCGTAAAGACGGCGACTACATTGCCACCATGCACCGCTGCCACCGAAGCATCGGCCAGGCGATGTTCTTCACCTCGCTGACGATCATCTCCGGGTTCTCGATTCTGGTGCTGTCGAACTTCATCCCGACCATTTACTTCGGGTTGTTTACCGGGTTTGCCATGTTCATGGCCCTGGTGGGGGCGCTTACCCTGCTGCCTCGGCTCATTGTTCTGGTTAAACCCTTTGGCTCAGAAGGGGCTTCTGGCTTGGGCTCCTAGCCTGCTAGTTTCGGTGGAGGAACAGGGGTGTTACCCCCTCCCAAAAAACGCTACGAGCACATCCATGTGCGCTTGGCTGTGGCCATCCCTGGCCACAGACATTTTTGGGAGGGGGTAACACCCCTGTTCTTCGAAACCTTCAGCAATGCCAGACAGTCAGAAGGCATTCTGAGACTTGAGCCGCGGCTGGCTTCCTATAACTCCGATTGCTGAAGCTTGGCGGGTGAGGGCCTTTGCCAGAATGTCGGCGGCCAAGGATGGCCGACGTCAAGCGCACATGGACGTGCTCGTAGCGGTTCTGGCAAAGGCCCTCACCCGCCAAAGCCCCACCAGAACTTGCAGGCTAGGGACACAAAAAAGGGCCACACCCAAGGATGCGGCCCTTCTCCAACAACAGGTCTAACTGAAAGTCAGGCTTACTGCATGCCCTGACCTTGGCCCTGCTGCATCTGCTGTTGCATCTGACGACGCTGCTGCATTTGCTGCTGCATCTGCTGCATACGCTTGTCCAGCTCGTCACGCTGCTCCTGGGTGAACACATTATCGACCTTTGCCTGCATCAGCGTGGACAGAGCCGCAATTTCACCGGTCAGGTCGCCCAGCTTCTCCGCTTTCTCACGGATCGCTCCTTCATCAAAGTCCGACTTGATCTCGCTCTGCATTTGCTGCTGGAGCGCGCGGGCTTCCTGGCGCAGTTCACCGATCTCACCCTGCATCTCGTCGATGATCGAGCGAATTTCCTTTTGCTGGTCTTCGGTCAGCCCCACCATCTGGGCCAACTGGTCAACCTGGTCCGGTTGCCCGCCAGAGGCCTGCTGGGCCATGGCCGGAACGGACAGGCTCAGGGCAACCAGTGCGGTACCAAACAGTTTTCCAAGTTTCATAAATGTCTCCGTTACTGTTGGTGGTCACTGCCTTGGGACCACCTCGGTGCGTTGGTTTCAGCGTTCAGGACCTACACCCTAAAGCATACGCCTACCGGTTTTCACCCCGATCAGCCCTCTTTTTGTACATACTTCGCAGAAACCCGGGCCAGATCCCGCCACACACGGGGGTTCAAACAAATGTGAAAGTTTGGTCATTCCGCTTCATAATGGCGCCGTTTATTCATTCCCGGAGCAGCACAATGGCCATCAACTGGTTTCCAGGGCACATGCACAAGGCCCGCAAGGAGATCAAGAAAGTCATGCCGCAGATGGATCTCATCATCGAGGTCCTGGACGCGCGCATTCCGTTCAGCAGCGAGAATCCGCTGGTGCCAGCCCTGCGCGGTGATACCCCGCTGATCAAGGTGCTGAACAAGCGTGACCTGGCCGATCCGGAAGTGACCGGGCAGTGGCAGACCTGGCTGGAGAAGGAGCGCGGGGTGCGGGCGGTTACCCTCACCCACAACCAGCGCAACGAAGCCATGGACATCCTGAAGCTGGCCGAGGACATGACACCGCACCACGATCGGCAGAAGAGCGCGCTGAGGGTGATGATCCTGGGTATTCCCAACGTGGGCAAATCCACACTGATCAATACCCTGGCCGGCCGCCCTGCCGCCAAGACCGGCAACGAACCGGCGGTGACCCGGGCCCAACAGGCGATCAAGCTGCCCCACAACATCCTGCTCTACGACACGCCCGGTTTCCTCTGGCCCAAGCTGTCGCCGGAAGCCTGCGGCTACCGGTTGGCGATCACCGGTGCCATCCGGAGCGCGGTGCTGGATTTCGAGGATGTTGCCCTCTTCGAGGCCGACTTTCTGCTGGCTGCCTATCCGGAGCTGGTCAAAGCCCGCTATGGGTTTGAGGAACTGCCCCGGGATGGGCTGGCCCTGATGGACGGCATTGCGACCAAGCGCCGGTTTTTCAGTCGTGGAGGCGTGCCGGACCTGCACAAGGTGTCCGAGGTGCTGTTGAACGAATTCCGGGCCGGCACACTGGGGCGAATTTCCCTGGAAACGCCCGCGATGGTGGAGCGGGAGCAACGCGAAGCCGAGGAAGCCTCCGGTTAACCGCCCCTTACCAAGGTCAAATATCGTATCCGGCGCAAACGGCCTAGACTGTCGGGTAGGGTAAATGATCACAGGGTTGGCCATTCGGGCCGACCGGTAAGGAGGAATGTATGAGACGCGTCGTCGTCACCGGCATGGGCATTGTGTCTTGCCTCGGCAACTCGCTGGAGGAGGTAACTCAGAGCCTGAAGCAGGGAAAATCCGGCATCCGCTTCAATGAAACCTATAAGGAGATGGGCTTTCGCAGCCAGATTGCCGGCTCCGTGGATGTCGATACCTCCGTCATCGACCGCAAGATCCGCCGTTTCATGGGCCCCTCGGCCATGTACAGTTTCCTGTCCATGGAACAGGCCATTGCCCAGGCAGGCCTGACCGAGGACCTGATTTCGAACGACCGCACCGGCCTGATCGCCGGTTCCGGAGGTGCCTCCTGTTCCAGCCAGGTAGAAGCCACCGATATCATGCGTGAAAAGGGCGTGAAACGCATTGGCCCGTACATGGTGCCCCGCATCATGACCAGCACCGTCTCCGCGTGCCTCGCCACCGCCTTCAAGATCCGCGGCGTAAACTATTCCATGTCGTCAGCCTGCGCCACCAGCGCCCACTGCATCGGCCACGCCATGGAGCAGATCCAGGCCGGCAAGCAGGACATCGTATTCGCCGGCGGCGGTGAAGAAGAGGACTGGAGCCTGACCATGATGTTCGACGCCATGGGCGCGCTCTCCACCAAATACAATGACGCTCCGGAGACCGCCTCACGACCTTTCGACACCGGTCGCGACGGCTTCGTCATTGCCGGTGGCGGAGGCATGGTGGTGCTTGAGGAGCTGGAGCACGCCAGAAAACGGGGCGCCAACATTATTGCCGAGTTGACCGGCTACGGCGCGACCTCCGACGGCTACGACATGGTAGCTCCCTCCGGTGAGGGGGCCCAGCGCTGCATGCAGCAGGCCATGGCCACCATCCGCAGCAAGATCGATTACATCAATGCTCACGGCACCAGCACGCCGGTGGGCGACGTTGCCGAGATGGGTGCGGTGCGCAAGACCTTCGGCACCGGCATTCCGGCCATTTCTTCCACCAAGTCCCTTTCGGGCCACTCTCTTGGCGCCGCAGGTGTTCAGGAGGCCATTTATTCTCTGCTGATGCTGGAGCACGGCTTTATCGCTGGCACCAAAAACCTGGCGACGCCGGACGAGAAAATCGGCGACCTGCCGATTGTCGGGCCCGAGAGCAAGGAAGCAACCCTGAATACCGTGATGTCGAACAGTTTCGGCTTTGGCGGCACCAACGCGTCGCTGGTTTTCGAGAGACTCCAGGACTGAGCCGGGCGCGAGCGCTTTGATAAGGGCCTTCGGGCCCTTATGTTATAAAATTATAATCTAAGATCGTTCGTCTCGATCATTGGCAAGTACAGCGATCCGTATTAAGGTGAGAGCTTGATAAGGATCAATTCGGACACTGCTCTCCCCATGGCCCAGACTATCCCCTTTCGTCAAGCGTCTCCCCTGAAAGCATCCTGCCACCAGTGCAGCCTGAGTAACCTCTGCCTGCCGCTGGCGATCGAGGAGAACGACCTCGACAGGCTGGAGGACATTGTCCAGCAGGGGCGCATCTTTAACCGGGGTGAACACATTTTTGATCAGAGTACGCCCTTCCGCTCCTGCTTTGCGGTCAAGAGCGGCTCGGTCAAGACTTCCATCATCACCGAGGGTGGTGAAGAGCAGGTGACCGGGTTCTTCATGCCAGGGGAGCTGATTGGCCTGGACAGCATTGGCGGCAGTCACTACGCCTGCACCGCAAAGGCGCTGGAGCGAACCAGCGTGTGCGAATTTCCGGTGGACAAACTGGAAGACCTGACCGTCAAGCTGCCGGAACTGCAGCACCACATGTACCACCTGATGAGCCAGGAGATCCAGAACAGTCACCAGCTGGCCATGCTGTTGAGCAAGAACACGGCGGAAGAGCGCATTGCGGCATTGCTGCTGTCCCTGTCCAGCCGGTTCCGGCGTCGGCGCATGTCGCCCACCAACTTCAGCCTGCCGATGGCCAGAAACGACATTGCCAACTTCCTGGGATTGGCCGTCGAAACGGTCAGCCGGGTCTTTACCCGGTTTCAGAACCAGGGAATCATCAAGGCTCGGGGACGTGAAGTCGAACTGCTGGATGTCGAGGCACTGCAGATGGTGACTCGTGAGTTCTCCAGGCAGTGCAACACCTGAGAACCAGCTAACGGGCCCTTGCCACCAACTTCTTAGCTGGTGGCTTCTCCCTCCATTTCCCGGCCGTTGGTCTGCCTGAGCGTTGCCAGCTCGTCCACCAGCCCCGATCGCCAGGGAAACTGTTTGATTCCGAAGGTGTTGCGGATCTTGGTACACACCAGGGTTGTGTTCAGAGGCTCCAGATTCCCCCAATCCGGCACCGCGTCCACCACACGGATACCTTCCGGAATTCCCGGCAATCCGGCAATAGCCAGCCCCAGCTCGTACAGGTTGATTTCCTCCGCCCCGGCATATTGATAGGTACCCCATACCTCGGCGCCGCAGTCAATCTGCAACACCATTGCCGCAATCACCCTCGCCAGATCCCGTACCGCCACCGGCTGACCCCGACAACGCCCCGGCAATGACAGGGTGACACCGGCGCCGGTACTGGCCTGTACCTTGCGGATGAACCGCGCCAGGCTCCATCCCGTGCGCAGGATGATGTGCCTGGGCAACAGTGTTCGAAGCGCCTGCTCACACTCCCACTGCCAATTGCCCAGCTCGTTCACCGGCTGACCGGGGTTAGACGTGATGTAACCGCTCTGCTTGCGGCCATCAAACACGTAGCAGGACGACAGCTGGATCAGTGCCATACCACGATCCCGGGCAAATTCGGCCATCGCCACCGGCAACGAGAACGCTGCCAGGTGGGCGCTCTCTGGATCGCTCTCTGCCACCTCGGGATCGGCCATCCAGAGGGCATTCACAATCAGGTCGGTGTCTTCCGGTATCCAGTTTTCCAGGGCCTTGAGATCGGCGTTGGAAGGATCGCTGACCAGCAGCGGGCTGACCTGCAGGTGCGTTTCCCGCAGGCGTTCCAGCAAAACCTTCCCCAAGGGGCCGTAATCGTGAACTACAAGTACATGCACGAGGAGTCAATGCCTCCGGATATCACTGATCTGACGGTTGTCCGGAACCGGTCTGGCCAATGGCTTCCGCCGTCCGGTCTCTAAACTGGTGCCCGGTCTGAAATTTTCGTGTCTGTGATAGGCGCTTTGCTATCGCTTTCAAGAGCATACAACAACAGGAACCGTCATGCTGAAACAACAAAGCCACATTGTCGCTCCGATTCCCGATGATCTGCGCACCCGCGCCCTGTATACCGTGAATGAGCTGCGAGAACGAGGCAAGGCCGACAAGGAAGCCATCGACAAACTGTTCAACCTCATCGTGGACATGACCGAACAAGGTCTGGATTTCTTCTTCCTTGAGCCACTACGCCGGCTGCACGCCAGCAACATGATGATGGGCATGGCGAAGATGGGCATCGGCAGCATGCTCAAGGGCAGCAAGATGGTCGTCCACAAGGTGCTGAAAAAGCTGGACGACCGGAGCCTGGCGGCCATACTCGACTTTATCGAGGACATCATTCACGAGCCGGAACCCGCCTGATCGCCAGACCGCGAGCAATGACCGCGCGAAGTCTTACAGATAATGCCGCCCCACCCGGGCGGTAATACCGGTCAGCAGTTCGTAGGAAATGGTGCCAGCACAGGTGGCCACTTCATCAACGCCCACCGTCCTGCCCCAGAGCTCGACGCTGTCGCCCTCCCTCGCGTCCGGTGCGCCGGTCAGATCCACCGCCAGCATATCCATCGACACCCGGCCGATCAGCCGGATGCGCTGGCCGTTGATCGCCGCCGGCGTGTTGGTGCCGGCATGCCGCGGGTAGCCATCGCCATAGCCAATCGCTACCATGCCCATCCGGGTGTCCCGGTCGGCCACCCAACTGGCGCCATAGCCCACCGACTCGCCAGCGGGTACCATTCGGGTACTGATCAGTGGTGCTTCCAACGACATCACCGGCTCGAGGCCCAGCTCCGGGCCGGTTTTGCCGATCATCGGGGAGCCGCCGTACAACATGATGCCAGGCCGACTCCAGTCATACAGTGGTTGCCCCGGATGGAAATGCGCTGCCGAGTTGCCAACGCTGCGCATCCGTTCCGGCCACGCCGCCGTGGCCTGCTCGAACACCTCGGTCTGCCTTGCGGTCATTGGGCTGTCAACGTCATCGGCGCAGGCAAAGTGAGTCACAAACCCCTCAAGCGTTGCCAGTGCCCCGGCTCGGTCAAGCCTTTGCATGACACTGGCTAACTCTCCGGGATGGAAACCCAACCGGTTCATGCCCGAGTTGACCTTCAACCACAGTCTGGGCCGGTTCCGGGAGCCGGACAGCCAGGTCAGTTGCTGCTCACTGTGCAGCACCGGCTCGAAGCCCCGCTCCGCACAGTTGGTAAGGTCCGTTTCGGCGTGCACACCCTGCAGCAAGACTACCGGCTGTGCCAGCCCCGCCTCCCGAATAGCCAAAGCCTCCTCAACGCAGGCTACCGCGTACTTCGGTGCCAGATCTGCCAGCGCCGAAGCCACCCGCGAGATGCCATGACCATACCCGTCGGCCTTGACCACCGCCATCACCCGGGCGCTACCGGCCCGTTGGCAGGCAGTCCTGTAGTTTCGGCGCAGGGCCTCCAGATCAATCCGCGCGACGGTGGGTCGGGGCATCAATACTCCCCGCCGTAATCGCTGTAATCGCCGTGGGCCAGGTCCTCGAACTTGGTGTATTTGCCAATGAACGCCAGACGGATGGTGCCAATCGGACCGTTCCGCTGCTTGCCAATGATGATCTCGGCAATGCCTTTGTCGGGCGTGTCTTCGTTATAAACCTCATCCCGGTACACAAACATGATTACGTCAGCGTCCTGCTCGATAGCACCAGACTCCCGCAGGTCCGAGTTGACCGGGCGCTTGTTGGGTCGCTGCTCCAGGCTTCGGTTCAGCTGCGACAGGGCCACCACCGGACAGCTCAGTTCCTTGGCAATACCCTTGAGTGACCGGGAGATTTCCGAAATCTCCGCGGTCCGGCCCTCGGTGTTTCCCGGCACCCGCATCAACTGCAGGTAGTCGACCATGATCAGGCCAATCTTGCCGTCGTTCTCACGGGCGATTCGGCGCGCGCGGGAGCGCATCTCCGTGGGGCTCAGGCCGGGCGTATCATCTATGTACAGCGGTTTGTCCTTGAGCAGGCTGACCGCCGAGGTCAGCCGGGGCCAGTCGTCCTCCTCCAGCTTGCCGCCGCGCACCTTGGTCTGATCGATTCGCCCCAGTGACGAGAGCATACGCATGGCCAGTGCATCCGCCGGCATTTCCATACTGAACACCAGGACCGGCGTGCCGGTGCTGATCAGCGCATTCTCAACAATATTCATGGCGAAGGTGGTCTTACCCATCGAAGGCCGGCCCGCCACGATGATCAGGTCCGAAGGCTGCATGCCCGAGGTCTGTTCATCCAGATCTTTGAAGCCGGTGGTGAGACCCGTGGTCTGCTCTCCGGATTCGAACAGCTCTTCAATTCGGCTCAGGGTTTTGGCCAGGATCGGATTGATCGCCTGTGGCCCGGAGCCCTCCTTGACCCTGGCTTCGGCAATCTGGAAAACGCTGCGTTCGGCCTCGTCCAGAATCTCGTTGCTGTTGCGGCCCTGGGGGTTGAACGCAGAATCGGAGATCTTGCCGGACACCTCCACCAGCTGACGCAGGATGGACCGCTCACGGACGATATCAGCGTAGGCGCGGATGTTGGCCGCACCCGGGGTTTTTTCCGCGAGCTCAGCCAGATAGGCAAGCCCACCGGCATCCTCAATGTCGCCCGCCCGCTCCAGAAATTCCGCCAGGGTCACCACATCCAGGGGTTCATTTTCGCTGGCCAGACGCTCCACTGCGCCAAAGATCAGCCGATGGTCCTGGCGATAGAAGTCGGCGGCCGAGATAACTTCGGAGATTTCGTCGAAGCGCCGGTTATCGAGCATCAGGCCACCCAGGACCGCCTGCTCGGCTTCCACGGAATGCGGCGGAACCTTGATACGACTGGTTTCGAGATCGGTACTCGTGGGCTTCAGATTGGGCTTGGCCATGCACACTTCTTCAGTTGGACGTCGGAACCACAACAGTGTAAGCGACCTGTGGCGACAATGGGAGAGGGTTACAGCAAGGTAACAGGATAACAGATAGCAACAGGCCCGAAAGCCGCCAGAGGCGGATCGGGCCTGTCGGACCGGCCTGCTACCGCCTCCTTGGAGGCGGCTCGGGCCGCCAGCAATCTACCGGGTCGGGAGAGATTCCCGATCCGCCCTCCGGGGAAAGCGGATTACTCGGCAACAACCGCCAGCTTGATGGTCACTTCCACATCGGAGTGCAGCTGAAGCTCGATGTCGTACTCACCAGTGACCCGGATGGGGCCTTCAGGCAGACGAACTTCGCTCTTCTCGATTTCAGTGCCACCGGCAGTAACGGCGTCAGCGATGTCACGGACACCAATGGAACCGAACAGCTTGCCTTCCTCACCAGCCTTGGAAGTGATGGTGAAGGACGCGCCTTCCAGGGCTTCGGCACGGGCCTGGGCTGCGGCCAGCTTCTCGGCTGCGGCCTTCTCAAGCTCGGCGCGACGCTCTTCGAACGCCTTCAGGTTTGCTTCGGTGGCAGGTACAGCCTTGCCATAGGGAAGCAGGAAATTACGACCGTAACCGGCCTTGACCTTGACCTTGTCACCCAGGGCGCCAAGGTTTGCTACTTTCTCGAGCAGAATAACTTCCATCTCGTTAACCTCTTCGTGCTTTATTCAGCCGGCCCGGCGGGTTGTATACGCCTCCGGATATCCAGCCAGCTATCCACAAAAGCCAGAACTACTAACAGAATCATCAGGGTCGGGCCCAGCAGAACCAGTGCCACATAAAACAGCGCCAGCCACTGTCCGCTCAGCTTCTTGATACCAACCACGCCGTGAATCAGTGCCAGACTGGCCAGGAACAGCGGAGTTCCCGCAGCCCAGGCCAGCAGCATGGAGTTGAGCCCGAGTACCGGGCCAACCACCATGGTCACCGCGCACAACACCGCAATCGGCGGCGACAGACGCAGACCGTGGAATTCCTTACGGAATCCGCCAGGGTTGTAAAGCCCCGCCTGCCACGCCCGCGCCAGCATGGTCATGCCCACACCTGTCGCCAGGTAGGTGCCAGCCATGCTCGCGTTCATCGTGTCCCGAATCACTTTTTCAAGCTCATCTCCGAGACTCTTCGCTATTTCGGCGTTGTATTGCTGGTAAAAGCTCACCCCGGCCTGGACCAGATCGTCCAGCAAACCCGGGTAGATCACAGGCAACATAAGGCCTGTGACGATTCCAAGAAAACTCCCTCCAAGAAGGGCCTTTTCCCAGGACAGTGTGGTTCGCAACAGCGCTGCCATCAGCATGACCTGAAGCAATACCGCCAGGGCGGTCGGGTCCTGCCCGAAAATGCTCCAGCCCAGGGCCGGTAGTATGGCCCAGAGGCCGATCTTGAGCCCCTGACTGATGCCAAGCCTGAGAATTACCAGGCCGACAACCGCTGCGCCAATCCAGAACAGCAAAGGTACCGCAGTTGTGACTGCTGCTACCCCGCCGGCCTGCAGGGGACCGCGCATTACATACTGTGCCAGTGCACGCATGGTCCCGGGTCCTGTGTTTCTGTTACTTAGTTATCGTGGCTGTCCGAGTACGGCAGCAGAGCCAGGTAGCGGGCGCGCTTGATAGCGGTGGCCAGCTGACGCTGATAACGTGCTTTGGTGCCGGTGATGCGGCTGGGCACGATTTTGCCGGTTTCAGTGATGTAGCCTTTCAGGGTGTCCAGATCCTTGTAATCGATCTCCTTGACACCCTCTGCCGTGAACCGGCAGAACTTACGACGTCTGAAAAAACGAGCCATATCTTAACTCCTCAACTCCGGTTGATTACTCTTCTTCGTCCTGGGTCTCAGCCTGCCGACGGTCGTCAGATTCGGCTGAACGGCGCGGACGGTCGTCTCCGCCGGAACGACGGTCCTCGCGGGACTCGGCGGCTTTCATCGGAGACAGATCGGTAACGGCTTCATCGCGACGCAGGATCAGGTCACGGATGATGGCGTCGTTGAACCGGAAGTTGTGAGTCAGCTCGTCCATCGCAGCCTGTGAACACTCGATGTTCATCAGCACGTAGTGAGCCTTGTGAATCTTGTTGATCGGGTAAGCCAGGTGGCGACGGCCCCAATCTTCCAGGCGATGTACCTTGCCGCCATCTTCGGTGATGACGCTGGTATAACGCTCGATCATCGCGGGCACCTGCTCGCTCTGATCCGGATGTACCATAAATACGATTTCGTAGTGACGCATGAGTTCTCCCTACGGTTTAAACAGCTTTCTTTTCACCTGCGGCGCGGATCTCTGCGCCCGGCGAACATGAAAGCAAGGAGTTGACAGCATCGGCTGCCGGTTTCTTTTTGCTTTATCAATAAGGCTTTACAAGAAAGGCTTGATCAAAAGCTCGGTTCCGCACCGCCCGCGTTCAGGCAATACAAAACCGCCCCTTGAAAAAGGGGTCACGTATTCTAGGCGGGTAACGGCCAGTGTGCAAGGGTTAACCCAGCCTCTGGCGCAGGGCTTCGTACAGACACACGCCGGTGGCGACCGAAACGTTGAGACTGTCCACGTGGCCTAGCATCGGGATTTTGATCAGCTGATCACAGTGTTCGCGGGTGAGCCGGCGCATGCCTTTGCCCTCGGCGCCCATCACCAGAGCCACAGGACCTTTGAAGTCCGCCTGATACAGCGTCGCCTGGGCTTCCCCGGCGGTGCCGATCAGCCAGATGCCCTGATCCTGCAGACTGCGCAGGAAGCGCGCAAGGTTGGTTACCCGCACGAAGGGCACAGTTTCAGCCGCCCCACACGCCACCTTGCGGGCCACCGGCGTGAGCGACGCCGACTTGTCCTTGGGAACGATCACCGCCTGAACGCCTGCGGCATCGGCAGTACGCATGCAGGCACCCAGGTTATGCGGATCGGTCACGCCGTCGAGCACCAGCAGGAACGGCGGCTCATCACTGGCGGCTAGCTGGGCAAGGAGATCGTCTTCAGTCCACTCCCGGCTCTCACTGACCGCCGCAACGATGCCCTGATGGACGCCGGACACCCGCTCGTCAAGCTCGCGACGATGCACTACCTGCCAGCGCACACCCAGCGCATCGAGGGCGTCGGTAATACTCTTGACCCGTTTGTCCTGCCGACCAGTCTGGATCCAGACCTGTTGCAACCGCTCAGGCTCGCGCTTGAGTACTGCCTCAACCGCATGCCAACCAAATACAAACTCTTCGGACACTGCTGCCGCTTCCTTTTATTTGGCTGACTTGCGGGGTTTCCGCGGCTTTCCGCCAACCGGCCCTTTTCCGCCGCCCTTGCCAGAAGACTTCCGGGAAGCCTCCCGCGCCGCTTCTGCAACCAGCCTGTCTTTGGCACTGCCAGAGCCTGTTTGCTTACCTGACTGGCCAGCCTTCGCGCTACCCTGTCCCGCGGAGGCGCCGCGACTTTTCTTGCGCCCGCTTTTTTCAGGGGCACCGCGATCACCGCGCTGTCCGCCTTTGCCGCGACGCTCGCGTTTGGACACGTCCAGAGCGTCTCGATCGGCTTTACGACGCTTGGGCGTGCTGATCAGCTCCAGGTCGATCTTGCGGTCTTCGAGGTCCACACGCACCACGCGCACCCTCACCTCGTCGCCAAGGCGGAAGCTGACCGCCGTACGTTCACCAATCAGACGGTGCTTGGCGGCATCGTGGTGGAAGTAATCGCCGCTGAGCGTCGACACATGCACCAGCCCTTCTATATAGATATCTGACAGCTGGACGAAAAAGCCGAACGGCACCACCGAGGCAATGATTCCGTTGAACTCCTCACCCACGTGATCCCTCAGGAACTCGCACTTGAGCCATGCCATCACGTCCCGGGTCGCATCGTCCGCCCGGCGCTCGGTCATGGAAGCGTGTTCACCGAGCTGCTCCATCTGCGCGTAGTCGTAGGGGTATACGGCCAGCTCAGGATCGGTAACCTTCGGCGTGACCACGTCCTTGGTGACTTCCGGTTTGTGGATACGGGACTTGATGGCCCGATGCACAATCAGGTCCGGGTAGCGACGGATGGGCGAGGTAAAGTGGGTGTAGCTCGCAAAGCCCAGTCCGAAGTGGCCGCTTTCCTCAGGACTGTAGACGGCCTGACTCAGGGATCTGAGCATCACCATCTGGATCACGTTGGCATCGGGCCGGTCGGCCACTTCGTTCAGAAGGGCCTGGTAATCGGCCGACGTCGGCTTGTCACCGCCTCCCAACTGAAGACCAAGCTCACCGAGGAACAGGCGCACTGCATTGAGGCGCTCCTCGGACGGCCCTTCGTGAACGCGGTAAAGCGCGGGCACCTGATGCTTCTTCAGGAAACGGGCCGTGGCCACGTTCGCGCAGAGCATGCACTCTTCGACGATCTTGTGGGCGTCGTTACGGTGCACCGGCACGATTTCCTCAATCTTGCGCTCGGCGTCGAACACGATTTTGGTTTCGGTGGTCTCAAAATCAATCGCGCCACGCTCGGTACGCGCCTGACGCAGCAGCTTGTACAGATCATAAAGGTTGTGCAGGTGCGGCAACAGGTCGGCGTACTGGGCCGACAGCCGGTAGCCCTGCTCGCTGTCCGGATGCTCAAGCATGGCGCTGACCTTGTTGTAGGTCAGTCGGGCATGGCTGCGCATCACCGCCTGGTAGAAGGTGTAACCACTGATGTTGCCAGCGGCGCTGATGGTCATGTCGGCCACCATGCACAGTCGGTCTACGTCCGGGTTCAGGGAGCAAAGGCCATTGGACAGCTTCTCCGGCAGCATCGGCACCACGTGATCCGGGAAGTACACTGAATTACCCCGGCGAATGGCTTCCTCATCCAGCGGTGACCCCGGCCGCACATAGTGCGAGACGTCGGCAATGGCAACGACCAGCCGATAGCCGCCCCGCGGCCGTGGCTCACAATAGATCGCGTCGTCAAAGTCACGGGCGCTCTCATCATCGATAGTCACCAGACGCATGTTGCGGATATCCACGCGATTGGCCTTGTCCTTCTCGGCAACCTCGGCAGGAATGGACGCCGCCTGCTCTCCCACCGCCGGCGGCCAACTGTGGGGAATGTCGTAGGACCGGATGGCAACGTCGATCTCCATCCCCGGGGCCATATGTTCGCCCAGGATCTCGATGACCTTGCCGGTCGGCTGGGTGCGGATAGTGGGCTGACGCAGGATCTCCACCACCACATACTGGCCGTGGTAGGCCTCGCCAATGTGCTCCTCGGGCACCAGCACCTCGTGGTTTATGCGGGCGTTTTCCGGCACCACGAAGGCGATACCGCTTTCCTTGAACAGGCGCCCGACAGTCTGGGTGGTTCGATGCTCGAGGACTTCCACTATCACGCCTTCACGGCGGCCCCGATCATCGACACGATCTACCCGCGCGGCCACCCGGTCACCGTGGAACACCTGGCGCATCTGGCGAGCGGTCAGAAACAGATCGGAACCACCGTCGTCAGGCACCAGAAAACCAAAGCCGTCCTTGTGACCAATCACCCGACCAGTCACCAAGTCGGCTTCCTCTATAGGCAGATAGGCGCCACGGCGGTTGCAGATCAGTTGGCCATCGCGACACATGGCAATCAGCCGCCGGCGCAGGGCCTCAATGCCCTCTTCCGAGGTCTGGCCCAGTTCCTGGCACAGGGTTTCGTGGGTCGCGGGGGCCCCGCGTTCTTTCAGATGCCCGAGAATGAACTCACGGCTCTGGATTGGATTTTCGTACTTCTGGGCCTCACGGCTGGCGTGAGGATCCCTGTCATTTTTCTTCCTGGAAACCATTCGGATCCTTGTTTTGATTCCGCGCCACAGTGGCGCGACTTACATTCATTTGCACGGAGTATAACGTCGGTACGGAGTTCCTGCCTATCAACCCCGACAGAATAGGCACAAATACCTGCCCGGGTTTTTGCGAAAAAATGTTTGACAGCCCTGATCGGAATTATTAAAGTACGCGCCATCGGTTGAGGGGCAAAACTCAACGGTCGCGGAAACGTCGAGTTTTCAACAGACTAACGACAATTTCGTGAATCACCTGCCGAGGTGGTGAAATTGGTAGACACGCTAGCTTCAGGTGCTAGTGGGGGCAACCCCGTGGAGGTTCAAGTCCTCTCCTCGGCACCACTTCCTCCCTCAGGAAGTGGGAAAAGAATGCAGCAACCCGGCTAAAGACGCACATTCTGCTGCAATCAATCTCCAAATCTGTTCACCACCCGAATGCTCTGACCCAGACGGTCGCGCAGGTTATTTTGTCGTGTCTGCTGGCTATTGAAGCAGCCCTACCAGATAGTCCGACAATGTCTCATAGCTGTAGACAACCCGCGCGTAGGCACTGCTCGCTTCAGCCTCGAACTCACGACCACAATCGCCGGGCAGGGTGTAGGCTCTGAGAAAGGCTTCCTGAATCAGATTCGGTTGACTGGTCACGAACCCGCTTGCACCGCTCACCGGGTAACGCATGGCCCACTTGAAGCTGCCATTTCCGGTTACCCGTCCTTCGGCCAGTTTCACGGGATCCAGAAACCCGAAACTGAGCAGGCGAAGATCCTGATGCTCGCCCGATCCAAAGGTTCGGGTATCGAACTGCATCCCAAGATTGGTAAAGCCCGACGGCTGGGGCTCATAGCCTGCGAAGCCATAGCTCTGAACACCGGTCACCACCTGATCCGCGCCAACTGCCTGTTCATCCACCACACAGCTGACAACGTCAGAGAGAAGACTGACAGACTCCTGCTCCGCACCGCCCTGCTCAATACGATACCCCGGGAAAACCTCGGTAGCATTGGAAAGTCGCGGCGTCAGGGTGCGTTCGGTTCCGTTGGCGTATCGGGCCGTGACTGACGCCAGCTCACCGCTTTCCCGGGTCCAGCTGTAGACAATCTCCGGAGTGCCTCCCAGTTCGCTGGACTCAGGCTCTGCACCCTGCGCGAGATGGCAAGAGGTGACGGTATCAAAGGTGATGGTCTGCGCGTCCCAATCGAACACCAGGCGCTCATCAGTGCCAGCTGCCTCATAGCTGACCCGGCTCTGGGCGGAAAGCGAGGCCGATGGCAGCCACTGGGTTTCAAGGACTCCCATGCGGCCATTCACCCGGATCACCCGGGCAAGTTCACGGAGCGTGGGTGCCATACACCCCTGGGCCGAGACTGAGCGGATTCGGCCATCCTCGGTGTAATCGAATGCCAGTTCTGCGGAAATCTCGAGCCCCGAGGTGCTCGCCGGGAGCGTGCCCCCGGAAGCCGGCTCGGCATACACCAGCTGCCGGGTCAGCAGCACCGGATCCGTCAGTTCCAGCGTCACCTCCGGAAGTGCAAGGGCATCCGCATCCACGTTGGCATAATTGCCGCCGCCAGCGGCGGCATCCACCACGTCAGCCACACGGCCTGCGTTCTGCACCAGCGACACACCCAGAAGGAAGGCAGCCTCCTTGCTCAGGAAGCGCTCGGTACCAGCGCTGCCGGGCTGCGCCAACAGCGTGTTGTACTCGTCGGGAAGCTGGCTGGCCATGAACCGGGCCAGGGCCCGCGCATAGGCGTGGGCGCGCTCATCCCCCGCAAGAATATAGTCACGTACCAGATTCAGGCCCGCCAGGCCTTCCAGGGAAGGTAGGTCTGATAACGAGGCCAGGCCAACCATCTGACGGTACCGGTCGAGCGTGGTCAGGGGGGTAAGGTTACGATTACCGGGTGCTGCCGACATCAGATAGGCCCGGGCAACCGGAACATCTCCGTTGCGGGTTTCTTCCAGGGTGGTGCCAGGTATGGCCAAGGCAAACAACGGGTAGTCCCGCGGATCAAGATCCGGCCCTACCCCGGGCGGAAGCACCAGCCCGGAAATATCCAGCGAAAATACACCGCCGGGGCCGCTCATGGCCGTGGGTTCACCGGCGGTCAGTGTCACCTCCCGGCCGTTGTCGAGTTCGATGACCAAGGGCCCCGGCGTGTACTGGCTGTCGCCGTCCATATCCAGCCACACCCGCGCCTTGTTGAGGTAACCGTCGATGACCTTGCCGGTATAGGGCGCAGGCTGGCTGTATTCAACGCCGTCGAACTCACGACCGTCCACGGGCAGCTCGTCGGATTCCTTGCCGCAACCGGCAAACGTGAGAGAGACAGCAATAACAGACAGGCAGATCAGGCGTTTCATCGCGGCAACCGTTTATCCTTGTTCGATGCCGCTACTTTAGGGGATGTCTTGGCTGGAGACCTTGATAGGTTTGGCAATTTGTAAAGTTAAGTAACCGGGCATCCCGGAGCCGCCAGAGCGCCGGGATGCCCTGAGGCTCAGAAGGAGCGGGCCACGATTTCCTTCATGATCTCGTTGGTACCGGCATAGATGCGCTGCACCCGCGAATCCGCCCAGGCCCGGGCAATCGGATACTCCCACATGTAGCCGTAGCCACCGTGTAGTTGCACGCACTCGTCCATGACCTTGCACTGCAGATCGGTGGTGAGCTGCTTGAGCATGGCCGCGGTCGGGATATCGAGCTTTTTCTCCAGGTGCAGTTCCAGGCAGCGGTCGGTGAACACGCGAGCGGCGGTTATCTCCGCTTTCATTTCCGCCATCTTGAAGCGCGTATTCTGGAAGGCGATGACCGGTTTACCGAAGGCTTTGCGCTCCTTCACATAATCCAGAGTCCACTGCCAGGCGGCTTCCGCCGCCGCGACCGCAGCCAGCGCTACCTGTAGCCGCTCGGCGGGCAGTTCCTGCATGAGCTGGAAAAAACCCTGCCCTTCCATGCTGCCCAGCAGGTGCGTCGTCGGCACTTTCACATCCTGGAAGAACAGCTCCGAAGTATCCTGGGCTTTCATGCCCACCTTGTTGAGGTTCTGGCCTTTCTGGAAGCCCTCCCAGGCGGTCTCCACCAGCAACAGGCTGGTGCCCTTGGCGCCTTCCTTGGGATCGGTCTTGGCCACCACGATTACCAGATCGGCCATCTGGCCATTGGTGATGAAGGTTTTCGAGCCGTTGAGAACGTAGTGGTCGCCGTCCTTGACGGCCGTGGTCTTGACGCCCTGCAGGTCGGAACCGGCACCAGGCTCGGTCATGGCGATGGCGGTGATCATTTCACCGGACACCAGCTTGGGCAGGTAGTGCTGCTTCTGCTCCTCGGAGCCGTAATTGAGGATATAGGGAGCAACGATGTCCGAATGCAGGCCCCAGCCGATGCCGGACAGCCCCAGTCGGGATACCTCCTCCATCACCACCGCACTGTAGCGGAAGTCGGCGCCCACGCCACCGTACTCCTCGGGAATGGTTGGACACAGAAACCCGAGTTCGCCGGCCTTCTGCCAAAGCTCCCGGCTGACCTGGCCGTCTTTCTCCCACTGGTCGTGGTAGGGCACGGCTTCCTGTTCCAGGAACTTGCGAACGGAATCGCGGAAACCTTCCAGGTCAGCATCAAAGAGAGTACGTGGAATCATGGTGAACCTCGGTGAATAACGGGTGTTGTGATTGTCGTTCACCAAGTCTCGACCCAGAGGCCTGTTCGCTCAATGATGAAAAGCATCAATCGGGCTGACCAAAACCATCGTCGAGGCGTTGCAGGAATCAGCCGTCGCGGCGGGCTTCGGCACGGGCCTCACCCCAGCGGGGCATCAGGTCCTGGGGCAGGCCCAGATGGTCCAGGATGCGGGCGACGATGAAATCCACGAGGTCATCCACGGACGCCGGCTTGTGGTAGAAGCCGGGACTGGCGGGCATGATAACGGCCCCCATGCGGGTCAGCTTTAGCATGTTTTCCAGGTGCACTTCCGAGAACGGAGCCTCCCGAGGCACCAGGATGAGGGTTCGGCGCTCTTTCAGGGCAACGTCGCCGGCCCGCTCGATCAGGTTGTTGCTGGCGCCAGTGGCCAGCGCCGACAGGGTCCCGGTACTGCAAGGACAGACCACTAACGGAGCTTTCTCCCCGGAGCCGGAAGCCGGCGGCGCGAACCAGTCTTCACGACCAAACACCAGTACCTGGCCGGGTTCAGCGTTGGCATAGGCGGAGAGCGTCTCTTGCATGGCCGGGGGAGTACCCGGCAATTTAAGTTCGGTTTCCGTGGCGATCACCACCTGGGCTGCCCGGCTGACCATTACATTTACGCGGCAGCCCACCGCCACCAGGCATTGCAGCAGGCGTAGCCCGTACTGAGCGCCCGAAGCGCCAGTAAAGGCCAGATTAATGGTTTTCGCCTGTGACTGCTTGTCTGTCATGACCTGTATATCCGTGCAACTCTCAGGTGGTACCCGGCAGGGCCGAATCAGCTTCCGATACGCTCGAGCTCGGCCACCAGTTTACCGTGAATGCCACCAAAACCGCCGTTGCTCATGATAACAATGTGGCAGGGCCGGGGCAGATCCGCCAGGGTGGTGGCGATGAGTGCCTCCACCGTCGCCTCAACCTGGTGCCGGTGCGAGCCTTCGTTCTGGTCTTGCCAGTTACTGACCAGAGTCGGCAGCCAATCCATGCCGTTCAGGTTGGCCCAGAGCACCCGGTCGGCGGCACCGGCGCTGGGCAGCAGCGCCTGCTGGTGAACACCTTGCTTCATAGTGTTCGAACGAGGCTCGATCAAAGCCAGAATTGGCTCGTCCCCGACCCGATTACGAAGACCCTCAAGCGTGGTGGCGATAGCGGTGGGATGGTGGGCGAAATCATCGTACACCCTCACTCCGTCAATGTCCGCCAGCAGCTCCATCCTGCGCTTCACCCCGGAAAACCGGCACAGGGCCGCCACCGCATGGTCGGGCGTGATACCGATGTGGCGAGCCGCAGCGATCGCCGACAGTGCGTTGCGGACATTATGCAGGCCGGTGTGCTCCCAGCTCAGGGTTGCCACCGGCTGTTCGTGGTGGATCACCATGAACCGGCTACCATCCTCGGACAGCAATTCGGCCCGCCAGTCAGTGGTGCGCGGGGTTTCGCTGCCGATGGCGGTGTCCTGCACCGGACTCCAGCAACCGAGTGCCAGGGCGTTATCCAGATGCGTGTCAACGGCGGGACGGATAATCAAGCCCTGAGAAGGCACGGTCCGGACCAGATGATGGAACTGACGCTCGATCGCTTCGACATTCTCGAAAATGTCGGCGTGGTCGAATTCGAGGTTGTTCAGGATCAGAGTGTGGGGCCGGTAGTGCACAAACTTCGAGCGTTTGTCGAAGAACGCACTGTCGTACTCGTCCGCCTCGATCACGAAGAAATCGCTGCTTCCAAGCCGGGCCGAGACGGCGAAATCCCGGGGCACCCCACCCACCAGGTAACCGGGATCGAAGCCGGCCTGCTCCAGGATCCATAACAACATGGCTGTGGTCGTGGTCTTGCCGTGGGTTCCGGCTACGGCCAGCACCCAGCGGTGCCTCAACACTTCCCGGGCCAACCACTCCGGCCCGGACATATAGTCGATGTTCCGGTTGAGCACCGCTTCCACTTCCGGATTGCCCCGGGACAGGGCATTGCCAATCAGCACGAGGTCTGGCCGGGGTTCAAGGTTGTCCGGGGCATACCCTTCCATCAGGCTGATCCCCTGGGCCTCCAGCTGAGTGCTCATAGGCGGGTAGACGCCATGATCGGAGCCGGTTACGGTGTGGCCCAGCTCGCGGGCCAGCACGGCCAGACTGCCCATAAAGGTGCCACAGATTCCAAGGATGTGAATGTGCATTCGGCAACTGCTCCGCGTGTTGAAACCCGACAAGCCTCCCGTATCCGCCCCACCCCGTCAAGAGCCACGCCATACGCAATCCTGCCCATGAAAAATCACGTTGTTTGGCGTATCATCAGCGCCATTGTCGAACCAGCAGGAGGCCCCAGCCCGAGATGGCTATCAAGAATGCATTCTACGCTCAGTCCGGCGGTGTCACCGCCGTCATCAATGCCAGCGCCTGTGGCGTTATCCAGACCGCCCGCAAGCATCCGGACAAGATCGGCAAGGTGTATGCCGGGCGCAACGGCATCATCGGGGCACTCAAGGAAGAGTTGATCGACACCAGCCTTGAGAGCGACGACGCCATTCAGGCCCTCATTCATACGCCAGGCGGCGCCTTCGGCTCCTGCCGGCACAAGCTCAAGAACCTTTCGGAGAACCGTCGCGAATATGAACGACTGATTGAGGTGTTCCGGGCCCACGACATCGGCTATTTCTTCTACAACGGCGGTGGCGACTCCCAGGACACCGCCTACAAAGTGTCCCAGATTGCTGACAAGATGGGCTACCCGATCACCTGCATCGGTGTTCCCAAGACCGTCGATAACGACCTTCCGTTCACCGACTGCTGCCCGGGTTTTGGCTCCGTTGCCAAGTACATTGCCACCTCCACCCTGGAGGCCAGCCTCGACATCAAATCCATGTGCGAGACCTCCACCAAGGTGTTCATTCTGGAGGTGATGGGACGTCATGCCGGCTGGATTGCCGCCGCCGGTGGCCTCGCCGGACAGGGTGAGGGCGAACCGCCCCACATCATCCTGTTCCCGGAGATTCCGTTCGACAGGGAGACCTTCCTGGCCCGAGTGGATCATTGTGTGAAGGAATACGGTTACTGTGTGGTGGTCGCATCAGAAGGTGCCCAGTACGAGGATGGCCGCTTCCTGGCCGACGCCGGCGCCAAGGATGCCTTCGGGCACACCCAGCTTGGTGGCGTGGCACCGGCCCTGGCCAATATGGTCAAGCAGGCGCTGGGACACAAGTATCACTGGGCTGTGGCGGATTATCTGCAGCGCAGCGCTCGGCACATTGCCTCCGCCACTGACGTCGAGCAGGCTTATGCCGTAGGCAAGGCAGCCGTGGAGATGGCGCTGGCCGGCAAGCAGGCGCTCATGCCCACCATCGTGCGTGAGCAGGCCAAACCCTACCGCTGGAAGATCGGGGAGGCGCCGCTCAGCGAAGTCGCGAACCAGGAAAAGAAAATGCCGATCCATTACATCACTGATGATGGCTTCGGCATCACCCAGGACTGCCGGGACTATCTGGCACCGCTGATTGCCGGCGAGAGCTTCCCTCCATTCGACGATGGCCTGCCCCGTGTTGCCAGGCTGCAGAACCAGCTGGTGGAAAGGAAACTGAAAACCGAGTTCCAGCTCTGAGGCAATAATCCCCAGCCCGGGGGGCCGCAGTCACAGACAGAGGAGTCGATCAGGGCCTGGCGGAGGTGCCGCCAGGCCCGTTTCCTGCCTGGCTTCCGAACGGTAAAGCCGCTAACGCGTCAGTTCTGTCTCGTGGTCGCGAACCCAGGCATAGAACTGATCAAAACCGCCAACGTACTCCCGGCCCACCAGAATCTGTGGCACGGTGTGGACCGGCCGGCCAATCTCGTTCGCGATGTCCTGCTTGCTCATCCCCCGCTCAACCATATCAATCCAGACATAGGGAATGTTCCTGGCCTCACACAGGTGCTTCGCCCGCACACAGAAGCCACAACTCGAACGGCCGTAGATGGTCACCTGCTCCATAAAGCCCTCCGCAAGAATTGGCGGTGAATGTAACGCGTAAATCTGTTGGAATGATGACACGGAGCCGGTGATTTGAAAATTAAGGCTTTGAATCGACACCATAGCGGCCAGCCATGAGGCATTGGCGCCATTCATTGCTTGAACGGAGGAAGCGGTGGCGTACCTGACGTTATTTCTGACCGCGTTTGCTGCCGCCACGCTGCTGCCTGCCTATTCAGAAGTCCTGCTTGGCACCCTGGTTACCCAGGGTTTTTCCTGGTGGTGGCTCTGGTTCTGGGCAACTCTCGGCAACACACTGGGCTCTGTCGTCAACGGAATTATCGGCAGACAGGTAGATCGCTTCAAACACAAACGCTGGTTTCCGATCAGCGAACTGCAACTGCACAAAGCGCGGAACCGGTTTAACCGCTACGGCCAGTGGTCACTGCTCATGGGTTGGCTGCCCCTGGGCGGCGACGCGCTGACCCTGGTGGGCGGGATCATGCGCGTGCCCTGGCTGAACTTTGTCATTCTGGTGGGTATTGGCAAGGGGGCTCGCTACGCCTTCGTGCTCTGGCTGGTTGCCGAGGCGTCCGGCGCATCGTCGCCCTCACCGTAGAGGTATTTGCGCAGCAGCGGCTCGCCATTGAACTCGGAATGCAATACCGCCACGAACGTGTAGACGCCGATCAGTTTCCGATTCAGGAACACGAATTCCTTCGGCGGCACCCGGAAATAGCGGCTGATCGCGGAGCGAGCGGCATGGCGCGCCACCCTGGACGGCAGATCGCTCTGCTTCCAGCGATACTCACCGAGACTGTTCACCGCGTAATCCGGCCACGAGGACCGGTCCGACGACAGCGGTTCGAGTACCGACATGCACACCGCCCCGAACTTCTCCAGGACATCATCAGGCCAGTCGCGGCTCATGAAGCGCAGTTTTACGCCGCCATCGATCACGCCCTGCAGGTCCTGCTCGTAGGAGGCCCGGATCATCTGTATCACCGGCTGCAGGAACTGGTCAGAGTAAGACTGCACCGCCCCGAAATCGAGCAGCACGATGCGATCATAACCCGGGTCTTCACCTTCTTCGCCGGCTATCCGGATGCGGTAATTACCGAAGTTGGGATCGGTCTGGATCTCGCCCCACACAAACAGCTCCCGGAAGAACAGTTCAAGAGCCGCCTCACCGAGGGCACTGCGGCGCGCCAGAGGCAGCTCCTTCACTGCTTGAGAACTGACAGAGTGACCATGTTCGTAGGTTGAGGCGATGACATGAGACGTCGAATACTCGGGGAGCACCCGGGGTACGATAAACCGGGGATCCGAAGCCAGCATCTGCCGGAACTTCTCGGTGGTTTGGGCCTCCAGCCGGTAATCCACCTCCCGGTGCATCATTTCGCGGACTTCTTCGAGCCAGTCGTTGAACTCGGGGCCGAAACTGACCAGCCTCGCCACCCGCAAGAGCTGCGCCACGGCGTTCAGGTCGCTGTCTACCGCGTCGGCCACGCCGGGATACTGAACCTTGAGCACCAACTCAAGACCGTCGCTTCGTCGCCAGGCTCGGTGCACCTGCCCCAGGGATGCCGCCCCAATGGGCTCCGGCTCCACCTCCAACTGGGCCAGACGGTCCGCACCCAGCTCGCTTTTCAGTACCCGCTCGATGGCCGGCCACTCAAGGGAGGTGGTCTGATCTTCCAGTGTGTGAAGAGCCTCAGTGACTTCCTCAGGCAGGAAATGCTCGCCGTACAAGGCCATGACCTGACCGATCTTGACCACGCTGCCCTTGAGTTGTCCGAGCTCATCCACCAGGAAACGGGCCTGGCTCGAGAGCATGGCACGATGGCGTTTCTCGCGGTTTTCGCGACTGCTGAACCAGTTCGTGGCCATGTGGGAAGCCATGCGGGTGCCGGCGAACAGGCCTGCGCGGGTGAGGCTCAGACGGCGTTCGAAACTGCCTGTCTTGATACGGGCTACCGATTTTCCTGAACGTCTGGATGACATAGTGACCTGTTTGGATCGGAGAATTTCACCAGCTCTGGCGCCTACCCCATTATACGGATGTTACAGGAGGCTGACCTAACCCGGCAGACAGCCCCCAACCGGCCCGGGGGCCAATGTTCGGCCAATTTGGGCCATCTCACTGCCGTTTACGATTTGATACAGTCTTGCCCCCCGTTCCGGTCTAGTATTCCTGAATACGTAAGGTCAAAAAGCGCCTATCACAAGAATAAGATCTGAACATGTCGACTGCTGCGCGCAAAACGCCAGACACGGAACTGTCCCAGTTCCGGGTCAAAGGCGAAATCCCGGTACCGGTCCTGATCAACTGGCTGACCATGGTCGCCGTACCTCTTCTGTGCTTCTTCGCCTGGCGCTCGAGTTTTCGAGAGGATCCCGTGGTGCCTCCATTACTGGTGGGCTTCGCGGTGCTGCTGGCCGTCAACTCCATCGTGTACTGGGTGTCGGGGCATCGCACCCTGCAGCGACGGGGATTCATTACCATTATCACCGTCCTGTTTACCTACCTGGCGGTGCATGCCGTGGAAGACGGTTCAGCCATCATCTGGCTGTTTGCCTACCCTCCGATCATTTTCTACATCAGCGAATCGCGAATTGGCGTGATCGCCTGCGGTGGGGGCTTTGCCGCCGTTATTCTGCTGTTCAGCCCCCTGGGTGACCTGCTGTTCTCGCCGCCCTACAGCACCAGCTTCCGCCTGACCATGATCGCCGTGCTGGGTTTCGAGATGGTGACCTGTTACATACTTGATCAAAGCCGCCGGCGAAGCAAACTGGGGCTACTGAAACTGGCGGCGGAGTTCGAGTACGCCGCCAAGCATGACGCGCTTACCGGGCTGGCCAACCGCAGGGAAGCCCTCGAGCAGCTCGAGGCCGAGTACCAGCGCTACCTCCGCCATGACCGGACGTTTTCGGTGCTGCTGCTGGACATTGATCTGTTCAAGAGTGTCAACGACAACCATGGCCACCACATTGGCGATGAGCTGATTGTGCAGGTGGCGAACACTCTGCGGGAGGAGTGCCGTCGAGTGGATACCGTGGCTCGCTGGGGCGGTGAGGAATATCTGGTGGTGCTGCCCGAGACTGGCCCGGCGGATGCGCTGAACTCTGCCAATCGCATCCGGGAGGCCTTTGCCCGCAAGACCGTGGCCACTGAGCAGGGCCCGATTCAGGCCACCCTGAGCGTGGGCGTCGCCTCAATCAGGCGCGCCGAATCCATCGACCGCCTGTTACAGCGTTGTGATGAGGCTCTCTATCGGGCGAAATCCCGGGGCCGCAACCGGGCCTGCGGCGACGAGGAGACTGTCGCCGCCTGATTTACCAGCCGTTCCGGAATTCGACGTCAGACTCGCCAAGACCCGCCACCAGCTCGGCCGCCAATCTCTCCTGAACGTCCGCGACGGTCGTACCGGGCACAAAATCCCGCACCTGGCACATGGCCATTCCGGCATAGCCGCAGGGGTTGATGCGCTGGAACGGCTCCATGTCCATGTCTACGTTCAGAGCCAGGCCATGGAACGAACAGCCGCGACGAACCCGCAACCCCAGGGAGGCGATCTTGGAGCCGTCCACGTACACGCCCGGAGCATCCGGCCGTGGCGCTGCCTCGACTCCGAGGCCTGCCAGGGTGCGAACAATGCCCTGCTCGATCTGGTCCACCAGGGTACGCACGCCCATCTTGCGCCGTGGCAGGTTGATCATCAGGTATACCACGAGCTGTCCGGGGCCGTGATAGGTCACCTGCCCACCACGATCCACCTGGATAACGGGGATATCGCCCGGCGCCAGAATGTGCTCGGCCTTGCCGGCCTGGCCCTGGGTGTAGACCCTCGGGTGCTGCAGGCACCAGAGCTCGTCGGCGACCGAATCATCCCGCTCTGCCGTGAACGAACTCATGGCCTCCCAGGTTTCCTGATAGGGCTGCTCGCCGAGTGACCGGACAATCAGTTTTGCCATGGCGATCAGAGCACCATGTGGACCCGGCCACTGGCCTTGAGGTCTTCAAACAGCGCTCTCAACTGGTCTTCGCCGGTAGCAACAATCCTTAGCTGGACCGAGGAGAAGCGCCCTTTACTGCTCTGGTTTACCGTGATGTCGGTTTCGCTGATGCCGGGTGCGTGCTGCTCCACGACTTCCACGACGAACTCGGTGAAGTCGGGCGCGGCATTGCCGATCACCTTGATCATGTAGTCACAGGGAAATTCGATTTTTGGCGCTTTCGGCTGGCTCATGCCGCAGGACTCCCGGGGATTCGCGTCACCCTATTGAAACAACTGAACGAAAAAGAGCTTGATGGCGTCCCACAGGCGCTTGAAGAACCCGCCCTCGGGCACGTCGGTCAGGGCCAGCACCGGCTGATCAACCAGCACTTCGCCGTTATACGATACTTTCACCTGCCCAAGCTCGTCTCCCACCTTAATGGGTGCCTTGATCACGGAATCAAGCTCAACGGTGGATTCGAGGCTGTTTCTGGAGCCCCGGGGAATAGTGACGAACACGTCGTCCGTCATGCCCACGGAGATCTGCTCTGACTGGCCACCCCAGACCCGGGCGGTCATCAGTTCCTGCCCCGCCCGGAAAAGATGCTCGCTCTCGTAGTAACGGAAACCGTAGTTGAGCATTTTCTGTACTTCCTGGGACCGTGCCTCGGGACTGCTGGTGCCCATCACCACGGCGATAAACCGGGTGTCCTGACGCTTGGCCGAGGCCACCAGGCAATAGCCCGCCTCTTCGGTGTGGCCGGTTTTCAGGCCATCCACACTGTCGTCCCGCCACAGCAGGCTGTTGCGGTTGGGCTGGCGAATGTTGTTGTAGGTGAAATGTTTCTCGGCGTACAGCGAGTAATTCTCCGGATAATCATTGATGATCGCCCGGGCCAGCAGGGCAAGATCGTAGGCGGTCGAGAAATGATCCGGTGACGGCAGCCCCGTAGCGTTCTCGAAGTGGGTATCCTTCATGCCAAGAATCTGCGCCTGCTGATTCATGATATCCACGAACGCACCTTCACTGCCGGCCACAAACTCGGCCAGCGCCACCGAGGCGTCATTACCGGACTGGATGATCACGCCTCGCAGCAGGTCTTCCACGGATACCTCGGTGCCTTCCCGCACGAATGTCCGCGACCCTTCCGTTTTCCATGCGTTGACGCTGATGGGCACCATATCACTCATGGAGATACGGCCTTCATCGAGCTCGCGCTCGACAATGTAGGCGGTCATCATCTTGGTCAAACTGGCCGGCGGCAGCCGCTCATGGCTGTTCTCCTCCATGATGATGCGCCCGCTCTTGGGATCCATCAGCACGTAGGAACTGCCGGCAATCTGGGGTGGTGACGGGATCAGCACCGACTGGGCCACTGCCTTTCCCACCAGGGTGAGCATGAGCGCAAACACGAGAGTCAGGTTTCTGAAAACAGGATTCAAAGCCATGGGTCCATTCATTCGTCGTTAGGTGTATTTTCTGGTTTGTGGCCGGGTTCTCCGCCCGACACGTTTTTAATGGGTATCGGTCAGCAGGATTGACCTGTCGAACCCTCGGGCTTCCAGCACGCTCTGTGTTTGCCGCGCGCTGTGCTCGTCGCTGAACGGCCCCACCTGCACGCGGTGGAACCGGCCCTCGGCCGTATCCACGGCACGCACCCGCATAGGATTCTCCAGTACCGAGCGAACCTGGCTGAGAAGTTTCTCTGCCGGATCGCGGCTGCTGAAAGAACCCAGCTGGACAAACAGAGCCCGGTTTCCCATGGCGATGTCGCCGCTGGCTCGCACCGGATTCTCCGCATACATCGCGGTATCTCCGGGGACAAAGGGCTTGCCGGCCAGAAACATCGAACCGTCCGACTTGACGGTAATGGCCGCCACTTCCACCCTAGCCGTGCCGCGTGCCTGATACCCGAGTTTCTTGGCCGCCGCGTAGGAAAGATCAATGATCCGATCGCTGTGGAACGGCCCCCGGTCATTCACCCGCACGATCACCGACCGTCCGTTGTCGAGATTGGTTACCCGGGCATATCCGGGGATGCGCAGGGATTTATGGGCCGCAGTCATGGCGTACATATCGAAGGTTTCGCCATTGGATGTCTTGTGGCCGTGGAACTTCTCGCCGTACCAGCTCGCAGTGCCCCGCGCCACGTAGCCATCGTTGCTGGCAAGCACCCGGTATTCCTTGCCCCAGACCGTGTAAGGCGACTTGTTTCCGGCCCGGCGGGGGGCCTCGTACTTCGGCACAGCGTCGTCCAGCCCCGAGACATCAAAGCTGCCGGACGGTGCCCGGTCCTGCGCAATGGTGTATCGGGAGGAATGGTCCGTTTGCGGCGCGGAAGCGCAACCGACAAGCAGAATGGCCGCGAGCAGCGCCAGCAGGACGTTCGGGAAAGACAGGCTGTTCACAGTCCGGAGATCCTCATACACACGCGATATCGACCATCGTTTTCATTTGTGGGTCTTGCCTTCCTCATTGTAACGGGTTCCTTCGGCGAATCTCCATTACCCGGCCTCCATACTTCCATGGGCTACGCTCGCCCGAGGGCATGGGGCTACTCCGACTCGTTACGCACTGATCATTCTTCGGTGGGTGTGGATCGACATGAGAACCCCGAACGCCGCCATCAAGGTGACGCTAGAGGTGCCCCCGTAACTGATCAACGGCAAGGGCACACCGACCACCGGGAGCAGGCCGCTCACCATGCCCACGTTCACAAAAATGTAGATAAAGAAGGTCATGGTCAGGGCGCCGGCCAGCAGGCGACTGAACGAATCCTGCGCGGTTGAGGCAATGTACAGGCAACGGAGGATGATCAGGAAATACACAGACATCAGCACCAGCATACCGATGAAGCCGAACTCCTCGGCCAGCACCGCCACAATGAAATCGGTGTGGCTCTCGGGCAGGAACTCCAGGTGGGACTGAGTGCCCTGCAGCCAGCCCTTGCCGTCAATACCGCCGGAACCAATGGCTGTCTTGGACTGGATAATATTCCAGCCGGCCCCCAGCGGGTCGCTCTGGGGGTCGAGCAACGTCAATACCCGCTGTTTCTGGTAGTCGCGCATGACGAAGAACCACATCAGTGGCGCCGACACCGACACCATGGCAACGAACGCTGCAATCAGCTTCCAGCTGATGCCGGCGAAGAACACGACAAACAGGCCGGCCATACCCACCAGCAACGAGGTGCCAAGGTCCGGCTGCTGGATGATCATCACCATAGGCACCAGGACAATGGCGAGCCCGATGGCCACCTGCCGGAGTCTTGGTGGCAGGAAGTGCCGGGACAGATACCAGGCGGCCATCATCGGCACCACCAGCTTCATCAGTTCCGATGGCTGGAACCTGGGCAGGCCCGGAATGGCCAGCCAGCGCTGGGCCCCCTTGGCACCAACACCCACCAACAGCACCGCGACCAACGCCAACAGGCCAACACCATAGAGCCAGGGAGCCCAGCGGCGGAATACCGAGGGGTCAAGCTGGGCAAACACCAACATGACCACAAACGCGACCGCAAGACGGATACCCTGCGCCTTGACCACCTCCAGGTTTCGATCGGCACCGCTGTAAAGCACGAAAAGACCACCGGATACCAGCAGAATCAGAAGCCCCAGCAGAATGGGATCAATGTGCAGTGCCGACCACAGACTTCGCTGCCTGCCCAGAGGGTTCGTGGCCGTTGGATCCAGTATTGCCTTGAACGCCATCAGTCGCTTCCCCGTGCCCGGACGTCACTGACCAGTGTTGCATCCGCCTCTTTACCGAATTCCAGCAGCCAGGAATCGAACATGGCCCTGGCCACCGGCGCTGCGGTACCACTGCCGCTGCCGCCATTCTCGACAATCACGGCAACAGCAATCTGTGGGTCATCCACCGGGGCGAAACCGACAAACAGGGCGTGATCCCGCAGCCGCTCCCTGACTTCCTCGGCGTCATACTCTTCGTCCTCGGCAAGACTGAACACCTGGGCCGTACCGGTTTTGCCGGCCATCCGGTAGGAGGCTCCAGCAGCCGCGCCGCGGGCTGTGCCCTTACGGCCATGCATAACTTCCACCATGGATTCGACCACGTATTCCCAGTCGTCAGGATTCTTCAGGGTCAGCGGTTGGTGGGTTTCCTCAGGCAGGAACTCATCGACTGGATGATCGCCCCTGATATCCTTCAACAATCGCGGCTCCACCCACTCGCCACGATTGGCGATCAACGCAGTCGCGGTTGCCAGTTGAAGCGGCGTCGCCAGCATGAAACCCTGGCCAATACCCAGGTTGACCGAATCACCCGGATACCAGGGTTCGTTGCGCACCGCGCGTTTCCACTCCTTCGACGGCAGAAGACCACTCAGGGCACCAGACACATCCAGCGCCGCGTCTTCTCCGAAACCAAACCGGGACAGATAGCTGTACATGGTGTCCACCCCCATCTCGGTGGCAACCTCATAGAAGTAAACGTCACAGGATTCGGCAACGGCATCCTTGAGATCCACCCAGCCATGGCCGGTCCGCTTCCAGTCTCGCCAGAGTCGGCCACCTTCATTCAGGCGGAAATGGCCCGGATCCCAGATGGTGTAATCGCGGGTGGTGGCACCGCTGTCGAGGGCGGCGACGGCAAGCATGGGCTTGAGCGTGGAGCCGGGCGGGTATTGTCCTCTCAGAGCCCGGTTGAACAGGGGTTTATCCTTGCTGTCGCTCAACTCCCGGTAATCGTCCACGCTGATACCGGTGACAAACTTGTTGGCATCAAAGCCTGGCACACTGGCAAGGGCCAGGATCCCGCCGGTGTCAGGCTGGATGGCGATAATGGCTCCGCGACGCCCATCCAGCAGTTCGTGAGCACGCTGCTGGAGGCGCAGGTCCAGGTGTAGCTGGAGATCCTCACCGGGCACCGGATTTTCCCGCTCCAGCACCCGCAGTGTTCGACCGCGGGCGTTGGTTTCCACATGCTGATAGCCGACCTTGCCGTGCAGGATTTCCTCGTAGAAGCGCTCAATGCCGGACTTGCCAATGTAGTTGGTGCCGGCATAGTTGACCGGATCGATCCGCTGTAATTCCTCGCGGTTTATGCGACCAACGAAGCCCAGAGCATGGGCCGTGAGCTCACTGTGCGGATAGTAACGCACCAGTTCCGCTTCCACTTCCACGCCCGGGAGCTCATGCCGATGTACGGCCAGCCGCGCCATTTCCTGCTCGTTCAGGTCGTAACGCAGCGGGATTTCCTGAAAGGGCCGGCGCGGCTCTTCCAGGCGCCGGTGAAAACGTTCCAGATCCTCGGGAGAAATGGCCAGAATTTCGCCCAGTCTGGCCAGGGTTTCGTCCATGCCTCGCACCCGTTCAGGTACGAGAGTGACACTGAACACCGGTCGGTTTTCAGCAAGCAGCGCCCCGTTTCGGTCGTACACCAGGCCACGGGGCGGAGGCACCGACTGCACCTGCACCCGGTTCTTGTCCGAGAGGGTGGTGTACACTTCGTGCTCGACAACCTGGAGCTGATACATGCGGGTCAGCAACAACCCCACCGCCAGGATGACACACACCAGCATGACCACCGTCCGGCGCTGGAATAGCCGGCGTTCTGCCGCGGTATCCTTGAATTCGCCCCACACCATGACAGCCCCCTAAGCCCGGTGGTACGGGTGGTTGCGAGTGATTGACCAGGCCCGGTACAACTGCTCGGCGAGCACAATGCGTACCAGTGGGTGGGGCAGCGTAAGCGGTGACAGCGACCACTGCAGGTCGGCCCGTTTCCGGCAGTCTTCCGCAAGGCCATCAGGGCCACCCACCAGGAAACTGACATCCCGGCCGTCCTGCTGCCAATTCTCGAGCTGGCTGGCCAGTTTTTGCGTGGACCACGGCCGGCCGGCCACTTCCAGGGCCACCACCCGATCGCGGGGACCGGCGGCAGCCAGGATGGCATCGCTTTCTCGCTGCATCAGCCTGGGTATGTCAGGATTCTTGCCCCTGTGAGCCACGGGGATCTCAACCAGGTCCAGGGGCAATTCCGGTGGCATTCGACGGGCGTATTCTGCAAACCCGGTACTGACCCAGTCGGGCATTTTCTGCCCCACGCAGATCAGGCGTAAACGCATGATTATTCGCTGCCTGCAACACCAAGATCAGGAGCATCGCGCCAGAACCGCTCCAGATCGTAGAATTCCCGCGTGGCTGGCATCATGACGTGGACCACCACATCGCCCAGATCCACCAGAATCCAGTCACTTGCAGCGGCGCCCTCCACATTGCTGGCACGCACGCCCTTGTCCTTGGCTTCGCCAACCACGGAATCAGCAAGGGATTTGACGTGTCGATTGGAGGTTCCGGATGCCAGGACCATAAAGTCGGTCACGCTGGTACGGTCGCGGACATCGATGACGCTGATGTCCTGTGCTTTCACATCTTCTAGCGCGTTGATGACCAGTTCTTTCAGTTGCTCTGCCTGCATAATCACCCTGTTGATCGGGCGTTTGCCGGTATGGCCGCCCGATGTCTGCTGTTCAGACGCGATTGTAGCACTAAAAGTTCCCGTCAGGGCAGGCGCCATACAGCCTCTGGCGTCGAATTTCCGCCCATACCGAATCCGGTAGGAGGTAGCGTGGCGAACGACCATCGGCGATGCGCTCGCGGATGGCCGTGGCCGAGATATCCAGCAGCGGCGGTTCTAGTTCAAGGAGGCAACCGGCAGGCCGGGAATGCAGGCGATCGGGCTCGCTCGCGCGCCGCTCGGCCAGCAGCTTGCCGGGCACGCCGGAAGCGGACACCGGCGCACCCGGGCGACGCACCACAACCACATGCGCCAACTCCGGAATCCGCTGCCAGTCCCGCCAGCGATCGAAGCCGGCGAAGGAATCGGTGCCAACCACCATGGCCAACGGCTCGTCGGGGCCAAGCTCATCGCGCAACTGGCGCAGGGTGTCCGCCGTAAACGATGCGCCCTGGCGCCTGAGCTCCCGATCGTCGACTTGCAGCCCGGGCTCCCCGGCAACGGCCAGTCTGAGCAGCTCGAGCCGCTGGTCCGGGGTTGCTCCGGTTTCGTCCCGGTGTGGCGGAATATGGCAGGGCACCAGGCTGATAGTGTCTACCCCGAGGCGATCCCGTACCTCAATGGCCAGCCTCAGGTGGCCGTGATGTACCGGGTCAAATGTGCCGCCATAGATCACATGCATGACGATCAGGTCCGGATGTGGCCGTCGCCGAATACTACGTATTTCTGGGACGTCAAACCTTCGAGTCCAACCGGCCCCCGCGCGTGGATCTTGTCGGTGGAAATACCGATCTCCGCCCCCAATCCGTACTCGAAGCCATCAGCAAACCGGGTGGAGGCATTGACCATCACCGAACTTGAGTCCACCTCGGTCAGAAACCGGCGGGCCCGGGTGTAGTTCTCGGTGATGATGCTGTCGGTGTGCTGCGAACTGTACCGGTTGATGTGTTCGATGGCACCGTCGAGGCCATCCACCACACGGATGGCAAGAATCGGCGCCAGGTATTCCTCTTCCCAATCGGCTTCGGTGGCAGCCACCACGCCGTCAACCAGGGCGCGGGTCTGCTCGCAACCGCGGAGTTCTACTCCTTTCTCCACGAAGGCCGCGGCCAGCAATGGCAGAATGTCCCCGGCAATTTCCTGATCGACCAGCAGCGTTTCCATCGTATTGCAGGTGCCATAGCGCTGGGTCTTGGCGTTAACCGCAACCTTCAGCGCCTTTTCCGGATCGGCGTGGCTGTCGATGTAAACATGGCAGACGCCATCGAGGTGCTTGATCACCGGTACCCGGGCGTCGCGACTGATTCGCTCGATCAGGCCCTTGCCGCCCCGGGGCACGATCACATCGACGTAGGTCGGCATGGCGATCAATTCGCCCACCGCCGCCCGGTCGGTGGTCTTGATGACCTGCACCGCCGACTCCGGCAGGCCGGCGCTGACCAGCCCCTCCCCCAGGCAACGGGCGATGGCCTGGTTGGAATGGATGGCTTCGGAACCGCCGCGCAGAATGGTTGCATTGCCTGATTTCAGGCACAGGCTGGCAGCTTCCACCGTCACATTCGGCCGGGACTCGTAGATGATGCCGATAACCCCGAGCGGAACCCGCATTTTGCCCACCTGGATGCCGGAAGGCCGATAGGTCATATCGGTGATGGCGCCGATCGGGTCGGGCAGCGAAGCCACCTGGCGCAAGCCCTCGATCATCGCGTCAATGCGCTGAGCCGTCAGTTCCAGCCGGTCAAGCATGGCCGCATCCAGACCGTTTTCCCGGCCGCGCTGCAGATCCTTGGCATTCGCGATGGCCAACTCCTCCCGGGCCGAATCAAGGGCCTCCGCGGTGGCCAGCAGGGCCAGGTTGCGCACGGCAGTGGTCGAGCGGGCGACCCGGGTGGCCGCAGCACGCGCCTGTTGCCCCACCTCGGCCATGTAAGCTGCAATATCCATTCTGTTACCTTTTCTGTTTCAAAGCGGAATCGGGAATAAGGGCCTAACTTTACCTTTCCCGTTTCAAGTACGCATCCCAAACAGATATTATACCGCTGCGGTATGCCATACTCGGGCATTACCTGACGTTTTTTTCAGGGAGTTAGAAAAGGAAGGACACCATGGCCCAGATGGCCGAAAAATTCCTGTTGAGCAAGCTGTCCAGGACAGGGTTTGTGGCACTGGTTGCCGTCGCAGCCGCCTGCGCACTGCTCGGTGAGCCGCTGGTTTCTGCCGCAGCGGCAGCTGCAGCAGGGATGGTCATTTCCGGAAGGACCTTTCACCCGGGCCGTGCCAGGCAGCCCTGGCCGAGGGTACAGCAGGGTTTTTTCGTGGTTCTTCTGTCGATTCTGCTGGTCAGTTTCTGGACGGGCCCCTGGGTACTCAGCCACTGGCTCTACGCTCTGCCATTGGTTGCCTTTGCCCTGGTTCCGCCGTCCGTTGCGGCTGCGGTGACTCTGATCGTGATTGGCCTGGCCGTCAGTGCAAGCCAGTGGGCCGTGGGGCTTGCAGACCGGCACCAGATGATCAGTGCCTTTTTGCTCACCGTGCTTCTGTCCGCACTCCTGATCTTCCTGCGCGAGTATAAAGCCCGACAGCTGGCGCCGCTTCGCCGAACCGATGAACTTACCCAGGCTGCCAGCCGCGAGTACCTGTCTGCCGACCTTCACAAGGAAATCCAACGCAGCGAGCGTGAAGGCACCGACATGTCGATTCTGATGATCGGGCTGGACGCACATCTGAGCGAAAGTGAACCTGACGAAGATATCCGCTCCATCCTTCCCCGGATCGGTCGATATCTGCACTCCCAGATCCGGGATTTCGATACCTACTACCGGGTGGCCGACCTTCAGTTTCTGGTGATACTGCCGGGCATTTCCACGGGCGAAGCCCTCACCAGAGCGGAGATTATCCGCAAGGGTCTGGCCACCCTGTTGGAGTCGCACGGCATGAATCTGACGGTCAGCACCGGGATTGCCGGACTGAATATCGGCGATGACGCCAACACTCTGCAACAGAGTGCCGCCAACGCCCTGCGCCGGGCACAACAACAGGGGGGCAACCGCAGCCAGGCCTACAGCGCCTGGTCGAAGCCCGCATCACCAACCCGGGGACAGGCATCATGACCGAAACCCGCCTGCGCACCTGGACCCATGCCTTTGGCTACGGCCTCGCCTGCGTGTTTATCTTCATGCTGGCTATGCAGAACCTGCGCTACGGCTTTTATGAACTCTTCTATCTGGCCGCCGGCATGGCCGTGCTGACGTTTGCCGGCGCTGTCTACACCGTAATCTGCCGGCGCCACCAGCTTTCGGCGCCGGGCCATCTGATCATCCTGGCCGGCCTGAACAGCGGCCTTCTGGCGGCCCTGCTCAGCATGGACGCCCCTGGCATCAGCCACTGGGCCATGCCCCTGGTGGTACTCAACCTGCTGATTCTGCCCCTGCGTCAGGGGCTGGCGCTGTCACTTCTGCTGCTGGTACCTATGTCAGTGGTACTGCTGCTCGGTCGGGCCTCAGCCGAGGCCCTCACAATAATCAGCGGGCTGTTCCTGTTGATGGCTGTGGCCTCGCTTTACATCTGGCACTACGACCACATGGCCCAGTCTGCTGAAGACCTCGCCATCACGGATCCGGTTACCGGCGCCCATAACGCCCGGTTCCTTGACGAGACACTGCAGAAAGAAATCAGCCGTGCCATCGCCACTGGCCATTGCCTGTCGGTGATCAACCTGCGCATTGACTACGCGGACGACATCAGCGACCTGCATGGCCGGGACCAGGCCCAGGTGCTGCTGCGCAACATGACCGAGCACCTGTTCGGCGTTATTCGCGCCGGCGATACCCTCTACACGCTCAAGGATGCCGAGTTTTTCCTGATTCTGCCCTTCACGCCCGAAGAGGGCGTGCGGGTGATCGCTGAGCGGATTCGCCGAACCATTGCCGAACACCAGTGGCCGGTGGTGGGCCGTGTTACCGTCAGCCTTGGCTGCACGACTCGCGGCAGCGGCGACACCCGCACCGACACGCTCCGCAAGCGGGCGCACCAGGCCATGGAGGAAGCCAGCAGACGTGGCGCGAATTCGGTCTGGTTCAGCCCGGGAGAAACCATCACGACATGAGCAGTGGCTGGCTGAACGAGCTCTCGGCCTGGCTCGGCGCCAACCCCGGCTGGCTGGCCCTGGCGCTGTTTGTTACCGCGTTCATTGAGTCCCTGGCCCTCGCGGGGATTGTGGTTCCCGGAGTCGCCATCCTGTTCGCCGTGGCTGTTATGGCGGGCGAAACCGGCATGCCCCTGCCCGCGGCGTTGGTCTGGGCGGGTCTTGGCGCCATTGCCGGGGATACCGCAAGCTTCGCTCTCGGCCGCCTGCTTCAGGGCCGACTGACCGATCTCTGGCCGCTCAGCCGCTACCCCGTGCTGATTGGCAAGGGTGAGCGGTTTTTCCACCGACATGGCGGCAAAAGCGTCATTATCGGCCGCTTCGTCGGCCCCCTGAGACCGGTCATTCCTCTGATAGCCGGCGCACTGATGATGTCCTGGCGCCGCTTTCTGGCATTCAATGTCGGCTCCGCGCTGGCGTGGGCACCGGTCTACATTGTTCCCGGCTTTGTCGTCGGCAGCGCTCTGGCCAGTGACATCCGGCCGCCGGCTCACTTCTACGCAGTGACAGGCGTCAGCATCGTGGTGCTGGTGCTGGTCTATTTCCTGGTGCTCAGGTTCCAGATGGGATTGGGCGAGGACAGCCGGCTGTATCAGTGGCTGAAAAAGTGGATGGCACAGTACGAAGCAACCCACCGGTTCTGGCGGCTCTATACCAATCACCGCCCCGCGAGGGAGGGCGAGTTCCCCCTCGCCTCCTTGCTTCTTGCCCTGGGCGCCTCGGCGCTCTGCCTTCTCTGGGGCCAGCTCGCCACCTCAACGCACTTGCTGGACGGCTTCAACCAGGCCACGCTTCAATGGTTCGAACAGCTGCGCCAACCCCTGCTGGACGCCCCCTTTATTACGCTGACCCTGCTGGGCGATCCGCCGGTGCTGATTGCCGCCGGGGTACTCGCATGCACCGCCCTGGCGTTCAGGGGTTACTACGCGGCGGCATTGCACATCGCACTGGCCGCGGCAGTGACCATACTGCTGGTGTGGGGGCTGAAATCACTGCTCGCAGTGCCCAGACCCCATGAAGTCCTGCTGCCGCCGTCGTCCGGCGCGTTTCCAAGTGGCCACGCCGCCGGCATTACCTTGTTGGTGACACTGGTTGCGAGTTTTGTTGCGGGCGAAAGCAGACACCGCAAACGCTGGCAGCCTTACGTACTGCTGTCCCTGCCCCTGATCCCGGTGGCTCTGAGTCGACTTTACCTGGGGGTTCACTGGTTTACCGATGTGGTCGGCGGCCTGTTGCTCGGGCTCGCGGTGACCGGCGCGGTGAGGGCGAGTTACAGCCGCTACGACAGAGTGCCACTGGCACCGGATATCACCCTTGCGGTGGCCATCGTCCTGTGGTTTCTGTTCGCCGGCGCTTACGTGGCGCATTCCTGGGAAGAAGCGGTGATCGGTTTCCAGCCCGCCACCACCCTGCCCCGGTAAACGACTCCGGCTCTGCTAGCCTTCTTCCAGGGCTTCCAGCAATCCCTGGAGCCGGTCCAGGCGTTCCAGCGGATCCTGCAGCTCAACCAGCTTTTGCTTTTCCTGCTTGTCCAGCGGCAACAGCTCGGTCAGCCGCCAGCCAACGTCGCGGGCATCGTCGTAGTCGATGTCCATGTTGAGATCACGAATCACCGGGTGCCGAAACAGCGCCCGCAACACCGACGGCAATTCGCTGTATCGTTCCGGCACCTCGCTGCCGGCCTCTTCCACCAGACACTCGACATCCCCGACATTGAGGCCATCCTCCTGTTGCCAGCTTCGCACGACGGACACCTTGGATTCGCCTTCCACCGTGATTCCAAGCAACCCGTTCTCCAGCTGCTGAAAATCGATGATGCGCACGTAGGTGCCGATGTCGTAGAAGGCCGCCACCGGCCCGGTCTCGCCCCCCTCGCGCAGCAGTACAACAACAAACCCACGATCTTCCTTGAGACAGCGGGTCAACATGTCGATGTACCGTGGCTCGAACAGCTGAAGGGGAATCCGCCCCCTGGGCAGGACAATGGAATTCAGGGGGAACAGGGGTACATTCATAAGTTCAACAGTCACCGGAAATCAGGCTCCACAGTCCGCGCTGTCCATTACGCTATCGAATGGACAGCAGTTGCTGCACTTCGTCGACCCGGGCCCTGGCCTCGGTCAGAAGCTGCAAACTGCGCGAGGCGTTCAATTCAAGTTCTCCCAGACGCCGGTAGGCAGGCACGCGGTCGAACGGGGGGAGGTCTGCATTCTGGCTGGAACCGATCATCGAATGCAATTGCGCCACGATCACCACGTCCACCAGCTGGGGATTGCTCTCCCGGCACTCGTAGTCCCAGTCCTCGGCATGGCGAACCGCCTCGACAAACGCCGGCGGGAACGACCAGTTCTCCAGGACCGCGGTACCCACATCGGCCCTCAGTTCGCCGATGGCGTGGCTCAGGTTGGCCTCATCGGCAAACAGATTCACGTGATGTTCGGCCTGCACCAGGATGGGCACCACCCCGATATCGTGAAGAAGTCCCGCCAGCAGCGCTTCCTCCGGGTCCAGACGGGTGGCGTGATCCGCCAGTACCCAGCTCAGTGCAGCCACCTCCCGGGAATGACGCCAGAGCTTCTCCATTTCCTTTTGAAGCGCCGGCTGCCGGGTCTTGAACACCTCGCGCATGGAAAACACGGTTACCAGCTGCCGGGTGGTACGCATGCCCAACCGGACCACGGCCTCACGGACGTTGCGCACATCGCTGAAGCCCCGGTACAGGGGGCTGTTACAGGCGCGCACCAGTTTCGCCGCCATGGCCGGGTCGGCGGATACCGCCAAAGCCACCTGATCCGCGGTGGAGTCTTCACGGTCCACAAGGCGCCGTACTTTCCAGGCAACATCCGGAACACTTGGCAACTTGATCTGATTCGACCTCAGCTCCGAGTAGAACTCCATCAGCAGGTGGTGCTCCTCACTTTCGCCACCGGCCAGGCCCTCGCCGGAATCCATCTCAACCTGTGCCACCGGTGCGGCCCTGAGCAGTTGATTAAGGATCTCCTGTTCCACAACCAGGAACTCGCAGGGCTTGACGGCGGTAACGTGATACATGCGTGGCTGCAGGCGCGCGATGGGGTTCAGGGCCTTTTCGGTCTCTGCCTCGATAACCGATTTCCGGCCGTCCTGGGATTCCAGCTCGATCTTGCCGGCAATCAGGAAGAAATCCAGGCCGTCGCGTACACCCCGCTCCAGGACTCGCTGCCCGGGCCCGTGGGTCCGACGTTCGGCCCGGCTGGCCAGTAGCACCAACTGATCATCGGTCAGCCGGTTCAGGGGCTGGAACTCTCTCAGACGACGAAGCGGCAGGCTTTCCTGGCCAGCCATAGGCATACTCCTTGCCGGTTCAGACCGGAACAAAAATGAACAACTGTGTTAACTATTGTAAACAGCACCCCTGAAAACAACCATGCGCCTGGAGTCTAATCTGGTATCCTCTGCTTTTTTGATCGACGTCATAAGGCCCCAACAGAGAGATCAGACCACCATGCCTCAGTATCGTTCGCGGACATCCACTGCCGGTCGCAACATGGCCGGCGCCCGCGCCCTCTGGCGCGCCACCGGTATGAAAAACGAGGACTTCGGCAAACCGATTATTGCGGTTGCCAACTCCTTCACCCAGTTTGTGCCGGGCCACGTGCACCTAAAAGACCTGGGCCAACTGGTGTGCCGCGAAATCGAGGCGGCCGGCGGCGTCGCCAAGGAATTCAACACCATTGCGGTGGACGACGGTATCGCCATGGGCCACGACGGCATGCTGTATTCCCTGCCTTCAAGGGAAGTTATCGCCGATTCGGTCGAATACATGGTCAATGCCCACTGTGCCGATGCACTGGTGTGCATTTCCAACTGCGACAAGATCACTCCGGGCATGCTGATGGCCGCCATGCGCCTGAACATACCGACCATTTTTGTCTCCGGCGGCCCCATGGAGGCCGGAAAAACCAAGCTGTCAGAACACAAGCTCGACCTGGTGGATGCCATGGTGATTGCGGCGGACCCCAGCGCCAGCGATGAAATGGTCGAGGAATATGAGCGCAGCGCCTGTCCCACCTGCGGCTCCTGCTCGGGCATGTTCACCGCCAACTCCATGAACTGCCTGACCGAGGCCATCGGCCTGGCACTGCCCGGCAACGGCTCACTGCTGGCCACGCACGCCGACCGGGAACAGCTGTTCCTGAAAGCCGGCAGGCAGATTGTGGAGAATACGCGGCGCTTTTACGAGCAGGACGATGCCAGCGTACTGCCCCTGAGCATCGCCTCTATGGCCGCCTTCGAGAACGCCATGGTTATGGACATCGCCATGGGCGGCTCCACCAACACCATTCTGCATCTGCTGGCCGCCGCCCAGGAAGGTGGCGTGCCCTTTACCCTGAACGAGATTGATCAGCTCTCCCGCCGGGTGCCGCAGCTGTGCAAGGTCGCCCCCAATTCCCCGAAATACCATATGGAAGACGTGCACCGGGCCGGTGGCATCATGGGCATCCTGGGTGAACTGGAGCGTGGCGGCCTGATCAACACCGACCTGCCCACGGTCCACAGCAAGACCATGCGCGAGGCCCTGGAAACCTGGGACATCATGCGCTCGCCAACCCCCGAGGTGGTGGAGTTCTACAAGGCCGGTCCCGCCGGCATTCCCACCCAGACCGCGTTTTCCCAGAGCACCCGCTGGCCAAGCCTAGATGGCGACCGGGAAACCGGCTGCATCCGCTCGGTCGAGCACGCGTACAGCTCGGAGGGTGGCCTCGCCGTGCTTTACGGCAACATTGCCCTGGACGGCTGCGTGGTGAAAACCGCCGGCGTAGACGAGAGCATCTACGTGTTCGAAGGCCGTGCCCGGGTGTTTGAAAGCCAGGATTCCGCCGTGGCCGGGATTCTCGCCGACGAGGTGAAACCCGGAGAGGTTGTCATCATCCGCTACGAAGGCCCCCGTGGCGGGCCCGGCATGCAGGAGATGCTCTACCCCACCAGCTACCTGAAATCCAAGGGGCTGGGCAAGGAATGTGCGCTGCTGACCGATGGCCGATTCTCGGGAGGGACCTCCGGCCTGTCGATCGGGCACGCCTCACCGGAGGCTGCGGCCGGCGGCGCCATCGGCCTGATCGAAAATGGCGATCTTATCCGGATCGACATCCCCAACCGGACCATTAACGTCGAGCTCGACCAGCATGAGCTGGACCGTCGCCGTGAGGCCCGCGATGCCAAAGGCTGGAAACCGGAGCTGCCCAGGGATCGCAAAGTGTCTGCCGCACTCAAGGCCTATGCGCTTCTGGCCACCAGTGCGGATAAGGGCGCCGTTCGGGATCTCTCCAAGCTCGACTGAGCCGCAGAGCGGGTTTCAGACATAAAAAAACCGCCGGCAGCACGTCGGCGGTTTTTATTTGGCTGGCCGGGACTTACCAGAGGGACCAGCCGCCGTCCTCCTCTTCCTCAATGGCGCCGTCCTCGGACTGCTCCGGCTTCTCGCCAGAGGCTGCCGCGCTGTCCGACGCCTGCGCTTGCGAACCGGAATTCGCGGCCGTCTGTGCGGGCTTGGCGGCTGCCACTTGCACTTCGATCATGCCGAGAGCCTTCTTGGTTGGCTCATCGAGAATGCCAGTGGCCTGAAGTCCCTGATCTTTCTGGAACTTCGTCAGTGCGGCCCGGGTGCTGTCGTCCATCTGCGGGCTGACATTGGTTACTTCGTACCCTGCGCCGTAAAGTGCATTTTTGAGTGCAACAATCTCGTCTGCAAATGCCGCGGGGGCAAAGCCCAGGGTAACGGCCAGGCCGGCTGCGGCGGCCAGTCGTCCCAGTCGGGTGGTTGCTTTTCTCATGGTACTCACCTGCTCAACTCCTGATATCCCACCGATATCGGTTTCTTTCTTGTTATGTGGTGCCTATCTCCACAGGCTGGGGCAAACACCTCAAAGACTACCATACTTTTGTCTCATGTCGCCTTGACCGACATCACCTTGCCTCTAGCTCTCGCTAGTCGGGGTTTCTCGGTCCCTGAGAATCCCGTTCCGCATTGTGGCTCTGGGCCCCTTCGCTAAACTCACGGATAAAAATGCCCCAGAACGCCATGAACAGGGCTGCCACCAACGGGCCCATCACGAAGCCGTTTACGCCGAACATGACAATACCGCCGAGCGTTGACAGCAACACGATGTAATCAGGCAGCTTGGTGTCTCGGCCCACCAGAACCGGGCGCAAAAGGTTGTCCGCCAGCCCTATAACCACTACGCCAAACGTGGTGAGGATGGCCGCCTCGAAAATATCGCCAATCGCCGCCAGATAGATGGCAGCCGGCACCCACACCAGGGCAGCGCCCACGGCCGGTAACAGGGACACAATCGCCATGACAACGCCCCAGAGCAGGGCGCCGCTGATACCCAGTATCCAGAAGATCAACCCGCCAAGGGCGCCCTGGATGATGGCGATCAGCAGGTTGCCCTTCACGGTTGCCCGGGTGACCTCTGCAAACTTGGCGAACAGCAGCCTCTCTCGCTCGTCGCCCAGGGGCAGCGCCCGGATGATCAACTCCACCAGGGCACTGCCGTCCCGCAGCAGAAAGAACGCCAGGTAGACCATCAGCGCCAGTCCCAGGAAGAACTGGAAGGTGTTCTGGCCAAGGCCCAGCGCCTGCCTGGCCAGGAACTGACTGCCACCGACAAACAGATTGACCGCGCGATCCCGAAGCTCCGCGAAACTGATATCGAACTGGGCCAGAAATGCCTGGATGGCAGGAAACGACTGGTTGACCCGGTCAATGTACTCGCCCGGGCGAATCTCGCCGCTCTGGATCTGCTGGTAAAGCGCAACGCCCTCCGCCACCAGGGAGGTAATCAGCACCAGCACCGGAATAACTACGATCACCAAGCAGATAAACAGGGTAATCAAAGCATTCAGATTGGGGCGTTCGCCGAGCTTTCGCACCAGTAGCTGCTGCACCGGATGGAAAATCAGGGCAATGGCGACCGCCCAGAAGATGGGCCCGAAAAACGGCTTCATCAGGAAGACAAACGCCAGGGAAACCCCCACCAGCAGGGCCAGAAAAGTCCGTGTTTCAAGTTTTGCGTACATAGATCAGGTTGTTCCCCGAAAATGAATCCTGGATTTGGCGCCCGACGCGGTTCAGACCGGGCTGTCTGGCTAGCTAGCCTACCACGCTGCCATGGCCACTGTAGCCCTCTTCGGGTTATAGTGGTCGGTTATTGATCAGCCAACTGACAGGTCATGTTATTGGATTTGGAAACCTTCACCGTTGAATCGGCACTTGAGGCTGCCACAGAACTGCGCCGGGTGCTCGCGGCCAGAACCCATCGGCGCAAAGTCCTCGGGCAGGAGGTGATCGTGCCCGGACAGCTGGGCGAGGCCTTGCAACTGCCGCGGATTATCAACCGCTTGCAGAGCAAGCAGCAGCGCCAAAGGGAAGCCGGTCTGGAAGATTTCCAGGACCTGTGGCCAACGCTGTCACCCCAGACCCGGGAGCGGGTACTGACGGCCATCGGCTGGTACGATCCGAAGGAACTGGACTGGGACGACAAGCGTTCGAACCGGCGACCGGTGGTCGATCCGGACAGGTGAACCGTATTTAACCGTCGTTCCGACTTTGAAATGTCATACTTGACCCATATGTTGGCATTAAGCAGGAGGTTATCTATGACTCAACATCAACACTACACAGCACTTCTGGCTGAAGGTAGCGCCGTTCCCACTTTGCTCTGCGGCCATTGCCACTCTATTCTCTCCCGGGCCCGTATTTTCCGGAACGAGGGCAACCAGCACCAGGACATCAAGTGCCGGACCATCGGCCTGTGCTCGGCCGACGATTGTGGCGCGGTGAATTGCTGCGATCAGGCTCTGGCTCGCGTCGACAACCCCGAGCGTCTGTTCGGCATCGCATCCTGACACACAGACAACGCTCTGTTACGCAACTCAAACACAGTAACGTTCCATCTGATTTATCCTGATATTCGACGATTGTAGTAGGGCCAAAACACCAGCCGGGAAGCCCGACAATCACGCATTCAATCAGTCAGGACAGTCGATGGCATGCGTATTCTGAGAACCGATGAAGCCCGCTTCGCCGACCTTCCGGATTACCCTTTCGCTCCTCACCACCTCAACGTAGCGCCCGGCCTCCGGATGCACTATGTTGACGAGGGGCCACGCGACGGCTCACCGGTGGTCATGCTTCACGGAGAGCCCTCCTGGTCGTACCTGTACCGATACATGATTCCACCCGTTGCCAGTGCCGGACACCGGGTGTTGGCACCCGACCTGATCGGCTTCGGCAAGTCCGACAAACCCGCCTCGGTGGAAGACTACAGTTACAGTCGACACCTGGCCTGGCTGGCGAGCTGGGTGGAACGGCTTGACCTGAGCAACATCACACTGGTCTGCCAGAACTGGGGCTCGCTCCTGGGCCTGCGACTCGCCGCCGAGCACCCTCAGCGCTTCAGCCGTATCATCGTGGGCAACGGCATGCTGCCCACCGGCGATACGCCGGTGCCGACCGTGTTTTCCGTATGGAAGGCGTTTGCCAGCCATAGCCCCTGGTTCCCGGTTGGTCGCATTGTCCAGTTAGGCACTGACCGAACCCTGAGCAAGGCCGAACTCGCCGCCTACGAGGCGCCATTCCCGTCGTCGGAATTCAAGGCCGGCGCCCGGGCGTTCCCGACACTGGTGCCGACCGAACCTGGCTCACCAGACAGCCTGGCCAATCAGGCGGCCTGGCGGGTACTCGAGAAGTGGAAAAAGCCCTTCATAACCTGTTTCAGCAACGGCGACCCGATCACCCGGGGTGGCGAGAGAACCATGCAACGCCGCATTCCCGGCGCCCATGGCCAGCCCCACATTACCCTCCGCGGCGGCCATTTCCTTCAGGAGGATTCTCCGGAGGACTTCGCCCGGATCGTCATCGATGCTCTGAGGTCGGAACTGGCCGCCTGAGGCAGGGCCTTATCCGAACACCTTACCCGAACACCGTCACCGTCTGGCGACTGAGCGCGACCAGCTCGCCACGTGCCGTCCAGATACCGGCCTGGGTATGTCCATAGCCCGCCCCGGCCTGGTCAATCGACGCTTTATACAGCAGCCAGTCGCCCGGTTCGATGACAGGCCGAGGGTGCAGGATGTCCAGCGCCCAGCTCAACGAGCTGGCGCTGACCGGTGTACCAAAGTGCGGTAACAGCGCTGGCGGCCAGGCATCGACAAGCGCAACGATGTGAGCATCGGTAAATGTCCGGGGAGGCGTCCGGAACTGCATCCAGCCGCCCATCTCCCGACCGCCTTTGCCACTGAAGGGAAAGTGACCAAACGCCCAGCGCATCTCGATGTGCTGAACAAAATCGGGCGTGACACCCGGGATATGATCAAGGCTCGGGCACCGGTCTACCGGGGAGGCATCCGGCGCGGGAAGTGGCTCCAGCTGCACCTTTGATTCCCGGTCACCACCAAAGCTTGCCAGGCAAACCAGCCGCGGCTCGCCGTTCTGAATGATCTGTCCCTGCACCTGGCTGACCGCCCGCCCCTCACGCAAAATGTCTGTTTCGAGGCTCGCAGGCACCCCGGGCTCCACCGGCCCAACGAAGGAAACCTGCATGGATCGCATGGCACGATCCTTCGGTACCCTGTGCGCCATACGCTCAAACACCAGCGCCGCCGTAAGACCACCAAACGTCGCTCGCCCCTGGGACCAGCTTTTGGGTATGGCCAGTGGCTGGCCGCTGTCGGCAGCCTGTAACAACTCATCAAAGGTCATCGCGGGTTTCCTGTTAGCAACCTATCGGGACAAGGGCCAAGATTGCCCAATATCCGGTGACAACGCAATGGCGCATCCCCGGCAACTACCTACGCAGCGGTATGGGTTTTTCATACAAAAAGCTGGACAAAACCGCTATACTTCGCCCACATCATGCATGGCCATTGCACGGCCATGCTCTACCTCCCGAATTCCGAGTAAATCCATGTCTGAATTGACCTTTGCCGAACTGGGGCTTGATCCGGCCGTACTTGATGCCGTCTCCGCCGTTGGCTATGAAACCCCGTCTCCGATCCAGGCGCAGTCCATCCCTGCACTGCTGGCGGGCAATCATCTGCTGGGCGTTGCCCAGACCGGCACCGGCAAAACTGCCGCGTTCGCCCTGCCCCTGCTCAGCCGGATCGACGCCTCCATCGCCGAACCCCAGATTCTGGTGCTGGCACCGACCCGGGAACTGGCCATCCAGGTGGCCGAAGCCTTCACCACCTACGCCAGCCGGTTCCGCAATTTCCACGTACTGCCTATCTACGGTGGCCAGGACTTTTATCCCCAGATCAAGGGGCTGCGCCGCGGTGCCCAGGTGATTGTGGGCACACCTGGCCGGATGCTGGATCATCTGCGCAAAGGCACGTTGAAGCTGGACAACCTGAAAGCACTGGTCCTGGACGAAGCAGATGAAATGCTGCGAATGGGCTTTATTGACGACGTCGAAGCAATTCTTGCCAAGACGCCGGAGAACTGCCAGCGCGCTCTGTTCTCAGCGACCATGCCGCCGCAAATCAAGAAGGTGGCCCAGACTTACCTGAAGAACGCCACCGAAGTGCGGATCGAGAGCGAAACCCGCACGGTCGAGCGTATTGCCCAGTTCGTGCTGCCGGTCTACGCCGAGCGCAAGCTCGACGCCCTGACCCGCATCCTGGAAGTGGAGCCGTTCGACGCCTCGATCATCTTCGTGCGTACTAAAGCGGAAACCACCCTGCTGGCCGAGAAGCTTTCCGCTCGCGGCCATGCTGTGGCTCCCCTGAATGGCGACCTGAACCAGCGCCAGCGGGAACAGACGGTGGAGGACCTCAAGCGCAGCAAGAAAGACATTATCGTGGCAACCGACGTGGCGGCCCGCGGCCTGGACGTGCCGCGCATTACCCACGTGATCAACTACGATGTGCCTTACGACACCGAAGCCTACATCCACCGGGTTGGCCGCACCGGCCGCGCCGGTCGCGACGGCAAGGCCATTCTGCTGGTTACGCCCAGGGAGCGGAGCTGGCTGCGCACCCTTGAGCGCGCCACTAACTCGCCGATGCAGGCATATCAGTTGCCCTCGCCGGTGGAACTGAAGAAAATGCGCGAGCAGCAGTTTGAAACCCAGCTGCTGGCGTTCGCTGAGGACAAGAAGCTGGCCAAAACCATGGCCCTGCTTGACGAAATTGCTGAGCGCAATGAAATGGATATGGCCATGGTGGCCGGCGCCCTCGCCTGCTGGATGGAAGCCGCCCAGCCCGGCTCACTGCCATTGGAGCAGCCAGATGCACTGCCGGTGGTCTCCGCCACTCCGCCGCCCCGTCGCGATCGCAAGGGTGGTCGCCCAGGCGAGCATCGCAAGGGGCCCAAGGGTGGCTTCAAGAAAGGTCGCGGCGGCCCCGGAGCCAAGGGTAAAGCGCCCGGCAAGGGCGGTAAGCCCTCGGGGGCGCGCCCGCCGCGTCACGCCGACGCCAAGCGCTGATAGACCACGAAACTGTAGTCGTAAGGATTGTTGTCGGACGCGGAGAAATCCTCCCGTCCGATTTCTTCCCACTCATCCCAGTTCACCTCCGGAAAGAACGCATCCCCATCCACCTCGGCGTGCACCTGGGTGATGTACATGCGGTCCACCATCGGCAGTGCCTCGGCGTATATCTGTCCGCCGCCGATGATCATCACCTCGTCACCACCTTCAAGCTCGGCCTGGGCCTCAGCCTTCACCAGCGCTTCGGGTAACGACGTGGCAGCCACCGTGCCCGTTGGCGCAACCCAGGCTTCGTTTCTCGAAATCACCACGTTCATCCTGCCCGGCAGCGGCCGACCGATGGAATCCCAGGTTTTCCGGCCCATGATGATGGGTTTGCCCATGGTGGCCTGCTTGAAGTAGCGGAGGTCGCCCGGCAGGTACCAGGGCAGTTTGTTATTGCGGCCGATGACCCGGTTGCGGGACATGGCAACGATCAATGCCTTTCTCATGTGCTCGCCTGTCTCGATCGGTCAGATGGCAATGGGCGCCTTGATGCCCGGATACGGGTCGTAGCCCTCGAACTCGAAGTCCTCCAGCTCGTACTCGAAGATGCTTGCCGGCCGGCGCTTGATCACCAGCGTCGGCAGAGGTCGGGGCTCGCGCTTCAGTTGCTCGAAGACGATGTCCTCGGTCAGGTGGTTCTGGTAAAGATGGCAGTCACCAAAGGTGTGGACAAACTCGCCCACGTCCAGGTCGCACTGCTGGGCAATCATGTGGGTAAGCAGCGCATAGGAAGCGATGTTGAAGGGCACCCCCAGGAAGAGATCCGCACTGCGCTGATACAACTGACAGGACAGCTTGCCATCAGCCACGTAGAACTGGAACAGGCAATGGCAGGGGGCCAGCGCCATCCGGCCCTGGCGGACATTATCCTGGGGGCCGATGGATTCGTCCGGCAGCTCCGCCGGATTCCAGGCCGAGACAATCAGACGCCGCGAATTGGGCTTGGTGCGAATCTGCTCGATCACCTCGCTGATCTGATCCACCACCTCGCCGTTCGGGCACTGCCAGCTGCGCCACTGCTTGCCGTAGATGGGGCCGAGGTCGCCATTCTCCAGCGCCCATTCGTTCCAGATGGACACTTTGCGTTCCTGCAGCCAGGTATTGTCAGTGGACCCACGGAGGAACCACAGCAGTTCGTAGATGATGCTGCGCAGATGGACCTTCTTGGTGGTCACCAGGGGGAAACCGTCCTGCAGGTTGAAGCGGATCTGGCGGCCGAACACAGATCGGGTTCCGACACCGGTGCGATCCCCCTTGTCAAACCCGTTGTCAACAACGTCCCGCATCAGGTCGAGGTAGGCTTTCATCAGGCTTGTCTCCGGTAAGCAATGAACATCAGGGCGGCGCCAGCGATAATCATGGGCGCGGACAACACCTGCCCCATGGTCAGCCAGTCAAAGGCGAGGTAGCCCAGTTGCGGATCTGGCTGGCGCACGAACTCCACCAGGAACCGGAACACCCCATAACAGATCAGGAACAGCCCCGAGACTGCCATTGTCGGGCGTTGACGGGACGAGAACCACCACAGAATCAGGAACAGAGCCACGCCTTCAAGCGCAAACTGGTAGAGCTGGGAAGGATGACGTGCCAGGGAATCCGGCGCCGTTCGAAACACCATCCCCCAGGCCACATCCGTGGGTTTGCCCCACAACTCACCATTGATAAAGTTGCCAATACGCCCCGCGCCGAGGCCCACAGGGACCAGGGGAGCGACAAAGTCGGCGAGACGCCAGAAACCACAGCCCACCTTGCGACCGTACCACCACATGGCAAACATGACGCCCAGCAGCCCGCCGTGGAAGGACATACCGCCCTCCCACACCCGGAACAGCCAGAGCGGATCGGCCAGGAAGGCGTCAAAGTTGTAGAACAGCACGTAACCGAAACGCCCCCCAAGGATAACGCCAAGGGCCAGATAGAACAGCAGATCGCCCATCTGTTCCTCGTTGATCGGAGACCAGGGCTTGCGGGTGCGCAGGCGTCCCAACCACCAGCCTGCGACAAACCCGACCAGGTACGTCAAACCGTACCAGTGTATTTTCAGTGGGCCGATGGCGATGGCCACCGGATCTATCTGGGGGTGCTGCAGCATCAACTACCTCTCAGCTCAAAAGAAAACGGAGTCCCACCAGCAGAAGCATGATGGAGAAAATTCGCTTCAGGCGATTGGCGTTCAATCGGTGCGCCAGGTTGGCGCCAACACGGGCGAAGAATACGCTGGTGAGAATCACGCCAACCAGGGCGGGCAAATAGATGAAACCGACGCTAAATCCCGGCAATGCCGGATTCTGCCAACCGGTCCAGACGTTTCCGAGTGTACCCGCAATGGCGATGGGCAAGCCGCAAGCCGCAGAGGTGCCAACCGCCTGCTGCATCGTCACATTCCGCCACACGAGATAGGGCACAGTCAGCGTACCGCCACCAACGCCAAAGATTGCGGAGGCCCAGCCAATACCCCCGCCGGCTACGGTCAGCCCTCGCGAACCCGGCAAACCTCGATCCGACTTCGGGTCCACCTGAAAAAACATCTTGAGACTCATGACAATCACGAAAACACCGATGGTGAGCTCAAGAGCGCGGCCACTCAGCAGCGACGCAGTCCATGCCCCGACCAGCGCACCCACCACGATGCCAATCACCATGGGCCGGAACAGCTCCCACCGAACGGCTCCATGGATATGATGAGACCGGATGGAGCTGACCGACGTGAACATAATGGTTGCCAGGGAGGTACCAACGGCAAGATGGGGCGTGATATCCGGATCCATGCCCTGCAAGTCAAAACTGAAGATCAAAACCGGCACAATGATCAGACCGCCGCCAATGCCGAACAGGCCGGCCAGAGTGCCCGCGAAGGCGCCGAGGGCGAGGTACGATGCAAGAACGAACAAAACAGTCATGGACAGGGGGCACCCGGAAAAACCAAGGCTGGTATGATACACAGCGCAAGGGTCAACTTCATTACCATTAACTGTGGGAGCGACATCCGCCACCATGTGCCTGATCGCCTTCGCCCTCGGCCAGAATCGTCACTTCCCTCTGGTGGTTGCCGCCAACCGGGACGAATTTTTTCGGCGGCCCACTGCCGCTATGGACTGGTGGACTACCAATAACGGCACCCGGGTCCTTGCGGGCCGCGATTTACAGTCCGGCGGAACCTGGCTGGCCGTGACCCCTGCTGGGGAGGTGGGCGCGGTTACCAACGTGCGCGAAGGCACTGTGGAAACCGGCCGCATCAGCCGCGGAGAGTTGCCGCTTCGGGCCCTGGAGAGCTCCCGGGAACAGCTTGCCGACCACCTTCACGACGAGGGTGACCGGTATTCCGGCTTCAATCTGGTCCATCTGACGCCCCGAAGCGGATGGTATTTCAGTAACCGGGATGCCCATCCCGGACGTCATATTCACCGCGGCGTCTACGGTCTCAGCAACCACCTGCTCCAGACGCCCTGGCCCAAGCTGCTTCGCCTTCGAGAAGCGGTTGGCGAGACTGTCATGGCGGCAGGCGAAGATGCAGAGGGCCTGCATCGACGCCTGATACCATTACTCCAGGACACAACCCCCGCACCAGACCGCCTCTTGCCAGACACCGGCGTGGGCCTGGACACCGAACGCTTCCTGTCTTCTCCGTTTATCGCCGGCACCGAGTACGGCACCCGAGCCACCACCATCGTCACTGTCTCTGCCGGAGGCGACATCCAGGTAACCGAGCAATCGTGGGGTCCGGATGCCGAAGCCGGCGAACGGCGTCGCTTCCACTGGCAGCGATAGCGATCAGGCTCTGATATAATCCGCCAAATTCTGTTACCCGATCGGAGGGTCCCCGATGGCCGGTGAAAAAGGCACCACGTCCATAGCCGACTTTGAGAAATCCCTTGATGAGCTGGAGAAACTGGTTCGCGATCTGGAACAGGGCGAGCTATCCCTGGAGCAGTCTCTGACCGCCTTCGAGCGAGGGGTGAAACTGACCAGGGAATGTCAGCAGGCACTGAAAAGCGCGGAGCAACGCGTGGAACAGTTGATGCAGAACAGCGATGGCAGCCTTGAGACGCGTCCGTTCTCTCCGGATGATGCCGAGTGATGTCAGCACAGAACTCGTTTGCGATAGACTTTCTGGAGACCTGCAGGGCGAGGGTAGACGCGGAGCTCGACCGTTGCATCAGCCGGGAATCGTCCTCTGATCGCTTGCAGGCCGCCATGCGTTACAGCGTGCTTGGCGGTGGCAAAAGGATTCGACCCGCCCTGTGCCTCGCGGCAGCCCGGGCAGTCGGCGACACCGGAGACAACGCTCTCGCCCCTGCCTGCGCGGTGGAACTCATCCACGCCTACTCATTGATACACGACGACCTGCCAGCCATGGACGACGATGACCTTCGCCGAGGCCGGCCCACGACCCACATCGCCTTTGATGAAGCCACTGCCATTCTGGCCGGGGACGCGCTGCAGGCCCTTGCCTTTGGCCTGCTTGCCGATGCCGCAGGGCCGTCGGAATCCGCCCGGCTTAGCATGGTTCGGGAGCTTGCCCGGGCCAGTGGCCACGGTGGCATGGTGGGCGGCCAGGCCATCGACCTGGAGGCCGTGGGCAAGACCCTGACCCTGGCGCAGCTGGAAGTGATGCACCGGCACAAGACCGGCGCCCTGATTGAGGCCAGTGTCCTTATTGGCGCCCTCTCGAGCCCCCGGACGCAGGAACGGGACCTCGAAGCGCTGGCCGGATACGCCAGAGCCCTGGGCCTGGCGTTTCAGGTGCAGGACGACCTGCTGGACATCGAGGGAGACACCCGGGTGATTGGCAAGCGACAGGGCTCTGACGCCGCGAGGGCCAAGCCCACCTACCCTGCCCTGCTTGGCGTCGACGGCGCCCGGGCTCGCCTGGTCGAACTGCTTGACAACGCCCAGCAAAGCCTGGCCGTGTTCGGCCCTGAAGCCGACCCGCTCCGTGCCATGGCCGATTACGTGGTGGCACGGAATCACTGAGTTCTCTCGACCGAGTTCTCTGCATTGAGCTCGCACCATTGAATGCTGGCGCCGGAAAGGCGCACACTGGACATCAACATTTTCGTAACAACTGGCCCTGTTTGTGTGAAACAGCCTCGCCTGTTCCCTTATAATGCCAGTCAGTTACCGAACGTACCGGGAAGACCCGAGCAGATGCAGGACACATACACTTTCAAGGAAATCCCGTCACAACGGCCCAACACACCGTTGCTGGACCGGATTGATGAACCCGCCCAGCTACGAGAACTTGCGCCGGAGCAGCTGACCCAGCTGGCCCGGGAGCTTCGGGCGTTTCTGCTGTGGTCAGTGGGCCAGACCGGTGGCCACTTCGGCGCCGGCCTTGGCGTGCTCGAGCTGACCGTTGCCCTGCACTATGTCTTCGAAACCCCGAGCGACCGCCTGGTGTGGGACGTCGGCCACCAGGCCTATCCGCACAAGATCCTGACCGGCCGGCGCGAGGCCATGGGCAGCATCCGTCGCAAAGGTGGCCTGGCGGGCTTCCCCAAACGCGCCGAAAGCGAGTACGACACTTTCGGTGTGGGTCATTCCAGCACTTCTATCAGCGCGGCCTTGGGTATGGCCATCGCGGCCCGGCTGCACAAGACCGGCCGCAAGAGCATTGCCGTTATCGGCGATGGTGCCATGACCGCCGGCATGGCCTTCGAGGCCCTGAACCACGCCGGCCACCTGCATGCCGACATGCTGGTGATTCTCAACGACAACGACATGTCGATTTCCCGGAACGTGGGCGGGCTGTCGAACTACTTTGCCAAGCTGCTCTCGAGCCGCACCTACAATCAGGTTCGCGACAGCAGCAAGAAGGTACTGCAGGGCGCACCCCACCTGATGGCCCTGGCCAAGAAAACCGAGGAGCACTTCAAGGGCATGATCGCCCCGGGCACCCTGTTTGAAGAATTGGGCTTCAACTACATCGGCCCTATAGATGGTCACGATCTGCCCCTGCTGGTGGAAACCCTCGAAAACATTCGCGAGCTGGAGGGCCCGCAATTCCTCCATGTGGTGACTACCAAAGGCAAGGGGTTTGCGCCTGCCGAAGCAGATCCGATCGGCTATCACGCCATCAACAAGATCGAACCGGTGCCGCCAAGCAAGCCCGAGCCGGTCAAACCCAAGGCCGCCAAACCCAAATACGCCAATGTCTTCGGCCAGTGGCTATGCGATGCCGCGGAACAGGACGAGCGCGTGGTGGGCATCACGCCGGCCATGTGTGAAGGCTCGGATCTGCTGGCCTTTTCGCAACGGTTTCCGGATCGCTATTTCGATGTCGCCATCGCCGAGCAGCACGCCGTCACACTGGCGGCCGGCCTGGCCTGCGATGGCGCCAAGCCGGTGGTGGCCATCTACTCTACTTTCCTGCAACGGGCCTACGACCAGCTGATACACGACGTGGCCATCCAGAATCTCGACGTGCTGTTTGCCATCGACCGCGCCGGCCTGGTGGGCGAAGACGGCCCCACGCACGCTGGGGCGTTCGACATCAGCTACCTGCGCTGCATCCCCAACATGGTGGTGATGACGCCCTCGGACGAAAACGAAACCCGACAGCTCCTGCAGACCGGCATGTTGTACGAAGGGCCCGCCTCGGTCCGCTACCCCCGGGGAACCGGGCCCGGCGCGACCATCGAACAGGCACTGACACCGCTTGAAATCGGCAAGGGGCGCCGTATCCGGGATGGCAAAGGCGTCGCCATACTGAACTTTGGCACGCTGCTGGCGCCGGCCCTGGAAGCTGCGGAAGCGCTCGGTGCCACGGTGGCCGACATGCGCTTCGTCAAGCCCCTGGACGAGGAGTTGGTGCTGGAGCTGGCCGAGCAGCACGATGTTCTCGTGACCCTGGAAGAGAACGCCGTTGCCGGCGGCGCTGGCAGTGCTGTCACCGAGTTTCTGAACAGCCGCCTGGTGTCCATGCCGGTACTGCAACTGGGACTGCCGGACACGTTCATGGACCACGGCAAGCACGGCGAGTTGCTGACAGAGTGCGGTCTGGATGCGGGGGGCATTGAAGCCGCCATCCGCGACCGGCTGGAGCAACTCAGTCACCAGAACCTGAAAGTGGTCAAATAGCGGCGTCCCAAGGGAAGCCAGCAGCCACAAAAAAGCCCGCATGTTGAGCGGGCTTTTTTACATCATGGCCTCAGCGGCTAGACGTCGGGATCATCGTCCTGATGGGTCTCCAGCCAGTGGCCCAGCTTGGACTGCTTGGTGTCGAGATAGTGCTCGTTGTGCGGATTACGGCCCACATGCAGGGGCACCCGCTCGGCAATATCAATACCGTAGGACGACAGCGCTTTGACTTTCCGCGGATTGTTCGTCATCAGCCGCAAGCTCTTGATACCCAGATGCTCCAGCATGTCCTTGCACATACTGTAATCCCGCAGGTCCGCGGCAAACCCCAGGCGTTCGTTGGCTTCAACCGTGTCGGCGCCCTGGTCCTGCAGGTGATAGGCGCGGATCTTGTTGAGCAGACCAATGCCACGGCCTTCCTGGCGCAGGTACATGAGAATGCCACGGCCTTCGCGGGCAATACTGCGCAGCGCTTCTTCCAGCTGATAGCCGCAGTCACAACGCATGCTGTACAGGGCGTCACCGGTGAGACACTCGGAGTGGGTACGGGCGAGCATCGGTTCGTCACTGTCCAGATCACCCAGCGTCAGGGCGACGTGCTCCTTTCCGGTATCCGGCTCCTCAAAGCCGTGCATGTCGAACACCCCGAACGGGGTCGGCAGCCGACAGGTCTGGATGTAACGAACAGCCACAGTGCTTCCTCGTGGTTCAGTCAATCGGGCCGCGCATTCTATCACGGGCCCGCCCGCTTGGCGTAGTCTCTCCACTGTCGCTCCTCCGGCGTGGTTTCATTACCCAACACTTACGAGCGCAGCATCACGCCAGATCAGGAATGACCGGCCACCCAGTGCCCGCTGCGACCGCCTTTTTTCTCAAGCAGTCGGACAGCATCGATCTCCATGCCACGGTCCACGGCCTTGCACATGTCGTACAGGGTCAGCGCGGCAACGCTGGCCGCAGTCAGCGCTTCCATCTCGACGCCGGTCTGGCCAGACAGCTTGCAGCGGGTGAGGATGTAAACCGAGGCACCGTCTTCTCCGGGCGTCAGCTCGACCTTTACCGACGTCAGGTTGAGCGCGTGGCAGAGGGGAATCAGGTCGTGGGTTTTCTTGGCCGCCATAATGCCAGCAATGCGCGCCGTCGCGAGCACGTCGCCCTTGGGGTGTTCGCCATCGATGATCATTTTCAGGGTGGCGGGCGCCATTCGGATGGTCGCCTCGGCCCTGGCTTCCCGTTCCGTGACCGCCTTGTCGGTCACGTCTACCATCCGGGCTTCGCCCTTCTCATCCAGATGCGTCAATTTTGCCACTGCTGTCTCCCGTTTGATGCTAGCTGGTTTTGGCAGTCATCCTGCCACCAGAATCCAATGCCCGCGATGCCCTGGGCCCCGTGGCGTCGGGCGATCTCAAGATGGCCCATGCTCATTCCTCCGAGCGCGTAGACCGGAAGCCTCGCCGCTGCCACCAGATCGGCGAACCGCGACCAGCCCATACCGGATTCGCCCGGATGGCTGGGGGTCGGCAACACGGCCCCCAGTACTGCGTAGTCTGCGCCCAGGGATTCGGCGTGGGCGAGCTGCTCGGCCGAGTGGCAGGAAACCCCGAGCCAGCTGCTCGCCGGAACCGGCCGCTCCGACAACTTCTCCGCCTCCCGCCACGGCAGGTGCAAACCGGCGACGCCTGGTGTCTGCCCAAAGCGCTCCGGCGAACCATGCACGAGCATATCGACCCGGTGCGCCTGCGCCAACGACACCGCTTCGCGGGCGTACTGGCGATAGTCAGCCTCCTCCAGCGACGGCGCCCTCAGCACCACCAGAGCCGGCCGCTGTCCTCTCAGGGATTGCTCCAGGCAAGACACGCCCTGACCCGCTGAGTCGATAGTGCCGGTCAACGCCAGCGCCGCAGGTAGACGCAGGGCGCGAATGATCGGTCGATTGGCTGCCGGAAACTCCCCGTCACGCAGGCTTTCCGGACAACGCCATTCCACCGGCTGACCTTCCCGCCCTACTGGTTCGCCCTCGGCGTCTGTGGTGCGCCAGACGTCCAGCAACACGCATTTGTCGCCGTAGTCATGGCGGATGGTGATCACCGGCGCCAGCCCGGACTCCGACAGCGTCAGACCGGTTTCCTCGTGAATCTCTCTCACCAGCGCCTGCTGCACCGTCTCGCCCGGCTCCACCTTGCCCCCGGGAAACTCCAGCAGACCACCCTGATGGGCATGATCCGGCCGACGGGCAATCAGCACGCGGCCGGATCGTTCGATCACCCCGACGGCAACATGAACAACCTTACTGGTCATGCTTCGAGGCCACTCAGGTGCGATATTCGGCGTTGATGGTCACGTAGTCGTGGGAAAAATCACAGGTCCACACGGTTTCGCGAACATTACCGCGTTTGAGGTCAATCGCGATGGTAATCTCCTCCCCGTTCATGACGGCCTGGCCCCGGGCTTCCGAATAATCCTCTGCCCGCCCGCCGTTGCGCACGAGGCAGACATCGCCGAGGTAAATTTCCAGGGCTTCCAGATCGAGGTTCTCGACGCCGGCCCGCCCCACGGCCGCCAGAATGCGCCCCCAGTTCGGATCCGAAGCAAAGAGCGCGGTCTTGACCAGTGGTGAGTGGGCGACCGTGTAAGCCACATCGAGTGCCTCCTGCTGAGACGCTGCGCCGGTCACGTCGATGGTGACAAACTTGGTAGCCCCTTCTCCGTCGCGGACTATGGCATGGGCCAACTCCAGGTAGACGGACTCGAGCGCCTCCCGCAGCTTTGGCAACTGGGGGCTGTCTGGCGTGATTTCCGGGCCGCTGTACTGGCCGGTTGCCACCAGCATACAGGCGTCATTGGTGGAGGTGTCGCCATCAATGGTAATGCGATTGAACGACTTTTCGCCCAGCTCCGAGGCCAGGGTCTGGAGCAGCTCGGGGGCAATGCGCGCGTCGGTGGCAATAAAGCCCAGCATGGTTGCCATGTTCGGGCGTATCATCCCGGCACCCTTGCTGATCCCGGAAATGGTAACCGTGTGATCTCCCAGGGCCACCTTGCGAGTAGCACCCTTGGGGCGGGTATCGGTGGTCATGATTCCCCGCGCCGCCTCTGCCCAGCGGTCTTCCCGGGGATCGGCCAGAGCCTCGGGCAGGGCCGAGACAATCTTCTGTACCGGCAGCGGCTCGCCAATCACGCCGGTGGAAAACGGCAGGATCTCCACGTCCCGCACGCCCGCAGAATTTGCCAGCGCCTGGCAACAGGCCTCGGCGTCACGCAGGCCACGGGCGCCGGTTCCGGCGTTGGCGTTACCGGTATTGATCAACAGGTATCTGGGCGCGGCTTCTGCCAGGTGCCGGCGACTGAGCGTAACCGGCGCCGCGCAGAACTGATTCTTCGTGAAGATACCGGCCACCCGGCTGCTCGGCGCAAGCTCGAATACCACCACATCCTTGCGCCCAGGCCTCTTGATCCCGGCGCTGGCTATACCAAGCCGGAGACCGGCCACCGGATGAAACTCGGGTAAGGTTTCCGGACCTACCGCCATTGTGCCACTCCTCTTTTGCAAAAACGGAATCCACCAAGCCAGAACGGAAAAACCCGCAGCCCACCAACGTTCGTCGGCAGAGTGCGGGTTCCGGATTCTGGCTCAGTGTTGTGTATCAGCTGACCTTGCCACAGCACTGCTTGTACTTTTTCCCGGACCCGCAGGGACAGGGCTCGTTGCGCCCCACCTTGCGCTCCTGACGCACAAAGGTTTCCGGCGTCGACTGACGCCCGCCTTCGGCCTCACCCTCACCCTGGCTCTGGGCCGCGGCGCTGGTTTCATCGTGACGCAGACGGGCACGGGCAAGCTCCTGCTCAAGCTCCTGCTTGCGCCGGCGCTCCACTTCTTCCATTTCTTCGCGGCTCTGGACACGGACATGACAGAGAACGCGGGTGACGTCGCGCTTCATGGTCTCAAGCATGTCCTCGAACAGGTTGAAGGCTTCGCGCTTGTATTCCTGCTTCGGGTTCTTCTGGGCATAGCCACGCAGATGGATACCGCGACGCAGATGGTCCATGTTGGACAGGTGCTCTTTCCAGAGCGTATCCAGCACCTGCAGGAACACCTGCTTCTCGAACTTGCGCATGGCCTCGGAACCGGCAATGGCTTCCTTGGCCTCGTAGGCAGCGACGATCTCGTCGAGGATCTTCTGACGCAAGTTTTCCTCGTACAGCTTGCTGTCTTCCTCCAGCCACTTCTGGATCGGCAGATCGATCGCCATCTCCGACTGCAGCTGGGATTCCAGACCGGCAACGTCCCATTGCTCCGGCATGCTCTGGGGCGGGATATACTCGCTGATCAGTGCGTCTACCACATCCTCCCGGATGGTTTTGACCATCTCGGAAATGTCATCCGAGGACATCACCTCGTTGCGCTGGTCGTAGATCACGGTCCGCTGGTCGTTGGCCACGTCGTCGTATTCCAGCAGGGTTTTCCGCATATCGAAGTTGCGGCCTTCCACCTTGCGCTGGGACTTCTCGATGGCGTTGGTCACCATGCGGTGCTCAATGGCCTCGCCTTTCTTCATACCCATGGCCTGCATAAGGCTCTTGACCCGATCAGGGGCGAAGATGCGCATGAGGTTGTCTTCCAGGGACAGGAAGAAACGGGAGGAGCCAGGGTCGCCCTGGCGGCCTGCCCGGCCGCGAAGCTGGTTATCAATCCGGCGGGACTCATGACGTTCGGTCCCGATAATGTGCAGACCACCGGCCTCAAGCACCTGGTTGTGACGCTCGGTCCACGCCGCCTTCACCCGGGCAACCTCTTCCTCGGTCGGATTGTCCATGGCGGCCACTTCGTGTTCCCAGTTACCGCCAAGCACGATGTCCGTGCCCCGACCCGCCATGTTGGTGGCGATGGTCACGGCGCCCGGCCGTCCAGCCTGGGCGATGATGTGGGCCTCGGACTCGTGCTGTTTGGCGTTCAGGATCTTGTGTTCGATACGGGCCTTCTTGAGCAGCATGGACAGCAGCTCGGAAGCCTCAATGGACGCGGTGCCCACAAGGATAGGCCGCCCCTCGGCAGTTACGTCCTTGATCTCATCGATAATGGCGTGGAATTTCTCTTCCTGGGTGAGATACACCAGATCGTTATAATCGATACGCTGGATGGGCTTGTTCGGCGGGATTACCACCACATCCAGACCGTAGATCTGACGGAACTCGAACGCTTCGGTATCGGCGGTGCCGGTCATGCCAGCCAATTTTTCGTACAGACGGAAGTAGTTCTGGAAGGTGGTGGAGGCGAGAGTCTGGCTTTCCGCCTGGATCCTGACACCCTCCTTTGCCTCGATGGCCTGATGCAGCCCTTCACTCCAGCGACGCCCCGGCATGGTGCGGCCGGTGTGCTCGTCAACGATCACCACCTGCCCGCCCTGGACAATGTAATCAACGTCTTTCTGGAACAGGTGGTGCGCCCGCAACGCCGAGTGTACGTGATGCAGCAGGCTCAGGTTGGCCGCCGAATACAGGCTTTCCCCTTCGTCCAGCAGGCCCTTGTCCAGCAGCAGTTGCTCTACCTTTTCATGGCCGCCTTCGGTCAGTTCGACCTGCCGGGATTTCTCGTCGAGGGTAAAGTCGCCGGTGGGCTCACCCTCTTCCGGAACTTCCCCCTTTTCCAGTTTGGGAATCAGTTCGTTAATCGCCTGATAGAGTTTGGAGCTGTCTTCCGCGGCACCCGAGATAATCAGTGGCGTGCGAGCCTCGTCAATCAGAATCGAATCAACCTCGTCGACGATGGCGTAGTTCAGGCCACGCTGAACCTTGTCTTCGGTGCTGAACGCCATGTTGTCGCGCAGGTAATCAAAGCCGAACTCGTTGTTGGTGCCGTAGGTGATGTCTGCCTGATAAGCGGCGCGCTTTTCTTCGGCAGGCTGCCCCGACGCAACAACACCCACCTGCATACCCAGGAACCGGTACAGCTTGCCCATCCACTCGGCGTCCCGGCGGGCCAGGTAGTCGTTCACGGTAACCACGTGCACACCCTTGCCCGGCAAGGCGTTGAGGTAAACGGCAGCCGTGGCCACCAGGGTCTTGCCCTCACCGGTTTTCATTTCGGCTATGCGGCCTTCGTGCAGTGTAATACCACCGATCAGCTGAACATCGTAATGCCGCATACCCATGACCCGGCGACCGGCCTCTCGCACTGTTGCAAAGGCCTCTGGCAGGAGCGCGTCCAGCGTTTCGCCTTCATCGATGCGGCGACGGAATTCCGCGGTCTTGCCTTGCAACTCGGAGTCGGACAGATTGCCGTACTGTTCCTCAAGCTCATTAACGCGCGAGACAACTTTGCGCATTCTCTTGATTTCACGGGCGTTTTTACTGCCGAACATCTTGGTTGCAAGCTTTGTGAACATAGACCACTGCTTCTTTGATTAAACGGAGGAAGCCGGCATTCTAACCTTATTTTGTAACAGGACAAAAGGCAGGCCGCACACGAGGGAGTTTGTGCCACGAAACCAGCCGGTTTCCTGACAGGAAAACCGGCGTCGGGTCACTGGTTGCGGCAGAAAACCGATTCCAGAGGGAATCGGATCAGCGGCTGGCGCGCTTGATGTAGGTTTCCGGGTTCTCGGATTTGCCGTTCCGGATGACCTCGAAATGAACGTGGGGGCCGGTGGAGCGACCGGTGCTTCCCATCAGGGCAACCACCTGCCCTTTTTGAACCACATCGCCAACGGCGACCTTGACGGTCTTGCAGTGGGCATATCGGGTAATGAGGCCGTCGCCGTGGTCTATTTCAACCAGGTTGCCATAGCCGTATCGCTCACCGGCGTAGGTCACCACACCACCAGCAACCGAAATAATGTCGCTACCTTCTTTTCCAGCCAGATCCACTCCGGCATGCCAGGTGCGCTTGCCGGTGAAGGGATCGGAACGGTAGCCGTATTTCGAAGACAGCCAGCCCCAGGTGATCGGACGCCCCTCAACGTACAGCTCGTCCTCCAGACGCTGGGTCGAGGCCAGTTGATCAAGCAACCGGAGCTGCTGCTCCCGGTCCTCGATCCGCTGTTCCATTTCCTCGATCATGCGGGTCAGCTGTGGAGCGGAATAGGATTCACCCGACAGTGTGTCCTCGGGGCCACCAACGGCCGCCGGCTGATCAAAATCGAATTCGTCACTGGCCACCAGGCCGGACTCGACGAACCGCTGACCGAGGGCATCTAGCCGCAACAGACGACCCTGGATTTCACCCAGCCTCAGGGTCAAAGCGTCCACTTGCTGCTGGACGTTTTCCCGGAGACGCGCAAGGTCGGCTTTCTGCTCAGACAGGCGCAACTGCCAGTCGGCCACCAATTCGGACTCACTGGGCTGTTCGGCAGTGGCCTGCTGGACCGCAACCTGATATCCGGCCCAGCCGGCACCGATCAGCAGAGAAATCACCAGGGCAACAAGAGCACCAGCGCGGGCTCCATTAATCGACAAAACACGAGACTTTCCGTGGTTTTTGCCAACGAGAATAATGTTCATATCATCATCTGATTTCATCGTTGAGCCGCAACCACCTCCTGTAGCGTTGCGCCCCGGAATATTCCGAGTGGGTCTGCCATCCTTTGGCAACAGCTACATACTGAAAAAATTGCAGCGCCCGGTAGACATACTCATTTAGCACAATGTAAAACGAGTCCAGGGCAGGCACTACGCACAAACCGTGCCGAAGTGTAACCAATCGTAATCGGAGCCGTCGAGCAAAAAAGCACCATGAAACGAAAAAGCGATCAGAAAATGACCTTCGACAAGCTCGGCAGAACCCCGGTACTCAGGGATCTGGTGGCCCGGGCGGAGCTTCACCGCCAGGCGGAGCAACAGGTTCTGGCCGCCATACCCGCTGAGCTCGCCGGCGGTGTGCGCTTTGTCAGTTGCACGGATGGCGAGTTGGTGCTGACAGCAGAAACCGCGGGAAAGGCCAGTCAGATTCGCTTCCGCCAGCACGAGATTCTCGAAGCCGTGCGTGAGATTGAGCTGTTCCGGTTTACCTGGAAGCTGAAGGTCAAGGTTGCCCCACCCAGGTTCCGGGAGAAACCCGTTCGTAAAAAAGAGCCCCTGAGTAAAGAAAATGCCCGGCTCCTCAAGGAGGAAGCCGGGCACACGAAGGATAAAGCGTTACGCGAGGTTCTCGAAAAACTCGCGAGCCACGTCCGGGACTGAAGCTTCCTGCTTCAGCCCGCCGCCAGCACGGGTTTCATGTAGGAAATCGGGGCAGTGGCCTCGTCGTCAAAGGTCACCACTTCCCACGCATCCTCTTCTGCCCGGAGCTTGCGCAGCAACTTGTTGTTCAGGTCGTGGCCGGATTTGATACCACGGAACTCACCAATCAGGCTGTTGCCCAGCTGGTAAAGATCTCCGATGGCATCAAGCAGCTTGTGCTTCACAAATTCGTCGTCATAGCGCAGGCCGTCCTCGTTGAGGATTTTGTAGTCATCCACAACGATGGCGTTATCAACGCTACCGCCAAGCGCAAGGTTCATGGCCCGCAGCTTCTCGATATCCCGCATGAACCCGAAGGTCCGCGCACGGCTCACTTCCTTTACAAAGGAGGTGCTCGAGAAATCCACAGTCGCGGTCTGGGCGCGCCCTTTGAACACCGGGTGATCAAAGTCGATACCGAAACTCACCTTGAAGCCTTCGAAAGGCAGCAGGGTCGCTTTCTTGTCGCCCTCTTCAACCGTTACCTCACGCTTGATGCGAATGAAGCGCTTGGCCGCGTCCTGCTCGGCAATGCCGGCAGACTGCAGAAGAAACACGAACGGACCGGCAGAGCCGTCCATGATCGGTACTTCCGCCGCGCTCAGTTCGACGAAGCAGTTATCAATGCCGAGACCAGCCATGGCAGACAGCAGGTGCTCTACCGTCGCCACACGGACACCGTGTTTTACCAGCGTCGTGGAGAGCATGGTCTCACCCACATTCTCCGCACAGGCACGAATCTCAACCACGGGGTCCAGATCGGTGCGGCGGAAAACAATTCCCGAGTCCACCGGGGCCGGCTTGAGTGTCAGGTACACCTTTTCACCTGAGTGCAAACCAACTCCGGTGGCACGGATGGTGTTCTTGAGGGTCCGTTGTCTGATCATCGGTACATAATTCCGTCACAAAATGGCGATATTCTGGGCAAAAATCTGCCCGGAGGATACCAGAAAGCAAGACTGAATACCATTTAACCAACCTATCGTTGCCATTTGTTCATCCACAACGATATCGGGCAGTCAATACTCACACTGGCCGGCCTACAGGGTCCGTTGTTCGAACCCGATGCGTAACCGGATCACAAGTGAGTCAGGGTATCAGTCAGCCTGACGACGGAGGAATGCGGGAATATCGAGATAATCGACACCCTGCTCCTCGCTGTCCTTGCTCTGGTCGATCGCGACGTTGCCGTGAGACACCGCGCGGCGACGCAGAACCGCCGGACGATCCAACTGGTTGTAATCGGTCTTGCCATCCAGGGTACGAGTGTTATCCACCACCTTGGTCGGCTTCTCGCGATCACCACCCAGGCCGGTTGCCACAACGGTCACCTTCAGTTCGTCGGTCATCTCCGGATCGATCACGGTACCGACCACGACGGTGGCGGAGTCAGAGGCAAATTCGCGCACAATATCGCCAACCTCGGAGAATTCGCCCAGGTTGAGGTCCATACCGGCGGTGATGTTGACCAGGATGCCTTTCGCGCCCTGCAGGTTGATGTCTTCCAGCAGCGGACTGCGAACCGCAGCTTCGGCCGCTTCCCGGGCACGGTTTTCGCCAGTGGCACGAGCGGTACCCATCATCGCCATGCCCATCTCGGACATCACCGTCTTCACGTCGGCGAAGTCGACGTTGATCATGCCGTTGCGGGTAATCAGATCGGCAATACCCTGCACCGCGCCCAGCAGCACGTCGTTGGCGGCGGCAAAGGCATCCAGCAGGCTGGTTTTCTTGCCCATGACCGCCAGCAGTTTTTCGTTGGGGATGGTGATCAGGGAGTCGACGCTTTCCTCCAGCTCCTTGAGGCCGGATTCGGCGACACTCATGCGCTTGCCACCCTCGAACATGAATGGCTTGGTGACCACGGCCACCGTGAGGATACCCAGTTCACGGGCCACTTCCGCCACGATCGGTGCCGCGCCTGTGCCGGTGCCACCACCCATGCCGGCGGTGATAAACACCATATCGGCGCCTTTGAGCGCCTCGGCAATGCGATCACGGTCTTCGAGCGCGGACTGGCGCCCCACCTCCGGGTTGGCACCAGCACCCAGCCCCTTGGTGATGTTGCCACCAAGCTGGATGATCTGGCGGGCGTCCAGGTCGGTCAGGGCCTGGGCATCAGTATTGGCGCAGATGAATTCAACACCTTCGATGTCGCTGTTGAGCATATGACGCACGGCGTTGCCGCCGCCTCCGCCAACACCGACGACTTTAATGACAGCGTTTTGCTGGACATTATCGACGAGTTCAAACATTTCCCCTACTCCTTCGTGCTGTTTTCAGCCTTTTCCAGACTGTTTGTTCGAGATAGTGTTTTCGAGATACCTTCGTGTACTGCCTCCCGGGTTACCGTCAGAAATGACCGGTAAACCAGGCTTTCATGCGCTCAAACAGCGAGGGTGCATCTTCACCCTTGAGCACAGGTGCCCGCCCAAGATCCATCTGGCGGAAACCATGAATCAACAGCCCGACGCCGGTGGCGTAGATGGGGTTGTTGACCACTTCCGTCATCCCGGAAACCGCCTGCGGACAGGCCAGCCGTACCGGCATGTGGAAGATCTCCTCGGCCAGTTCAACCACCCCTTCCATGGTGGAGGAACCGCCGGTAATCACGATGCCTGCCGGGATCAGGTCTTCAAACCCGGAGCGGCGCAGTTCGGACTGAACGAGGGTGAACAGCTCCTCATATCGGGGCTCCACCACCTCGGCCAGAGCCTGCCGCGACAGATCCCTGGGGGCACGATCGCCTACGCTCGGCACCTTGATGGTCTCGTCGGCGCCGGCCAGCTGGGTGAGCGCGCAGGCATACTTGATCTTGATTTCTTCGGCATTCTGCGTGGGCGTGCGCAGGGCCATAGCTATGTCATTGGTGACCTGGTCGCCAGCAATCGGGATCACGGCGGTGTGACGGATAGCGCCACCGGTAAACACCGCGATGTCGGTGGTACCGCCACCAATGTCCACCACGCAAACCCCCAGCTCCTTCTCATCTTCTGTCAGGATGGCGTGGCTGGAGGCCAGCTGCTCAAGGATGATGTCGTCTACCTCAAGGCCGCACCGTTTCACGCACTTCTCGATGTTCTGGGCGGCGTTCACCGCGCAGGTCACCAGATGCACTTTCGCCTCCAGACGGACGCCGGACATGCCCATGGGTTCCTTGATGCCCTCCTGGCTGTCGATCACGAACTCCTGGGGCAGGATGTGCAGGATCTTCTGGTCGGCCGGAATGGCTACCGCCTGGGCAGCGTCGATCACCCGGTCGATATCCGCCTGGGTCACTTCCCGGTCGCGGATAGCGACGATCCCGTGGGAGTTAAGGCTCTTGATGTGGCTTCCCGCAATCCCCGCGTATACCGAGTGAATGCGACACCCTGCCATCAACTCCGCCTCTTCCACGGCACGCTGGATCGCCTGGACCGTGGTTTCGATATTGACCACCACCCCACGCTTCAGGCCCCGGGACGGGTGGGAACCGATACCCACCACCTCGATGGTGCCGTCCATCTTGCGCTTACCGACGATCGCGACCACCTTCGAGGTTCCGATATCGAGGCCGACAATCATGTTTTCCGTTTCAACCGATGACATGTGTTTCACCAAACCGTAGGTCTGAACAAACCGTTGCTAGGATTTCGGGCCGGAAGCTTCCGCTTCGGCCTTCCACTGGACCGCTACCCCGTTGGTGTAGCGGGCATCCACCCGACTGACTTCATTGGATCGTGCCGCCAGCCGGTTTTCATAAACCGTCATGAACCGTTCAAAGCGCTGCTCTACCTGATCACGGCCAAGAACCACCTCAATGCCATTGGCCAGCTGCAGCGTCCAGGCGCCCCGGTGCTCCAGCGCCAGGCCGGAGAAACCAAGCCCGCGGGCCACCAGTCGATCGCTCATGGTTCGTGCCATGGCGATCACATCGCGCACCCTCTCGTCCGGCCCGGCCAGTCGCGGCAGCGGTCCGGCCACCTCCGGGTTGGGAGGTGCAAACAGCTGTCCGGTACGGCTGACCAGGCGACCGTCGGTCCAGTAGGCCAGCGGTTTTTTCTCCCGGATGTCGATCACCAGCCGATCCGGCCACACCCGGCGAACCGCTGCGGATTCTACCCAGGGCCGGCGCTCAAGGCTGGCCTTGATCTCGGACAGATCGGTGGCGAAGTAGCTCTTGCCGATCCAGTTACCGGCCGCTCTTTCGATCGCCACCCGGCTGTCGCCCACGAAGTCCCCTTTCACATCCACCGCAAGGATCTGCTGGTCCATGGCGGTGAGAACCTTGCCGGTCCCCCAGGGCACCAGTCCGGCCAGCAGAACAATCACCGCGCCCAGCCCCACCTGGAGCCAGGGCACCGCGGCCAGTACGCCTCGCAACAGGCCAAACCGGTCCCGCTCAGGCTCCAGGGAGGTGGCTCCCCGACGCCGGGGCGGCTCGGGCGGGGTCGCCCGGCTCCGGATCAGCACTGTTTCAAACATCGCTGCCCTCCAGCGTGTCCTTGAGTATCCGCACCACCAGCTCCTCGAAAGAGATGCCGGCGGCCCTGGCCGCCATGGGCACCAGGCTGTGATCGGTCATACCCGGTACCGTATTCACCTCCAGCAACCAGAACTGTCCGTCGCCGTCCTGCATAACATCAACACGACCCCAGGTGCGACAGCCCACCACCCGAAACGCTTCCAGCGCCAGGTGCTGGAGGCGGACTTCGTCCTCCGGCGCCAGGCCACAGGGAATGCGGTACCGGGTGTCGTCGGCCAGGTACTTGGCCTCGTAGTCATAGAACACGTGCTCGGTGCTGGCACTCAGCCCGATGGCCGGCAGGGCCTGATCCTGCAGCAGGCTGACGGTAAACTCTGGCCCTTCAACCCATTCCTCTACCAGCACCATGCTGTCCAGGGCAGCCGCCGCCTCGTAGGCATCGACCAGCTCCGCTGCGGTGTGCACCTTGCGGATTCCGATGCTGGATCCCTCCCGGGACGGCTTCACACTGAGCGGTGCCTTCAACTCCTTCAGGATCTGTTCAGCCTGCCCGACACCGGACATGGTCCGGAATTTCGGCGTCGGCAAGCCGCAACCCTCGAACACGTATTTGGTTCTGAGCTTGTCCATGGCCAGAGCGGAGGCCATCATTTCACTTCCGGTGTAGGGAATCCCCGCCTGAGACAGGATCGCCTGCAGCGTACCGTCTTCCCCTCCGCGCCCGTGAAGGGCGATAAAGACCCGGTCAAACTCGGGGTTGTCGACGGTTCGCAGCAGACACCCCTGAACGTCAACGGCAAAGGCGTCAACTCCTGCGGACACCAGAGCCGCCAGTACCGCCTTGCCACTTTTCAGGGAAACTTCCCGCTCTGCCGAATCTCCGCCCATGAACACAGCCACGCGACCGAAGGCACGGACCAGCTCGGGATCGGCCTGATAGGCCTGGGGTTCGGGATGATGCATATCACTCACTGGCCATCACTCCTGCGGCCGCCAGACGGGCCGCTACGCCACCAATGTCACCGGCGCCCTGGGTAATCAGCAGGTCGCCATCCTGCAGCACGTTGGCCAGCAGGGATTCAATTTCACGGTTGTCCTCGACAAATACCGGTTCCACCTGACCCCGCTGGCGAATACTGCGACACAGGGCCCGACCGTCGGCGCCCGGGATGACTGGCTCGCCGGCGGAATAGACATCCATAAGCAACAGACCGTCCACTTCCGACAGCACCCGGACAAAATCCTCATACAGGTCACGGGTTCGGGTGTAACGATGGGGCTGATACAGCATCACCAGACGCCGATCCGGCCAGGCGTCATGAGCCGCACGAATGACAGCCTCAACCTCTGTGGGATGGTGCCCGTAGTCGTCCACCAGGGTGACCGTCCCCCGCGGCGTCTTGTAATCGCCGTAGACCTGGAATCGGCGGCCGACACCGGCAAACCCGGCGAGGCCCCGACAGATGGCGTCGTCTTCCACGCCTTCATCGGTAGCGACGGCAATGGCCGCAAGGGCATTGAGGACGTTGTGTCGGCCCGGCATCTTGAGCTCGACAGCCAGATCACTGCGGCCACCCGGGCGCTTGACAACAAAATGCGTCCGCAGGCCGTCGGAAGAAATGTTCTCCGCCCGGTAGTCGGCGTCGGGATTGTCGATGCCATAGGTGATGATGGCCCTGGAGATCCTGGGGATGATCTCCTGTACATAGCCGTCATCCACGCACATCACCGCAACGCCGTAGAACGGCAGATTGTGCAGAAAATCCACGAAGGTCTGCTTGAGCTTCTCCACATCACCGCCGTAGGTGTCCATGTGGTCCGCTTCGATGTTGGTAACCACCGAGATCACCGGCGTCAGGTGCAGGAACGAGGCGTCACTCTCATCGGCCTCGGCCACCAGATAGCGGGAACCGCCCAGTTGGGCATTGGTACCGGCACTGTTGAGCTTGCCGCCGATCACGAACGTCGGATCCAGGCCTGCTTCGCCGAGGATAGAGGCGATCAGGCTGGTGGTGGTGGTTTTGCCGTGCGTGCCGGCCACGGCAATGCCGTGCCGATAACGCATGATCTCCGCCAGCATCTCGGCCCTCGGCACGATGGGCACGCGACGGCTCCGGGCCGAAGCCACCTCAGGATTGTCGGCGCCGACGGCGGAGGACACTACCACCACATCGGCACTGGCACTGTTCTCTTCCCGATGGCCGATCTGGACGTCCACGCCCATGGCCTTGAGGCGGTCGGTGACCGCGCCTTCCTTCAGGTCCGAGCCCGATACGTCGTAGCCCTGGTTCTTAAGGACCTCGGCAATACCACTCATGCCCGCACCGCCAATGCCAACAAAGTGAATGTGGCGGATCCGGCGCATTTCGGGCACCTGGTAGACCAGGGGCGGATTGGTTACATCAGCCATGAGCGGCCTCCAGACAATAATTTACGACTCTCTCCGTGGCGTCCGGGCGCGCCAGGGCACGAGCTGCCTTTGCCATATCCACCACCCGGTTACGGTCCCGGGCCAGGTCGCCCAGGGTTTCCGCCAGCACCGCCGGAGTCATTTTGGATTGAGGAATCAGGATGGCCGCCTTCGCCGCCACCATGTGTTCGCCATTGCGGGTCTGGTGATCGTCCACCGCATGGGGAAAGGGCACCAGAACCGCACCGATACCCACCGCACAGAGCTCTGACACGGTCAGCGCGCCAGATCTGCACAGCACCAGATCGGCCCATTGATAGGCTTCGGCCATGTCCTTGATAAACGGCTCTACACTGGCCTCGACGCCATGGCGTTCGTAGGCGGCCCTTGCCGCATCGGCATGACGCTCACCACACTGGTGACGAACCAGCGGGCGTTCCTGTTCCGGCAGCAGAGCAAGCGCCTCCGGCAACTGTTCATTGAACGCCTGCGCCCCCAGGCTGCCGCCAATCACCAGCAATTTCAGGGGGCCGGAACGCCCGGCAAGGCGTTCTCCCGGCCCTGGCAGCGCGGCCAGATCCTCACGCACCGGATTACCGGTACAGCGGGTGACTACCTTGGCGCCAAAACTACCCGGAAACGCTTCCAGTACGGTATGGGCGAATCGAACCAGCAATCGGTTGGTCAGACCGGCAATGGCGTTCTGCTCATGAATCACCAGTGGCGTACGAGTGAGCCAGGCAGCAACGCCGCCGGGGCCAGTCACGAAACCACCCATGCCCACCACACAGTGGGGCCGGATGCGCCGCAATACGGTATAGGCCTCGCCAAGCGCGCGCATAAGGCGGAAAGGCGCGGCCAGCAAGGCCAACCTGCCCTTGCCCCGGAGGCCGGAAATATGGATCAGCGACAGCGGAATGTCGGTGTCGGATATCAATCGCTGCTCCATGCCTCCGCTGGCGCCCAGCCAGTACACCTGGTGACCACGGGCCTCAAGCGCGCGGGCAGTCGCCAGAGCAGGAAAAACATGGCCGCCGGTACCACCAGCCATCATCAGGAAGCGGCGCTGATCAGTCATAGACCGCACCTCCCCGGCTCCTGGGGCCGGTCTTCTCCCGTGCCAGCTTTTCCTGGTCCAGGCGTTCCATCTCGATGCGGGCCAGAACCCCGATACAGACGCAGGTGATCATCAGGCTCGAACCGCCATAACTGACCAGTGGCAGGGTCAGTCCCTTGGTGGGCAGCAGCCCAGTGCTCACCGCCATGTTGATGCCGGCCTGCAGGCCGATCAGCAGTGTCAGCCCGTAGCCAAAGCAGGCGCCAAAAGGCATGTCCGCTTTCTCCGCCCGCCGCGCGATCACGAATCCACTGACCACCAGCAGTGCGAACAGTCCCAGTACCAACAATGACCCCAGCAGGCCGAACTCCTCGGCAATGATGGCGAAGATGAAGTCCGTGTGGGCCTCTGGCAGGTAGAACAGCTTCTGGATCGAGTTGCCGAGACCAACGCCGGCCCACTCACCACGACCAAAGGCAATCAGTGATTGAGTCAGTTGGTAGCCACTGTCGAACTGGTCCTTCCAGGGATCGAGATAGCTGACCACCCGCTTCAGACGGTAAGGCTGGGTCACGATGAGAATGGCACCGAGTACCACCAGCGTACCGATCAGTGGCATGAACCGGCTGAGCCGCACACCGCTCAGGAAGATCATGCCCGCTGCCGCCGTTACCAGCACCACCGTGGCCCCGAAGTCCGGCTGGATCACCAGCAGGACCGATGCAAGTCCCAGCACGACCAGTGGCTTGAGGAAACCTGGCCAGGTGTTGAGCAGCTCCTCTCGGCGGCGGACCACGTAGCCGGCCAGATAGGCAATCAGACAGAGCTTGGCAACTTCCGACACCTGGACATTGAACAGGCCAAAAGGAATCCAGCGAGTGGACCCGTTGACCGTGCGCCCCAGGGGCGTGAGCACCAGAAACAGAGACAGCAATCCGATACCCAGAAGCAACCATCCGCTGCGCTCCCACCAGGCAACAGGCACATTGACCGCAACCAGCGCCAGCAGGCACCCGAGGGCGGCGAAAATGAGCTGACGAACCACATAGTAGTAACTGTTACCCACAGTTTCGGCGGCCATGTCCATGGACGCCGAGGAGATCATGATCACACCCAGCACCAGCAGCGCAGCGGCGCTGACCACCAACATAGGCAATGGCTGGATTTCTCCCAGCCAGGCGTTGCGACGTTGCAGTGAAAGATCTGCGTGCATCACAGGCCCTCCACCAGCGAACGGAACTGATCACCACGATCCAGGTAATCCCGGAACATGTCGAAACTTGCGCAGGCCGGGGACAGCAACACCCGGTCACCCGACTGGGCAATGTCGGCCGACAGTGCGACAGCTTCGGCCAGATCGTCGGCGTAATGAACCTCGATACCACTGCCGAACACCTCCGCGATGGCGCGTGCATCCCGGCCGATCAGCACGACCGCGCGGCAATGCAAGGCTACCGGCGCCTCCAGAGCGGTGAAATCGGCGCCCTTGCCGTCTCCGCCGGCAATCAGCACGACTTTGCCATCGCGGGGCGCGAGACTCTCGATCGCCGCCACCGTCGCCCCCACATTGGTGCCCTTGGAATCGTTGATGAAATCAACACCGTTGAGCCTTCGAATAAACTCGCACCGGTGCGGCAGGCCCGGAAACTCCCGGGCCACCGACAGCATGATGTCCATCGGCAGCCCGGCGGCATGACCCAGGGCAAGGGCCGCCATAACGTTACTGATGTTGTGGCTCCCCATGAGCTTCAGTTCGCTGGCCAGCAACAGGTTGTCGAAACCGAAGGTAATCCAGGTACCCTGGTCGTCGTCACGGGTACTGAAGGTCTCGGGATTGACCCGGTGGAACCCGAAGCACAGGAAGCGCAGGTTATCCCTTGCCATGGGGGTGCTGAGTGCGTCGTCCAGATTGACAATGGCATTCTGGCATCCACGGAAGATCCGCTGTTTGGCCTGAAAGTAGGCCATCTTGTTCGGGTAGCGATCCATGTGATCGTCACTGACGTTCAGCACGGTGGCGGCCAGTGCGTTGAGTTCTTCGGTGGTTTCAAGCTGAAAGCTGGACAGCTCCAGAACATACAGCTCTGCCCCGTGCCCCAGCAGGTCCAGTGCCGGAGTGCCGATATTGCCGCCAACCGCCACGCGGCGACCGGCCGCTTTGGCCATCTCACCCACCAGGGTGGTGACGGTGGTTTTACCGTTGGAGCCGGTGATGGCAACGATGGGGGCGTCCGCCGCCTCGGCGAACAGATCGATATCGCCGCGAATCCGGGCACCCTGGCTGGCCGCCGCAGCGACGGCCGGCTCGGCCACACTGATGCCCGGGCTGACCACCAGTTCGTTGAAACCGCAGAACAACTCCGCATCAAAGCGGCCAAGGTAGACTGGCACGTCCGGCCACTCGGCCTTCAGTTCTGACAGCCCTGGCGGCTGCTCACGATTATCAGCCACGGCGATTTCCCGGCCTTGCCCGGACAGATAGCGCACGCACGAGAGCCCGGTTTTACCGAGCCCTACGATCAGTGTGCGACGATCCGAAACAATGACACTCATAGTTGCAGCGTTGTCCTATCTCAGTTTCAGACTGGCAATGCCAATCAGTACAAGAACCACGGTAATGACCCAGAACCGGACGATCACTCGAGGCTCGGGCCAGCCCTTGAGCTCAAAATGGTGGTGCAGCGGCGCCATCCGGAAAATCCGGCGTCCGGTCAGGCGGAACGAGGCCACCTGCAGGATCACCGACACGGTTTCCATCACAAACACACCGCCCATGATGAACAGCACGATTTCCTGGCGCACGATCACCGCGACCACACCCAGGGCCGCGCCCAGGGCCAGTGCACCGACATCGCCCATGAACACCTGTGCGGGGTAGGTGTTGAACCACAGAAACCCGAGGCCGGCGCCGACCAAGGCACCGCAGAACACAATCAGCTCACCGGTGCCGGGCAAATGCGGAATCAGCAGATAGTTTGCGAACTGGGCATGGCCGGACACGTAGGCGAAGATACCCAGGGCCGCCGCCACCATGACCGTTGGCATGATCGCCAGGCCATCCAGACCGTCGGTGAGATTGACCGCGTTGCTGCTGCCCACAATCACGAAATAGGTCAGCAGGATGAACAGCACCGGCCCAAGCGTCAGCGAGACCTGCTTGACAAACGGCACGTAGAGCGAGGTTTCCTGGGGCAGCGAGGAGCTGAAGAACAGCACCACAGCGGCCGTGGCCCCGATCACCGATTGCCAGAAGTATTTCCAGCGCGCGGGCAGGCCTCTTGGATTGCGCTCCACCACCTTGCGGTAGTCGTCCACCCAGCCAATAGCGCCGAACAGCAGCGTCACCAGCAAGGTCACCCAGACATAGCGGTTGCTGAGATCCGCCCACAGCAGCGTACTGATGCCGATGGCCACCAGGATGAGTGCGCCGCCCATGGTCGGCGTGCCTGCCTTGCTGAGATGAGTCTGGGGGCCATCGTCCCTCACCGCCTGGCCAATCTGGTACTGACTGAGTTTGCGAATCATCACCGGCCCGATGATCAGCGAGATCAGCAGCGCCGTGAGTGTTCCCAGGATCCCGCGCAGAGTCAGGTACTGAAACACCGTCAGGGCGGAGAAATACTGTGATAGGACCTCTGTCAGCCAGAGCAGCATGAATCGTTCACCTTTTCTTTTATTCCCTCCACCACTCGATCCATGGCGGAACTGCGAGAACCCTTGACCAGCACGTTCAAGGGTGTGTGTCCTGCATTGAGTGCTGATTCAACGGCCTGCTCGTGGCTCAGCCCCAGTTCGGCGGCTTCGCCAAACCCGTCGCCGTAGCCTTCGCAGCCGGGGCCGACAGCTATCAACCGGTCAATCCCAAGATTCCGGGCGTGCTCACCCACTTCTTGATGCATCCTTCTGGCGTCTGGGCCCAGCTCGGCCATAGCACCGAACACCGCGATCTTCTGCCCTGCCCGGCCTGCCAGCACATCCAGCGCGGCTTTCATGGAGGCCGGGTTGGCGTTGTAGCTGTCGTCAATGACGGTCAGCTCGGGCGTGAGTGGCAGGATCTGCAGCCGCCCCTTCGCCGGGGCAACACTCTCCAGCCCGGCGACAATGGCCTGATCGCCGGCACCCAGTTCCCGGGTTGCCGCGACCGCCAGCAGCATGTTGGTCAGGTTATGGTCGCCTGCCAGGCTTAGCCGAACCCGGAGCCGCCACTGGCCAGGGCCAGTCACCATCAACTCCCGAACGCCTGCGTCCTCACGCTCAACCACCACCTGATAATCGGCATTGGCACCAAGCCGACTGACACCGACACACCGGCGGGATCCGGCGCGGCGCCGCCATTGCTCGAACGCCGGATCGTCCTGGTTCAGGACCACCAGGCCATCGGCGGTTACACCATCAATAATCTCGCCCTTGGTGAGCACGATGTTTTCATAGCTACCGAACCCTTCGAGGTGAGCCTGGCCCGCGTTGGTCAGAATGCCCACCCGGGGCTTGGCCATGGCGACGGTGTGGGCAATTTCGCCCACGCCGCTGGCACCCAGTTCGATAACACCAAAGCGGTGCTCCGGGGACAGCCTGAACAAAGTCAGGGGCACACCGATGTGGTTGTTCAGGTTACCCTCGGTAAACAGGGTGTTGCCCACCTGGCGCAGGATCGCGGCACACATCTCCTTGACCGTGGTTTTGCCGCTGCTGCCGGTGATGGCCACAATACCGGCACCGCTTTCGAGACGATTCGCCATTGCCAGTTGCGCCAGCGCCTCAATGGTGTCCGTAACCACCAGTTGGGGCATGGTTATGTCGGCAACCGGCGTGTCCACCACCGCAGCCACGGCGCCGGCTGCCGCCGCCTGTGACAGGAAACGATGGCCGTCAAAATTATCGCCCCGAAGTGCAACGAACAGCTGGCCCGGCTTGAGGCTGCGGGTGTCGGTTGAAACGCCTTCGAACACCAGCGCATCGAGGGCATCGGTCGCGCATCCTGCACCGAGCCATTGCCTGGCTTCCGCCAGGGAAAAGGCGCGCATCATGCCACACCTCCGTTCAGGTTAAGCATGTGGCGAACCTGTTCGGCATCACTGAACGGATACTTCTGCCCTGAGATTTCCTGATAGGCCTCGTGCCCCTTGCCAGCCACCAGAACCAGGTCCTCCGGGCCGGCTGATTCGATGGCGGCCTGAATGGCACGGGCCCGATCGTGAATCACCCGGACCGTTTTCGGATCTTCGAAGCCGACCAGGATATCCTGGACAATGGCCGCGGGATCCTCGTTGCGAGGGTTGTCATCGGTCACCATTACCAGGTCGGCCAGAGCCTCGGCCTCACGGGCCATTTCCGGACGCTTGCCCGGATCCCGATCGCCGCCACAACCAAACACGCAGATCAGCTTGCCGGCCACATGAGGCCGTAATGCCGACAGCGCGTTGGCCAGGGCATCGGGAGTATGGGCGTAATCCACCACAACCCGCGTACCCTGGGCACTGGCAAAACGTTCCAGTCGACCAGGGGGCGGTGTCAGGCGACTCGCCGCCGTCTGAACACGTTCTACCGGAACTCCCAGGGTCAGCACTGTGGCCATGGAGGCCAGCACGTTGCTGGCGTTGAAGCTGCCCATCAGGGGCACCGAGATGTCAAACCGACCCCATTCACCGTCCAGCTCGGCCTCGAAACCATGATCGGTGGGCCGGAACTCCCGCATCCAGAGTTCGGTCTGGGCCTCATGGAGGCTATACCGAACCCGATCACATTTGCCTTCCAGTTGACCAAACAGCTGCCGACCGAAAGGATCGTCAAAATTGATCACGGAAAAATGCAACTCTTCCCGTTCGAAAAGACGAGCCTTGGCAGCGCCATAGGCTTCCATGGAACCGTGGTAATCCAGATGGTCGCGGGTCAGATTGGTAAACACGGCACCGGTCATGGTCAGGTTATCCACCCGGCCCTGGTCAAGGGCGTGGGAGGACACTTCCATCACCGCTGCCCGAGCATCCTGCTTCAGGATCCGAGCCAGCACTCTATTGACCTGTACCACGTCGGGTGTGGTGTGGCTGGCAGGTTGCAAAGCACCCGGCATGCCGTAACCGAGCGTGCCAAGGGTTCCGCATGGCGTTCCGGTTTCCTTGAGCAACTGAGCCACGAACTGGCAAACCGAGGTCTTTCCATTGGTACCAGTCACCCCGAGCAGGCGCAGACGCTGGGACGGGTGTTCGAAAAACCGGTCGGCTAGCTTCCCCACCAGCTTTCGCAAGCCGACAATCGGCACCACCAGGGCGCCACGGCGCTCCTGACACGGGCCGTCCTGTTCCGTCTGCAGAAGAATGACGGTGGCGCCCGCCTCGATGGCGCTGTCGACGTAAAAGTCCGACGGCGTTCGAGCTCCGGGCAGGGCAATAAAGGCATCGCCGGTCGTCACGTCACGGCTGTCGGTCTTCAGACCGTGGATGGTCACATCAAAAACTGACGGAACCGCGACCATGCCTTGCAACAGAGTGCTGAGTGATGTGATGCACATAGGCCTACCCTCGTTCTCCGGCAGCGGGAGCACCGTGTTTCATTTTTCCCACTTCCAGCTCAGGCTTCACGTTCAACAGTCGCAGTGCGTCACTCATCACCCGCGAGAATACAGGCGCCGCCACTTCGCCGCCGTAATATTCTCCGGACTGCGGCGCATCAACGGCCACAACCGTAACCAGTCTGGGGTTATCAATAGGCGCCATACCGGCAAAAATGGCCTTGTACTGGCTATCTTCGTAACCCTGCGCACCCACCAGATGCACCGTGCCGGTCTTGCCGCCGGCAGAATAGAAACCGGGCTGGGCACGCTTGCCGGTGCCTCGGGCCACCGCCTCGCGGAGCATGTTGCGCACCTGGAAAGTGACCTGCTCTGACAACACCCGCTCACCGGTCGGCTTTTCATCCCGACGCATGAGGCTCAACGGATAGCGTACGCCGCCGTTGGCAATCACCATGTAGGCCTGAGCCAGTTGCAGGGCGTTCACGCTCATGCCATAACCGTAGGACAACGTGGCTTCCTCAACTGGCCGCCACTTTGGTGGTGCTGGCAGAACGCCGACCGCCTCCCCGGGAAAGCCGATACCGGTCGGCTGCCCCAGGCCCAGACGAGCGTAAAGATCCCGGATCACGTCTCCGCCCAGGTCAGTCGCAATCCTGCTGATGCCGACGTTGCTGGATTTGACAATGATCTCAGTCATATCCATCACGCCATAATTGCGATGATCACGGATGGTAAAACGACCGAAACGCCGGAAGCCCGGGTTGGTATCTATGGTACTGTCCACCGTATAGCGACCAGACTCGAGCGCGGCGGCCATGGTGATTGGCTTCATGGTCGACCCGGGCTCAAACAGGTCTGTGATGGCCTTGTTCCGCAGGTTCTCGGCCGCCAGCTGACTGCGATCGTTCGGGTTGTAGGAGCCCTGATTGACCATGGCCAACACTTCGCCGGTATCCACATCCAGCATCACCAGGGTTCCGCCCCGGGCGTTATGGGCGGCGACGACGGCCTTCAGCTCCCGGTAGGCCAGGTACTGCAGCCGCAGATCAATACTGAGAGCAAGGTTGCGACCGGGACTGGCATCACGGATGAGGGTAAGATCCTTGATGACGCGACCCCGGTTGTCCTTGAGCACGCGTTTCAGGCCGGTCTCACCGGATAACCAGGGGTTGTACGCGAGCTCAAGACCTTCCTGGCCGCGCTCATCAATGTCTGTGAAGCCAACCACGTGAGCGGTGACCTCGCCAGCCGGATAGTAGCGCCGGTACTCCTGGCGCGTGTAGACGCCATTAATGTCCAGGGCCATCACCTCGCGGGCAAGGTCAGGCTGGACTTTGCGACGCAGGTAGATGAATTCGCGCCCGGCATAGTCCTGAATCCGCTTCCGCAGTGATGCCTCACTGATATCCAGCAACCTGGCCAGGTTGGTCAGACGAGGTTCCGTGGGGTCGGCTTCCGAGGGGTTGGCCCAGATGGTTTGCACCGGCGTGCTGACAGCCAACGGCTCATCGTAACGATCGGTGATCATGCCCCGGTGCGCGTCGATGCTCTCCACGCGAATGGTGCGCACGTCCCCCTGTTTCCTGAGGAACTCGTTATCAACGACGTGCAGATCAACCAGGCGCCAGCCCAGAGCGCCCACAACCAGTAAAAAGACGCCCACGACGGAACCAAAGCGCCAGGCCGCCAGCCCGGACGCCAAACGCTTCCCCCATGTTGTCTTCTTTCCCTGATCGGACACGTCGATTACCCTGAAGGTTTGTTGTTATCGTGAATTACCGGCTCGCTACCGGAGACATCAAAGGCACCAGCACAATATCCTGGCGCTCGGGCACCACCATGCTGAAACGCTCGGCCGCCAGCTTTTCAACCCGTCCATGTGCGCTTAACGCGCTCTGTTCGAGCAAAAGCTGACTCCACTCGCTCTGGTATCGGTCGCGCTCCGCCTGAAGCTGCGACAGGGTGTTGAATAACTCCCGGTTATCGTGAGCGCTGACCACTACGCCAATGGATGACGCCAGCAGGACTCCCACCAGAGCCAACGTAACCAGCATCCGACCCTGACGCGTGGCATCGAACACCCGGCGAGAAATCCGGACGGCGGTTGCCACGCCCTCCCTGACTCTCTGCTTGTTAAGCTTTGCCGATCTGACCGGCTCTTCTATAGCTACCGCGCCCATGATTACGCGCTCCCCTGCGAGTTTTTCCTGATATCAGTGCGTTCGAGCACCCGCATCACTGCGCTGCGGGCGCGTACGTTATCGCTCACTTCCTCGGCGGCGGCCTTGCTGGCCTTGCCCACGAGGCGAAAATCCGAGGCATCCTGCTCGGCTGTCACCGGAACGCCCTTGGGCAATTGAGGCCCTCGAGCCAGATCCCTCATGAAGCGCTTGACCAAACGGTCCTCCAGCGAATGGAAGCTGATAACCACAAGGCGACCTCCCGGTGCCAGATGATCCACCGCTGCCCTGAGGCCCACCTCGAGATCTTCCAGCTCCCGGTTGATAAAAATCCGGATGGCCTGGAACGTTCGAGTGGCCGGATGTTTGTGCTTTTCCTTTTTGGGCACTGCTTCACTGACCAGCTCGGCCAGTTGCCGCGTGGTTTCCACCGGCGCTTCCTGGCGACGCTCGACGATCAAACGGGCGATACGGCGAGAGAAACGCTCCTCCCCGTATCGGAAAATAACGTTGGCGATGTCGGCTTCTTCCGCCGTGGCCAACCACTCGGCGGCACTGGGCGACTGCTCTGTATTCATCCGCATGTCCAGCGGCCCGTCGCGCATAAAGCTGAACCCGCGGGAGGCATCATCCAGCTGGGGCGACGACACGCCAAGATCCAGCAGGACACCGTTGACCAGGGGCCAGCTCCGGCTCTCCAGCGCGCGCTCCAGCTCCGCAAACGACCCATGAAAGCAATGGAACCGGGCGTCCTCGGTTTCCAGGTTTTTCGCCACCGTGATTGCTTCGGGATCCTTGTCGATGCCCAGCAATCCACCGGCCTGGCCAAGCCGACCAAGAATGAGGCGGCTGTGGCCACCCCGACCGAAGGTGCCGTCCACATAGTGTCCATCGGGGTCGTTGACCAGATAGTCGACCGCCGAGTCCAGAAGCACCGAGCGATGCGCATATGCCGCTCCGGCCTCCTGGCTGCGATCGGAGGTCATAAGGACAGCGCCTCCATTTCCGGCGGCATATCGTCGTCATCGGAAGACTCGTCCAGCCAGGCGAACCAGCGCTCCTCGCTCCATAACTCAAGCTTCTTGCCCTGCCCGATCAACATCAGCTTCTTCTCAAGATGGGCATAGCTTCGGAGCGTAGGCGGGATCAGGATGCGGCCCGCGGAATCCAGCTCCATGGGCGCGGCGTTACCCAGAATCAGCCTTTGCAGGCGCCGGGCGGCCTTGTTCATGTTGGGCAGTGCTTCGATCTTGGGACGCAGAACCTCCCATTCAGGTTCGGGGTACACCAGAAGACAGCGTTCCTCGTCGGCGTTTGCCGTCAACACAATGCGCCCGCCGCAGGCCTGCGCGAGCTCTTCGCGCACCTTGGCGGGGATCGCCAGGCGACCCTTCGCATCCATGTTGATGGCATGACTGCCGAGAAAATTGCTCATTTACACCGTCTCTGAGTACTGGATATCCACAAAAAACCACTAGAAACCACTTTTTCCCACTTCTGCACACTATAGAAACACGCAATACACAATGCAAGCGCCGCAAACAGCGCCACTCTCGGGAAAGTTTCTTTAATGACAGGGGGTTACGGATGCGGATTCGATGAGATGCTGAGATTACGGAAAAGAAAGGGCATAAAATCAAACACCTGCAAAAAAGTCTGAAGAAGGCAAGTGAGGTGTAAGATTTTTTGGCTATAAAGAACGCCTGCTGAGAATGATGGGCGTCACAGAAAGGAAAAAGGCGAGCTCGCCGATAAGCCGGGTTCTGTCGTGGACAGTCATTCATCTAGGGCCTGCGTCACCACAGGCCTCAAGCAACCTACCCGAATCCAGCGCGGGCCACGCCATTGGATTCCTATTTGGTCTTGCTCCAGGTGGGGTTTACCATCGCCGTGGACTGTTGCCAGCCACGCGGTGCGCTCTTACCGCACCATTTCACCCTTACCGGCGCCCGAAGGCGCTTAGGCGGTATACTTTCTGTTGCACTTTCCGTCGGCTCGCGCCGCCCAGGCGTTACCTGGCACCTTGCCCTGTGGAGCCCGGACTTTCCTCCCCCGGATACACCGGCGGCGACTGTCTGGCGAGCTCGGCGCTGACCATACTCGAGCCCTTCTCACCATGCAAGAAAAACCGGATCGCGGCCCACTCACCCTTCCTTCAGTGCGAGCGCGCGCTTATAGAGTTCGTTCTTCGACAACCCGGTGAGCTCGGAAGCAATCCTCGCCACCTTCTTTACCGGCAACTCCGGCAACAGTGCCCGGATGAGCCTGTCAGCGTCCAGTTCACCGGCACTTTCCTTGCCGGTCTCCGCCTGCGCGCCGCGAATCATCAAGACAAACTCCCCACGGCTACCATGAGGGTCAGTCTCCATCGCCTCCTGCACCACCGACACGGTGCCGGAATAAAAGGTCTCGAACGTCTTGGTGATTTCCCGACCGAGGACGATTTCCCGGTCCGGCCCCAGAATGTCAGCCACATCCTGCACACAGTCCAGCACCCGGTGCGGCGATTCGTAGAAAACCAGCGTCGCTGTTTCCGACCCCAGGGACTCGAGGGCCGATCGGCGAGCAGCTCGCTTGGCGGGCAGGAACCCAGCGAACAGAAACCGGTCGGTAGGCAGGCCCGCCGCGCTCAGGGCGGCCACCAGCGCGCATGGGCCGGGGATGGGGCTTACCGGATAGCCAGCCGAGCGAGCTTCGCGAACCACTACGTACCCGGGGTCGGAAATCAGCGGCGTGCCGGCGTCCGAGATCAGCGCAACATCGCGCCCAGCCGCCAACTCGGCAATCAGCGCTGACGCCCGGTCTTTCTCGTTGTGGTCGTGCAGGGCAATCAATCGTTTGTGCAAGCCGAGATGACTCAGCAGCCGCCCGCTGTGCCGGGTGTCCTCGGCCGCTACCACGTCCACGCGCGCCAGAGTTCGGGTCGCCCGTGGAGACAGGTCGTCCAGATTCCCGATGGGTGTTGCCACCACGTATAGCGTGCCTCCGGCGCCATCTTTTCGACCGCCGTCGTTACCCAGTTCACCACCCTCGATTTTCAAGTTGCCTGCCTCTTTGGCCTTGGACGCGTACTCCTGTTCAGGAACACGCGCTCCGTGACAGTTACGTCATGTGAATTGAACCCGGAGCTGTTAAACTTGCCACCGTTAAACTGGCGCTACAAGCCCAATCATCCGGAGTATGTCGAGCCTGCCATGATAAAGATCCGCGTTCATCATCGAGCCCTGACCAGCCTTTTAACCGCGGTCCTTCTATCCGCCGGTTGTGCCAGCGTGAACCTTGACTCACACATCGCCCAGACCGCAAACGAGGCCCTTCAGCTGGCCGGTAACGAAGACAACTTGGAAACCGCCCAGGCTTACCTGCTCCGGATTGCCAGCCGATTCCAGGATCAGGGCAATCACGCGGCCGCACGAACACTACTGCAGAGCGATCAACTGGCGCAACCAGCACCGGCCCTTGCCGGCCAGAAGCAACTGCTCGCCATGGCAAGCGCCGTCGCGCTGGAAGACAGGGCGTGGGCGAAACAGCTCACCACAAACCTGTCGCCTGCCGATTTTGTTGATTATCCCGCCAACCTGATCGCCAGGGCCGCCAATCTTCAGGCTGATACCTACCTGCTCGCAGACAAACCCCTGCCTGCAGCCAACACCCTGATGGTTCTGGCCCAGACCGACACTTCCGCTGATGCCCAGAAGATTCACAACCGGATCTGGTCGCTCCTGAAGAAGGTACCCGATGAGGGACTGGCGTCTTCTTCGGCCGAAGCACTGGGCTATGAAGTCCAGGGATGGCTCGAACTGGCCAGCCTGGTCCGGGCTCCCGACGTGAGCATCGACGAGCAGGGCCGCATCATCAGGAACTGGCAGAATAACTGGCCGGGGCACCCGGCAGCCCAGGTGCTGCCCTCCGAACTTCGTTTGATTGCAAGTCTTGCCGCAAGCAGGCCCGAGAGAATTGCACTGGCCCTGCCCATGCAGGGCCCGCTGGCAACTGCGGGCAAGGCTATACGGGATGGGTTCCTGGCGGCCTACTACCTGGACCAATCGGCAGATCTGGGGGAGACCGACATCCGGATTTTCGATACGTCTGAGACCTCCTTCGCTGATCTGTACCAGCAGCTGTCCCGGCAGAACATTGACCTGATTGTTGGCCCCCTGGAAAAGGATGCCCTGGCGCAACTTGGCAACATGAACACATTGCCGGTGCCCGCCCTCGGCCTCAACTACCTGCCCGCCAACATTCAGCCACCGGAGGGTCTGTACCAGTTCGGCCTTTCAGCAGAAGATGAAGCCCGCCAGATCGCCGATCGTTTGGCTGCCAAAGATCTGCAGCAGGTATTGGTTCTCATTCCCCAAGGCGAGTGGGGTGACCGGGTGGAGGCCGCACTGCTTGAGCGGATGAGCGCTCATGGCGGCACAGCCCTGGACATTGAGCGCTTTTTCCGGGAGGACAACCTTCGCGCCGTAACCGCGGACCTGCTGGGCATTACCGTGTCCCGGGACAGGGCCATTCAGGTGGAACGAACCATCGGCATGGACGTGGAGTTCGAACCGCGCCGCCGGCAGGATGCCGACGCCATCGTGATGGTGGCGGAGCCTACCATTGCCCGCCAGTTCAAACCGCTTTTTGCCTTTTACTTTGGCGGCGATCTGCCGGTCTATTCCCCATCCATCGTGTATGAAGGCTCTCCGGCGCCGGGCCGGGACAGAGACCTCAATGGCGTAGTCTTCACGGACATTCCCTGGGTCCTTGGCCCTGAGAACGAACTTCGTAAACGGGCCACCGATCTGCTGTCGTCAACCCGCGGGCAACCGGGCCGGCTGTTCGCCATGGGCGCCGATGCCTGGCAACTAAGCAAACGGCTGCCGCTACTGAGGCAGGTTGAAAGCGCGTCCATTGCCGGGCATACAGGCATCCTTACCATGACCCGCGAAGGCAGCATTCACCGGGAACAACTCTGGGCGCAGTTCCAGGACGGCGTTCCGGTACGGCTTCCGGATCCCGTCACCGAAGAGCCGGACACCAGCGAAAATCCTGAGGCAAGCTTGCCCCTGCCAAACTGACGTTCAGCAAGAGAGGATCAAAGGCCATGGATGGCAACAGAACCCTGGGCAACCATTTCGAGGGAGTGGCGGCGCGCTACCTGGAACGCAAGGGCGTTAAACTGCTTGAGCGCAACGTGTATAACCGCGGGGGCGAGATCGACCTGATTGGACAGGATGGCGATACGCTGGTTTTCTTTGAGGTCCGGTACCGCGGCCAGGGACACCTTGTGGACCCGGCAAGCTCCATCAACCACGCCAAGCAACAACGACTGGTTCGGGCCGCCTCGTTTTACCTCCACAGGCACGGACTCTGGGACCGGGTAGCACGAATCGACGTCATTGCGATAACCCCCGGAACCGTCAGCAAATACCGGGTACAATGGATCCGGAACGCAATCCTGGCAGCATGAAGTAAGTACCATGACCGACACCGAACATCAGATCAATCAATGGTTCGCCAGCCATATGGAGCACACCGCACAGGCAGCCAGCAGCACCGCTCCAGCTATTGAGGGGGTTGCCAACGCGTTTGTGGCCACTTTGCTTCAGGATGGCAAGATCATCACCTGTGCCAACGGCAATGCCAATATCCTGGCCCAATATTTCTGCACAGCGCTGCTCAATCGGTTTGACCAGGACCGCCCGGCACTGCCTGCCCTGAACCTCGGAGCAGACGCCACAACCTACTCCGCGATCTGTCGCGACAACCGCTTCAATGACACTTTCTCACGCCAGGTTCGTGCCATCGGCAAACCCGGCGACCTGCTCTTCGTGATCGTCGACGATGGCCACAAGGCCAACCTGATTCAGGCCATCCAGGCAGCCCACGACCGGGAAATGAACGTGGTCGTACTGAGTGCCCGGGAAAAGTCCGACATTACCTCACTCCTGCATCCGGAGGATCACGAGATCGCACTCAATAACCTGAGCCCGTCAGAGGCCTCCCCGCTTCTGTTGCTCATTATCAACGCACTGTGCGGACTTATCGACAGCAAACTTTTCGGGGGCTAACAAAAAAGCCAGCGTGTGCTGGCTTTTTTCGGGCTCTTTCTGGATCTACTTGACCACTTTCAGGGTCGGCCTTCCGGAAGGACGCTCCTCACCACCATTCGGCGTATCCGATTCACGTTCACGCCCGGTTCCATCTGGGTCAGGGGAGCCCGGCTCACTGCCAAACACCATACCTTCGCCATTTTCCTTGGCGTAGATTGCCATGACAGCCTGCAACGGAATGAACACCTGCATGGGAACGCCGCCGAAACGAGCGCTGAATTCCAGGGCGCCGTTGCCAATCACCAGTCCACGGACCGCACCCGGGCTGATATTCAGGACTATCTGCCCGTTCGCCACATGCTCCGTCGGGACCTGTACACCCTGTACACCGGCGTCGACAACGATATAGGGAGTGCAGTCGTTATCGAGAATCCATTCATTGAAGGCCCGCACCAGGTACGGACGACTGGACGTCATGGTGTGCTTGCTCTCTACCACTGCCACTCTCCTGCTCCGGCTGGCGATGCCTCGATCAATCAGCTGCGAATGTCTTCTTCCAGATCAGACAGGCTTGCCTTGAAGCCCTCTCGGCCAAAGATACTGTCCATATATTTCTGCACCGGCTTCGCCTGCTTCTCGGTCAACTCGATACCCAGTGCCGGCAAGCGCCACAGAATCGGAGCAATGCAGCAATCGACGATGGTGAATTCCTCAGACAGGAAAAACGGCATCTCACCAAACAGGGGAGCCGTCGCCAGGAGGCTTTCCTTCAATTCCTTGCGGGCCGCCTCCGAAGCCTTGGCCGTCGGTTGCGCCAGAATCTGATCAACCAGGCCACACCAGTCTTTCTGGATCCGATGAATCATCAGACGACTGTTCGCGCGCGCCACCGGGTAAACCGGAAGAAGCGGGGGGTGGGGAAATCGCTCGTCGAGGTATTCCATCATGATGTTGGGCTCGTAGAGCACCAGATCACGGTCCACCAGGGTCGGAAGGGCATTGTACGGATTCAGATCGGCCAGCTCGCCCGGCGGGTTGTCAGGATCCACGTCCACGATATCGACAGTAACACCCTTCTCGGCCAGCACGATACGCACCCTGTGGCTGTAATGGCTGGCAGGATCCGAGAAAAACGTCATTGATGACCGCTTGGTCACAACGCCCATAGAACTACCTCACGAGTAAACAAACCGAAATGATCCTGAAAAACGCAAAAATCCAGCGGGCCGGTTATTGCCCGCTGGAACTCAGGGACGGGGATTATACCCTATTTCTCAGTGTACGTCCTTCCAGTACTCACGATTGAGCAGGTAGGCGAAGACGAAGAAAATAGCGACGAAAATGAGAACAAAAATCCCCAGGCGCTCGCGCTCCAGCTTGACCGGGTCGCCCATGTAGGACATGAAGTTGGTCAGGTCGTACATGGCCTGGTCAAACTCCGCGCCAGACATGGTGCCTTCGATGGCATACTCCGGACACACGTCGGCGTTGTTGATGTTGCCACTGAGCGGCTCCACGGAGGCCTCAACGCCAATGTTCGGTTTCACCGCACACAGACCCTGCATGCTGACCATCACATGGGGCATACCGACATTCGGGAACACCACGTTGTTGACACCCAGGGGACGGCTTTCGTCCTTGTAGAAACCACGCAGATACGAGTACACCCAGGCTTCACCGCGCAGGCGGGTCTCAAGCGTCAGATCAGGTGGCGGCGCACCAAACCAGTCGGCCGCCATTTCTTTCTTCATGGAGTTCTTCATCAACTCGCCGATCTTGGCGCCGGTGAAGATCAGGTTTTCCTCGTACAGCTCGTCCGGGATATCCAGATCTTCGGCCACACGCTTGTAGCGGGCGAACTCCATGGAATGGCATCCCATGCAGTAGTTGGTGAACAGGGCCGCGCCCCTCTGGAGAGAGGCGTCGTCTGAATGATCCGCCTCGAATTTATCCAGCGGAACCGACGACCCTGCTGCCAGCGAGAGAGCCGGCAGGATTGCGATGAAAAGACCAAATATCAGCTTTCTCATTACCCTGTCACCCTCTCTGGAACTGGCTTGGTTTTCTCCATGCGCGTGTAGAACGGCATGAGAATAAAGTAGAGGAAGTAAAGCACGGTCAGGATCTGGGCGACCGCGGTACGACCGGCGGTAGCAGGTACCAGCCCCAGGTAGCCGAGCACCACGAAGCTCACTACAAAGATCGCCAGCGCAATACGACTCATCCAGCCCTTGTAGCGCATGGAGCGTACCGGGCTCTTGTCCAGCCAGGGCAGAACAAACAGGATTGCAATCGCGCCGCCCATGACCACGACACCCCAGAATTTGGCAGGGAGGCCGAACAGATCGACAGTAACCGCACGAAGCATCGCGTAGAACGGCGTGAAATACCAGACCGGGGCAATGTGCTCAGGCGTCTTCAGAGGGTTCGCAGGCTCAAAGTTGGGCTTCTCGATGAACAGCCCGCCACCTTCCGGGAAGAAGAACACTACGATAAAGAAGATGAAGAAGAACACGCCCACACCCAGCAGGTCGTGAACCGTGTAGTACGGATGAAACGGGATACCGTCTTTGGGTATGCCATTCTCGTCCTTGTTCTTCTTGATATCGATACCGTCAGGGTTGTTCGAACCCACTTCGTGCAGAGCCAGGATATGCAGAACCACCAGACCAAGCAGAACGATGGGCAGGGCCACCACGTGCAGGGCGAAGAAGCGGTTCAGCGTAATACCCGAGATCAGATAGTCACCACGAATCCAGAGCGACAGATCTTCCCCGATAACCGGAATGGCACCGAACAGGTTAACGATAACCTGGGCACCCCAGTAGGACATCTGGCCCCAGGGCAGCAGGTAACCCATGAAGGCCTCAGCCATGAGGATCAGGTAAATCAACATGCCGAAGATCCAGATCAGCTCACGGGGCTTCTGATAGGAGCCGTACATCAGGCCGCGGAACATGTGGAGATAGACCACGATGAAGAAAGCAGATGCGCCCGTGGAGTGCAGATAACGGAGCAACCAACCCCACTGAACGTCACGCATGATGTACTCCACGGAGGCGAAGGCGCCTTCCGCAGTCGGGTTGTAGCTCATGGTCAGCCAGATGCCGGTAACCAGCTGGTTAACCAGTACCAGCATGGCCAGAGAGCCAAAGAAGTACCACATGTTGAAGTTCTTCGGCGCGTAATACTTGCCGACGTGCTTGTTCCAGGCGTCAACGACCGGCAGACGTTCATCCACCCAGTTAATGAACTTGTTCATTACGCAGCCTCCGGATCAAGACCAATGGTCAGGGTGTCGTCATCGTCGTAACGGTATGGCGGCACTTCGAGGTTCAACGGCGCAGGCTGCGCTTCATAGACCCGGCCAGCCAGATCGTACTTGGAACCGTGGCAGGGACAGAACAGACCGCCCAGCCAGTCTTCGCCCAGGTCTTCAGGTGACACTTCCGGACGGTAGCTGGGCACGCAACCGAGGTGAGTACAGAGCCCGACGAGCACTGCGATTTCCGGCTTGAGCGCTCGGTAGATTCCGTCAATGTATGGCGGCTGCTGAGGCGCTTCCGACTGAGGGTCTTTGACTTCCTCATTCAGCTTCTCGATGTTCTCAAGCATGGTATCGGTTCGGCGGATGATCCAGACCGGCTTACCGCGCCACTCGACCGTAATCTGCTGACCGGGCTCAATCTTGCTGACATTGACGGTTACCGGTGCACCGGCTGCTTCCGCTTTTGCGCTGGGGTTCCAGGACCCCAGAAACGGAACCGCCGCACCGACGACGCCCGCTCCACCTACCACAGACGTAGCACCGATCAAAAACCGGCGCCGGCCCTGGCTAACGTCGCCATTACTCATTATGGTTTTCTCCCATCAGGCGATGCTACAGCCCGCAGAACCGCCGGCACGTGCATCTTAAAGGACTTCACAACCCAAAAATATAAGCGCCCAAATGGTAATGAAATTACCAGGGGCTTACAAGTCGGAAAGCCCCGGCAAGACGCCCACTCCCTGCGCCATGTCAATTCGGGAACCAACCGGCAAGGCATAAAAAAACCCGACCGGAGGGGTCGGGTTTTTCGGTTCTGCACCAGCGTGATTAACGCTTGGAGTACTGAGGACGCTTACGCGCCTTGCGCAGACCCACTTTCTTACGCTCGACTTCACGGGCGTCACGGGTAACGTAACCCGCTTTGCGCAGAGCCGGACGCAGGGTTTCGTCGTAGTCCATCAGAGCGCGGGTCAGACCGTGGCGAATAGCGCCGGCCTGGCCACTGATACCACCACCCTTCACAGTGATGTTGATATCGAAACGATCGGTGGACTCGGCAACCACGAGCGGTTGACGAACGATCATGCGCAGGGTCTCACGACCGAAAAAGTCTTCGATGGAGCGACCATTGATAGAGATGTTACCGCTTCCCGGCTTGATGAAAACCCGAGCCGTGGATGTCTTGCGGCGACCAGTACCGTAATTTTGTGCTACAGACATATCCGCCTTCCGTTAAATGTCGAGTTCTTTGGGCTGCTGGGCTGCGTGAGGATGCTCAGCGCCGGCATAGATTTTCAGCTTCTTGAACATGGCGCGGCCGAGCGGGCCCTTCGGAAGCATGCCTTTCACAGACTTCTGGATGATTTGCTCGGGTGCCTTGTCGACCAGCTTCTCGAAGTTGATGGATTTGATTCCACCGGGAAAGCCGGTATGGCTGTAATACATCTTGTCAGATGCTTTTTTGCCGGTAACCCGCACCTGGCTCGCATTGATCACAACAATGTAATCGCCGGTGTCTACGTGAGGGGTGTACTCAGGCTTATGCTTGCCCCGCAGACGAAGGGCGATTTCGGTTGACAGACGACCCAGCGTCTTGCCGGCTGCGTCTACAACGTACCAGTCACGTTTTACTGTTTCTGGTTTCGCACTCAGAGTCTTCATGATTCCGCCTTGAACGCTATATAAGAAACGTTAAAAACCGCCACCGGTAAATGCAAGGCATCCGGAGGAGGTTCCATACCTGTATGTTGCGCTGCCATCATTCGGGGCTGAGATAATGACATCGCCTTGAAAAGCCAGGGCGCGAAGTATACTCGAACCACCCGGGAAAACCAACCCCGCGCCACACTGTTTCGTTATTCACTTATCCACACGCCGGGCCAACCATACAGGCGGCACGCGTTGTCGATCAGAGCCCGGGCCAGGACGTCCTCGGGCTCTGGCCGGAGGTCCGCGAGCGCCCGGAAAATTTGCGTCAGATACACAGGGGAATTGCGCCCCTTTTTCACTCCCTCCGGCGCCATATCGGGGGCGTCGGTTTCAAGCACCAGGCAGTCCAGAGGTAGCCCGGCAACCGTCTCCCGGGTCTTACGGGCCCGTGAATGGGTAATCACGCCTCCAATGCCGATAAAGCACCCCAGATCGGCCAGCTTGCCGGCCTGTTCCTTGCTGCCCGAAAATCCGTGGATCAACGCACGACCGGACCAATGACGCTGCCTTAGACAACCGTGAATTTCGTCATGGGTTTTGACCGAATGCACCACCAGTGGCAGCGCAAGTTCCGAGGCCAGTTCGATCTGCGCCTCAAACCAGGGCCACTGCTCGTCAAGATTGCCATGTAAACGGTCCAGACCACACTCACCCACGGCCACGCACTCCTCAGGCCGCGCTATCAGCTGTCGGCGTAGCTCGGCGAGGTCGTCGTCACCGTGTTCAGCAACGAACCAGGGATGAATGCCCAGGCAGTAGTAAAGACCGTCATAGCCTTTTGCAGTATCCCGCACCCGCCCCCAGTCCGGCCGCCGAACACCGGGTATGACCAGGCGGCTCATACCCTGGGCGCGAGCGGCATCCAGTTCCGCAGCGCGGCAGTCGTCGAAGCGGGGAAAGTCGAAATGGCAATGGGCGTCGATCAACTCCATGGTCACCTCCCTGCCCCCGGTGCTCTCAATGTTCCCGGGTTTTGTGGAACTGAATGTCCGGGTAACGCTCCTGGGCCAGGTTCAGGTTTACCATGGTTGGCGCAATGTAGGCGAGCCTGTCGCTGCCATCCAGCGCCAGGTTGTCGTTGTTCTTGCGCTGGAATTCGTCGAGCTTGCGCTCGTCCTTGCAGGTCACCCAGCGCGCCGTCGCCACGTTGATCGGCTCGTAGATGGCTTCCACCTTGTACTCGCTTTTCAGGCGACTGACCACAACATCAAACTGCAGCACCCCGACGGCACCTACAATCAGGTCATTGTTGCGAAGCGGCCGGAACACCTGCACGGCCCCTTCCTCGGACAGCTGGATCAACCCCTTTTGCAACTGCTTGGCCTTGAGCGGATCCTTCAGGCGAATCCGGCGGAACAGTTCCGGAGCGAAGTTCGGTATACCCGTGAACTTCATGTCCTCGCCCGCAGTGAAGGTGTCGCCCAGCTGGATGGTGCCGTGATTGTGCAGACCGATGATATCGCCAGCGAAGGCTTCGTCTGCATGCTCACGGTCCCCGGCCATAAAGGTCAGGGCATCGGAGAACCGAACCTCCTTGCCGATGCGCACATGGCGGGCCTTCATGCCCTGGCTGTATTTGCCGGACACAATCCGCAGGAAGGCCACCCGATCCCGGTGCTGAGGATCCATATTGGCCTGTATTTTGAAGACAAAGCCCGAGAAGCCGTCTTCCGCTGGCTCCACCAGTCTCTGGTCGGTCTCCCTGGGCTGCGGCGCCGGCGCCCAATCCACAAGACCATCCAGCATGTGATCCACACCAAAGTTACCCAGGGCGGTACCGAAGAATACCGGGGTCAGTTCGCCGGCAAGAAAAGCCTGCTGGTCGAATTCGTGGGATGCTCCCTTGACCAGTTCGATCTCGTCTCTCAGGTCTGTGGCGTAGGCACCAATGGCCTGATCCAACTCGGGATTATCAAGCCCGGGAATCACCCGCTTCTCCTGAATGGTGTGCCCCTGGCCCGACTGGTACAGAATCACTTCGTCCCGCAACAGGTGGTATACGCCCTTGAAACTCTTACCCATGCCGATGGGCCAGGTGATCGGCGCACAGGCAATCTTGAGCACGTCCTCAACTTCGTCCATGAGTTCCACGGGGTCTCGCGTGTCACGGTCGAGTTTGTTCATGAACGTCAGGATAGGAGTATCCCGCAGTCGCGTGACCTCCATCAGCTTGATGGTTCGTTCCTCAACGCCCTTGGCGCTATCGATAACCATGAGGCAGGAGTCCACGGCGGTCAGCGTCCGGTAGGTGTCTTCCGAGAAATCCTCGTGGCCCGGCGTATCCAGCAAGTTCACCAGCCGCCCACCGTAGGGAAACTGCATCACCGAGGTGGTGACAGAAATGCCCCGCTCTTTTTCCATCTCCATCCAGTCGGACTTGGCATGCTGGCCCGATTTCTTGCCCTTGACGGTGCCCGCCTTCTGGATAGCCTGCCCGAACAGAAGGACCTTCTCCGTGATGGTGGTTTTACCGGCGTCCGGGTGCGATATGATGGCGAAGGTACGGCGCTTGGCCACTTCCTTGGAAAGGGTAGACATAATCGAAACGGAACCTGAATCTGAAGCTCGGAAAAAGGCGGCCATTATAGAGCCTATGGGTTGAATTCGCGAACACCGGCGTACTGACTGCACGCTAGCGCGACAGCGTACGAACCATCACCAGGGCATCCTCGCGGCCGTCGGGTGCCGGATAATATCCGGGGCGCTGCCCGATCTCGTGAAAGCCCTCCCGACGATACAGATCAATGGCGGGCCTGTTGCTTATCCGGACTTCCAGCAGCAACTGCGACATGCCCTCGTGGGCCGCGGTGGCAAGCAGATGTTTGAGGAGGTACCGCCCGACGCCCTGCCCCCGGGCCAGCGGGTGGACACAGAGATTGAGCAGGTGTGCCTCTCCGGCCATGTAGGCAACCACGGCATAGCCCGCAAGACGATCACCATGGCTGGCAGCCCAGAGGCGGTAACTGTCCTTGAAACAATCCAGGAAAACGGCCTCGCTCCATGGGTGGGAATAGCCCTGACGCTCAATATCCAGAACCGAAGGCAGGTCTTCCTCTGCCAGAGGCCTCAGTTGCAAATCGGACAGCAGGACCTGTTGATAGACACCAGGACGGGCCATCAACGGGCGCCCAGCGGCTTGATCAACTGCCAGAGTCTCCGCTTGAGGCCTGAGTCGCCCGCAAGCTCTGCCAGCGAATGCGGAAAGCTTACCGCCGGTGAACGCTCCAGGGCTTCTGCAATCCAGTCGTTACTGCCCTTTGACGCACTCCTGAGCACTATAATCTCATGCCCATTGATTCCAGCCACCACACTGCGAAGAACCTCCTGCACGTTACTGCCATTCTTGGCCAGAACCCGCAAATTGTTGAAGATCGGCCAGCCGATCCGGCCCAGGTCACGGGCCTGACGTTCTCCGACGCTGGCCAGAATGTTGGCGGCCAGGACTTCCTGGAGCCGCTGACTCGCGTCTGAAGAAAAGTCAGCGATCAACGCCACCCGGTCGCCAGCCCAGATCCTGATGTCGAGGGCCTGGGCAGACCCTGAGACCGGCTGATCGGCGATTCGACTTTCCGACTCCTTCGCAGGCTCCGATCCGGATGTGGTAGCCAACGGCTCCGGCAACGGCGCTTTACCGGCGACGGGCTGCTCTTCCATAAGAGCCTGAAGGTCGGCAATACGGGCGCCGCCGTCTTTCGCACTCGTCTGTCTCTGAGACGATTTCCTGGCCGGTAGGGGTCTCATGCCTGGGGATGCCACCGGTTCCGGCGCCACCCGCTCGGCACGGGGCGGCTCCGGGAGGAACTCGAAATCAGGACTCGGGGCTGCACCGGGTAACGGTTTGCGGGCATACCACAGGCGGATGCCCGCGGTGGCAAGATAGAACTGCCGTTCGGTTTCAGTTCGAATCATTCAGGCTGCCTGCATCTCTGGAATCGCCGTTTTAAACATCCGCCACCTGCGGGTGCTGCCGAATGCCACCCCGGCTGATCAGATTGAGCGCCTCAATGTAGGCCTTGGCGGAAGCGATAATAATGTCCGTGTCGGCACCCACACCGTTCACTATCCTGCCGCCACGCTCCAGTCTCACCGTGACCTCACCCTGGGCGTCGGTACCACTGGTGATGTTGTTGACCGAATAAAGCTGCAGATTACAGCCAGAATCCACCAGGGACTCTATGGCCTTGAAGGTTGCATCGACCGGACCACTTCCCTCTGCTTCCACCTTGTGCTCCTTGCCATCCACCGTGAGGGTCAAGTTGGCCTTGGGGACCACGCCGGTTTCCGAGCAGACCTGCATGCAGACCAGTCCGTACCGGCCTTCTTCCTCTTTTTGCCGGGTATCACTGGCAATGGCCTGGAGATCCTCATCGAAAATCTCATGCTTGAGATCGGCCAGTGCTTTGAATCGGGTAAACGCTTCGTTCAGCTCAGTTTCGGTTTCAAACTGAATGCCCAGCTCCATCAGACGAGTCCGGAACGCGTTGCGGCCGGAATGCTTGCCCAGCACCAGACTATTGGTGTGCCAGCCCACGTCCTGCGCCCGCATGATCTCGTAGGTTTCCCGATGCTTGAGCACACCGTCCTGATGAATACCCGACTCGTGGGCAAAGGCGTTCGCGCCAACGATGGCCTTGTTGGGCTGAACCGGGAAACCGGTAATAGTAGAGACCAGGCGGGAGGCAGGCACGATATGCTGGGTATCTATACGGGTGTCGATCTGGAACAAATCCTGGCGCGTGCGGACTGCCATCACGATCTCTTCCAGTGCGGCGTTGCCGGCGCGCTCGCCCAGACCATTAATGGTGCACTCTACCTGACGGGCACCGCGGGACACCGCAGCCAGAGAGTTGGCCACGGCAAGCCCCAGGTCGTTATGGCAATGCACCGAGAAGATAGCCTTGTCGGCATTTGGAATCCGGTTGAGCAACTGATGGATGGTCTCGCCAAACTGCTCGGGAATGGCATAACCCACGGTGTCGGGAATGTTAATGGTACGGGCACCCGCATCGATGGCAGCCTCAATGATCCGGCAGAGAAAATCCAGCTCGGAGCGACCGGCGTCCTCACAGGAGAACTCCACATCGTCCACATGGCTGCGAGCACGCTTCACGGCCCGAACTGCCTGCTCAACCACTTCATCCGGCTGCATTTGCAGCTTGTGCTTCATGTGGATTGGAGAAGTTGCAATAAACGTATGAATACGCCCTTGCGCCGCTGGACGAATAGCCTCCGCTGCGCGGTCAATGTCATTATCCAGCGCCCGGGCAAGGCTGCAGACTGTAGATTCCTTGATCGACTCGGCGATGGCTTTTACTGCCTCAAAGTCGCCCTGACTGGCAATCGCGAATCCCGCCTCGATCACATCCACCCGGAGCTTCTCAAGGGCCTTGGCGATGCGAAGTTTCTCTGCCTTGTTCATGGTCGCCCCGGGGCTCTGCTCGCCATCACGGAGCGTTGTATCGAAAATTACCAGATGATCAGTCTCAGGCATTGTGAGGCTCCATGGGGGATTGGATTTGTAATGGCAAGAGTATATCACCGTAGGCACGGGAACTTTTATCCGGCCAATAAAAAACCCCAGCATCAAGGATGCTGGGGTTTTGGGTATTAGGAGCCTGACGATGACCTACATTGCTCGCGCTGTCGCGCTCGGCCCTTCGGGCCCGCCGTCGCTGCGCTCCCGCGTCCTGCGCTTGCCGTTGGCAAGCTGGTCACATGGGGGCCTTTGTAGTGCACAGCAGGGCCTCGATCCAAAATAAAAAAGCCCCGGCAGCTGATGCTGTCGGGGCTGTTTTATTTAGGAGCCTGACGATGACCTACTCTCACATGGGCAACGCCACACTACCATCGGCGCTGGTCTGTTTCACTTCTGAGTTCGGGATGGGATCAGGTGGTTCCAGACCGCTATGGTCGTCAGGCAAAACGGTTGATCACTGGGGGACGGGATAGAGTTAAGTGATGTTGATTTCGTTAGAGCGTGGCTTTCGCTAGCTCTTGCGTTATCCGCAATTGTCTTGGGTGTTATATAGTCAAGCCGCACGAGCAATTAGTACCGGTTAGCTCAACGCCTCGCAGCG